>NZ_JARTVO010000024.1:0-76481 GCF_029625675.1 Mesorhizobium sp. WSM4884
CCCTATGACTGCCTCAACCCAGGCCTGATGGACTACATCGCCACCTGGACGGCCAAGAAGTCAGGCGCCTTGGCGGCCTGACAATTCCCGAAATTTCAGGCAAGGGGCCGGCCTTCGCCGGCCCCTTGCACATTTGGAGAGACGATTGCCTGCGCCCATCATCTATGTCGATGCCGACGCCTGCCCGGTCAAAGCCGAGGTCGAGAAGGTTGCGGAACGCCATGGCGTCATGGTCACCTATGTCTCCAATGGTGGGCTGCGCCCGTCGCGCGATCCGATGATCCGCAACGTCGTCGTCTCCAAGGGCGCGGATGCCGCGGACGACTGGATCGTCGAGAATGCCAGGCCAAACGATATCGTCGTGACGGCTGATATCCCGCTCGCCGCGCGCACAGTGGCGCTCGGCGCTCATGTGCTGGGACCGACGGGCCGTCCCTTCACGCCGGAAACAATCGGCATGGCGGTGGCGATGCGCGATCTCAAGCAGCATCTGCGTGAGACCGGCGAGAGCCGTGGCTTCAACGCCGCCTTCACTCCGAAGGACAGGTCGAACTTTCTCGGCGAGCTCGACCGCATCTTGCGGCGGGCCTTCAAATCCGTCACACCGGATTGATCCGAACGCCTTTCAGAGGCCGGCCATGGGTGACGACACGTCCGTCAAGACGCCGATGCATCGGCACATGCAGTTCGCTTTGGCCGCGGCCATCGGCATCGTCGCGCTGCTTCTTGCACTGCTTTTGCGCCTACCGCTTCCCTACTCGATCGGCGCCAACGTGTTCTTTTTGACCTTCATCATTCTGGTCCTCGCCCCGATGCCGAGGCTTACCGGCCGCTATCTCAGCAAGAACGCGCGCGCCACCGACCTTCCGGTGCTGCTGATCTTCGCCGTCACGCTCTTTGTGGTCGGTATCGCCATCGGCTCGCTGTTCCAGCTCATCAATCAAAAGGGTGCCGCGCATCCGTTGGAGATTTCGTTCGCGATGCTGTCGATTCCGCTCGGCTGGTTCACCATCCATGCCATGGCGGCGCTGCACTACGCGCATGTCTATTGGATGGACGGCGTTGAGGTCGACGCGAAAACCAACAAGAAGATTCCGATAGGCGGCCTCGAATTTCCCGGCGACAAGCGGCCGGAGGGCTGGGATTTCCTCTATTTCGCAACGGTCATCGGCATGACCGCGCAGACGGCCGACACCGCGATCACCACCTCGCGCATGCGTCAGATCGTGCTTATTCATTCGATCCTGACGTTCTTCTTCAATACGGTGATCGTCGCTGCCGCGGTCAATCTCGCGGTCAGCCTGGGCACTCCGTAATAAATACGTGATCGCATGAAACATTGCCTTATGCCGCGACGTATTGAGGGAAAGACAATGACGTGAAAAGCCGCGTCCGATGGCGCGGCTGGAGGACTGAATGGATTCTGGTGCCACGAGCCAACCGGCCACAGCGGCTGACGCGAAGGATACGACGCTGATCTACCGGCAGTCGCGCTGGACGCGCCTGACGCACTGGGTCTGGGCCTTCTCGCTGTTCTTCATGCTGCTTTCGGGCCTGCAGATCTTCAACGCGCGTCCGCAGCTCTATATCGGCAAGCAGTCCGGCTTCCAATTCCACAACACCATTCTCGAGATCGGCGCCGAAAACACCGATAACGGGCCGCGCGGCTTCACGGACATCTTCGGCCATCGCTTCGACACCACCGGCGTGCTCGGCTGGTCCGGCCCTCCCGGACAGGAGACGCCGCGCGCCTTCCCGGCCTGGGCGACGATCCCGTCCTACTATGATCTCGGCACCGCGCGCGTCGTGCATTTCTTCTTCGCCTGGGTGCTTTCGGCCACTTTGCTGGTTTGGCTCATCGCCAGCCTCATCAACGGCCATATCCGCCGCGACCTTGCCCCTCGCCTGGATGATCTGCGCAAGCTGCCGCGCGACATCGTCGACCATGCGAAGCTGAAGTTCCATCACACGCACGAATACAACACGCTGCAGAAGATGGCTTATGGCGGCGTGCTCTTCGTGCTGTTGCCGCTAATGATCGTCACCGGCCTTGCGATGTCGCCCAGCATGGATTCGGTGCTGCCCTGGCTCAATGAAATCCTGGGCGGCCGGCAGACGGCGCGCACCATCCACTTCACCGTCATGGTGCTGCTTGTCCTCTTCTTTGTCATCCACATCGTGATGATCCTCGCAGCCGGCCCGATCAACGAGCTGCGCTCGATCATCACCGGCTGGTACCGGACCGACCCGCCCGCGACGCACGATCAGCCCAACGAGAGGAGCGCCTGACATGGCAAAATTCCAGATCAGCCGCCGCAAGTTCCTGACCTCCGCCAGCCTGGGGCTGTCGGGCATCGCGCTGTCGGGTTGCGACGCCTTCGACAGCGGCCTCGGCATCGGTGGCGGCCTGCGCAGCTTCCTCGAAAACGCCAACGGCCTGACCTGGCGCGCGCAGCGCCTGCTGGCCGGCCGTAATGCGCTGGCGCCGGAATTCACCGAGGCCGACATTCGCCAGCCGCAGCGGCCGAACGGCGTCACCGCTCCCGACGACGACACCTACAAGGGCCTTCTCGCCAACAATTTCGCCGACTGGCGCCTGGAGGTTGCCGGCCTCGTCGAAAAACCGCTGTCGCTCACTCGCGAGCAATTGCAGAACATGCCGAGCCGCACCCAGATCACGCGCCACGACTGCGTCGAAGGCTGGAGCTGCATCGCCAAATGGACCGGCACGCCATTGTCGCTGGTGCTCGACCAGGCCGTGGTGAAGCCTGAGGCGCGCTACGTCATGTTCCATTGCCTCGACACGATCGAGCAAAGTCTGTCGGGCGACATCAAATATTACGGCACCATCGATCTGATCGACGCCCGCCACCCGCAGACCATCCTGGCCTACGGCCTCAACGGCAAACCGCTACCGGTGGAGAACGGCGCGCCGCTGCGCGTCCGGGTCGAACGCCAGCTCGGTTACAAGATGCCGAAATACATCCACAAGATCGAGCTGGTCGACAGCTTCGCCAATATCGGCGGCGGCCGCGGCGGCTATTGGGAAGACAATGGCTACGACTGGTATGGCGGCATTTGATGACCCCTCGCCTGCTGGCCGAGCATGATCTGGCGCCGACCGAACTCGATGCCATCAAGGAGCGCTTGAACGGTGGCAACCGGCGCCTTGTCGGCCGCGACGATGACCGGAACCTGATCTTTGCGTTGCGAGACGAAAATGGATGCGCCGTCGGCGTCGCCGCCGGTTATTCCTGGGCGGGGATCGCCGAGCTCGAGCTGATGTGGGTCGAGGAAACCTGCCGAGGTGTCGGCCATGGCAGGAAGCTGCTTGATGCTTTTGTCTCCGAGGCGGCCGCTCGCGGCGCGCGGCGCGTGTGGGTCACGACGCACGACTTCCAGGCGCCTGGCCTTTACGAAAAGGCCGGCTTCGAGCGTATGGCCGAATTCATCGGGTGGCCCGCAGGCCATTCCAACATCGTCCTTTGCAAGACGATGGTTCCCCTGTAGGCAGCAGCCAGACCGGTCTGGCGTTCAGCATACAGGCCTTGGCGGCGCGATCATTCGTCCGAACTGTCGAAGGTGGTTTGACCGGGCTCAGGCGGCGCGTCACCCATCTCATCCGGATTATCAACCATGCAGCCGACGCCATGACATCCTTGGTAGCGGCCGTGGGTATCGAAATTGGGATTGCCGTCCCTGTCGAATTGCGGCGTCGGATCGATCCATTGATCGTCGCGGCGCGGCTGGGGCCTCGGATAGTAATTGTCCGAATGGTGGCCGTGGCGGTTGTTGTTGTCGAGGATCGCGCCGACAATGCCCCCGACGATGATCGCCGCCGCTGCGTCGCCGGGGGACGGCCTGCGGCCGGACCCCGCAACTACGAATTCGGCCGAACAGCCCTTGTCGACCCAGATGCCGCCGGCGCCATAGCCCCAGCTGCTGCCGTACTGGCAGCGCGACTTCGACAGCCGATTGGTCAGCTGCACGCCCCCGCGCGTGTCGACCCCGCAATAGGAATAGCGATAGTCCGCGCTGGAGCAGACCACGCGCCTGGGGCCTGCCGCCTGCGCTGCGTCGGGCAGAAGCGATAGCTTTGCCGGATTGCCGATGAGGCAGGCCAGCAACATCATCGAACCGGTAACTGCCATCCGCACCGACATTTGCAAATCTCCGTCAGAGGGCCGCTATCGACAGAATGGCACCTCTGTGTAAATCTGACAACCAGAGGGGCCAGCAGCGAGGTTATATTCATGCGCGCTAAGATAATCGCGACGATTATACTTGCTCTTTCTGTCTGGCTGACCGTTTTGCCGGCACGCGCCGATGACAGCCTCAAGCGCGTCATCGACCAGAAGACACTGACGGTCGGTGTGGCAATCAATCCGCCTTGGATCCTCAAAAAGGCCGACGGCAAATTCGCGGGCTACGACGTCGATCTGACAAACGCGCTCGCCTCGGATCTCGGCGTTGAATTGAAGCTGGTAGAGGTACCATGGAACGACCTGAAGGCGCGGCTGCTCAAGGGCGACTTCGACCTGATCGCGACCGGTTACGCCAACACGCCGGAGCGTGCCCGCGAGGTGGTGTTCTCCAATCCCACCGGCGCCGCCGACATCCGCATGGTCGCGTCGATAGCCGGCCTCGGCAAGCGGCCGGACAAGGCGCTGACGGCGCCTGGCTACAAGATCGCCGTGCTGTCCAATTCCACCGACGAGGCCGCCGCCAAGGAGGCCTTCCCGAAGGCGGACATCTTGTCCTTCGACAACACGACCGCCGTCTTTGCCGCTCTCATCGGCGGCGACGCGCAGGCCATGGTGGCCACGTCGCCGACGCCGCAGATGGCGGCCAAGCTCTATGACGCGAAATTCAAGCTGGTGGGCGGCCCGTTGCTGCGCACGCCGGAAGCCTTCGCCTTGCGTCCCGACGACGTTCGCCTCGTGCAATACGTCGACAACTGGATCAGCGCGCGCACCGCTGATGGCACCATCGCGGGTGTTCGCCGCTACTGGTTCGGTGGCTTCAAATGGATGTCGCGTTTCGACACCGGCGCCAAGCCGGAACAGGCAAAGCCGAAGCAGTAGACTTCTGGGCAATTTCAGGAAAGTGCCGAGCACGCAAACCGCGTAGTTGGCGAAGACTTGTCGGCAACATGTCGCTGGGAGGTGACAAGGTGTCGCCGACGGGCTATGGATGGCGCGTCGGGGACTCAGGCGACTGAGTCCTACCTGTTTGCGGGAGAGAACAGCGAAAGCTGTCGCCGAAGGGGAAATCGCCCGAAATCTCTCAGGCAAAAGAACCGTGGACGGGAAAGACAACTCTGGAAAGTCGGGATTCGTCCCGCGCCGAAGGTGTAAGCGCTGCCGACAGAGTTCCGGGGCGCGAGTCTCTCAGGCTTCAGACAGAGGGGCACGGACTGGACCGCCAATGGCGGTCGATTGCGTGCGACTCTGGAGAAGACATGACAGGCGAAGGCACCAAGCTCTTACCCCTCGAGGATTTGCATAACGCTGCCGGCGCGCGCTTCGGCGCGTTCGCCGGCTGGTCCATGCCGCTGACCTATCCGGCGGGCGTGATGAAGGAGCATCTCCACACGCGCGAACATGCTGGCCTGTTCGACATTTCGCATATGAAGCTGTTCGCGGTCGGCGGCTCCGGCGCCGCTGACCTTCTCAACCGCGCCTGCCCGCTCGACGCCGGCGCGCTGGAAATCTCCCAGTCCAAATACACCTTCTTCCTCAATGAGGCCGCCGGCATCATCGATGACTTGATCGTTACCCGGCTCGGCGACGACCGCTTCATGGTGGTGGCCAATGCCGGCAACGCCGTCGAGGACGAAAAGCACCTCAGTGCCCTGGCGGCGGATTATGATGTGAAGGTCCAGCCGCTCGACCGCGTCTTCCTGGCCATCCAGGGCCCGGACGCCTGGGCGGCCCTTTCGCGAGCCGGCATCGAGACCGGCTCCTTGCTGTTCATGCACGGTGTCGAGCCCCGGCAAAACTGGTTCATGAGCCGCTCCGGCTACACCGGCGAGGACGGCTTCGAGATCGGGCTGCCGGAAGCGGATGCCCGCGGTCTCGTCGCGAAGCTGCTGCAGGACGAGCGCGTGCAATGGATCGGCCTTGCCGCCCGCGACAGCCTTAGGCTCGAAGCCGGGCTCTGCCTGCACGGCCAGGATCTGACACCCGAGATCGACCCGGCGAGCGCCGGTTTGATGTGGGCAATCCCCAAGGAGGTCCGCGCCTCCGGCGGCTTCATCGGCGCCGAGGCGCTGCGCTCGGTCCTCGAGCGCGGACAGTCGCAGAAGCGTGTCGGCCTGAAGCCCGATGGTCGCCAGCCGGTGCGCGCGGCCGCGGCGCTGGTCGACGTCGAGGGCAATCCGGCCGGCCACGTCACCTCGGGCGGCTTCGGCCCCTCGACGGGCCACCCGGTCGCCATGGGCTATGTCGACACCGCGCTGGCCAGACCCGGCACCAGATTGTTCGCCGATGTCCGTGGGACGAAAATTCCGGTCGACGTCACTTCGCTCCCCTTCACGCCACACCGCTACCGCAAAGGATGAATTCCCGATGGCAAACACCTATTTCACTGAAGACCATGAATGGCTGCGCGTCGAGGGCGGCGTCGCCACTGTCGGCATCACCGACTACGCGCAGGAGCAGCTCGGCGATCTCGTCTTCGTCGAACTGCCGGAAATCGGCCGCAAGCTCGCCAAGGGCGACACTGCGGTGGTCGTCGAATCCGTCAAGGCGGCCTCGGATGTCTACGCGCCGGTCGACGGCGAGATCATCGAAGCCAATACCTCGCTGTCCTCCGACCCTTCGCTAGTCAACTCGGCGGCGACCGGCGACGGCTGGCTCTGGAAGATGAAGCTATCCAACGAAAGCCAGCTCGCCAGCCTCATGGATGAGGCCGCCTACAAAGCCCATATCGGCTGATAGCAGGATTTTGGAAATGACCGCAGCACCTGTTCCTTTCTCGGCCCGCCACATCGGCCCCGGCGTCAACGATGTCAGGGCCATGCTTGCCACCATCGGCGTGCCGTCCGTCGAGACGCTGATAAGCCAGGCCGTGCCAAGATCGATACGCCTCGATCAGCCGCTCAATCTGCCTCCCGCCGCCAGCGAAGCCGAAGCGCTGGCCGAATTGTCGGCGATCATGGCGAAGAACACGGTGCTGAAGAGCTTCATCGGCGCCGGTTATCACGGTGTCTTTGTGCCGCCGGTCATCCAGCGCAACATGTTCGAGAACCCGGCCTGGTATACGGCCTACACGCCCTACCAGGCCGAGATCAGCCAGGGCCGGCTGGAGATGCTGTTCAATTTCCAGACCCTGGTCACCGAGCTGACCGGCCTGCCGGTGGCATCGGCATCATTGCTCGATGAAGCCACCGCTGTCGCCGAAGCGGTCGGCATCGCGCTGCGCCATCACCGCGACAAGCGCACCAAGGTGGCGCTCGCCGGCACGCCGCATCCGCAGACGCTCGATGTCGTGCGCACCCGCGCCGAGCCCCTCGGCACCGAGGTCGACGGCGAGACGATCGACGACAACACCGCCGCACTCCTCGTCTCCTGGCCGGACACCTTTGGCGTCTACGGCGACCACAAGGCGGCGATCGAGAAGGCCCGCGCCACCGGCGCTCTGGTGGTGTTCATCGCCGATCCGCTTGCGCTCACGCTGACGGATGCGCCGGCCAAGCTCGGCGCCGACATAGCCGTCGGCCCGATGCAGCGTTTCGGCGTGCCGATGGGCTTTGGCGGTCCGCACGCCGCCTATTGCGCCGTCTCCGACAGATTGACCCGTCTGATGCCCGGCCGTCTCGTCGGTCAGTCCACCGATACCAAGGGCCGCCCGGGCTATCGCCTCGCGCTGCAGACGCGCGAACAGCACATCCGCCGCGACAAGGCCACCTCGAACATCTGCACCGCGCAGGCGCTGCTTGCCAACATGGCGACCGCCTATGCGATCTGGCACGGCCCCGCCGGCCTGCAGGCTATCGCCGAGCGCGTCCACACCCTTGCCAACCGCCTCGCGGCGGGGCTGAAGGCAGCAGGCGTGGCAGTCCTCGGCGCCCATCGCTTTGACACGGTGACGGTCGAGGTGAAGGGCAAGGCAAGCTCGATTGCCGCCGCCGCCGAAAAGACCGGCCGGCTGCTGCGCGTGATCGATGCCGACCGCGTCGGCATCGCCTTCGATGAGACCTCGACGGAAGCCGATCTGGAAGCGATCGCGGCCCTGTTCGGCGCCAAGTCCGGCACGGTGGAAGCCGGCTCCATGCCCGGCAAGCCGCGCGGCAAGGAGTTCCTGACGCAGCCGGTCTTTCATGAGAACCACTCCGAAACCGACATGATGCGCTTCCTGCGCCGGCTGGCCGACAAGGACCTCGCGCTCGACCGCGCCATGATCCCGCTCGGCTCCTGCACGATGAAGCTCAACGCCGCCGCCGAGATGATGCCGGTGAGCTGGCCGAGCGTCGCCAACCTGCACCCCTTCGCGCCGGCCGGCCATTCGGCGGGCTACCGCGCCATGGCCGGCGACTTGGAAACCTGGCTGTCGGAGATCACCGGTTTCGACGCGGTCAGCCTGCAGCCCAATGCAGGCAGCCAGGGTGAATATGCCGGCCTGCTCGCCATCCGCGCCTATCACCGCGCGCGCGGCGAGGGCCATCGCACCATCTGCCTGATCCCGTCCTCCGCGCATGGCACCAATCCGGCCAGCGCCGCAATGGCGGGCATGAGCGTCGTCGTCGTGCGCTGCACCGACGACGGCAATATCGACATGGACGATCTGAGGGCCAAGGCCAACGAGCATTCCAAGAACCTTGCGGCGCTGATGTTCACCTACCCCTCGACGCATGGCGTCTATGAGGAAGGCGCGCGCCATCTCTGCGCTCTCATCCATGAGCACGGCGGCCAGGTCTATTTCGACGGCGCCAACCTCAACGCCCTGGTCGGCCTCGCCCGTCCCGGCGACATCGGCGCCGATGTCTGCCACATGAACCTGCACAAGACATTCTGCATCCCGCATGGCGGCGGCGGCCCGGGCGTCGGCCCGATCGGCGTCAGGGCGCATCTAAAACCCTATCTGCCGGGTCATGTCACCGAAGGCTCGGCGCATGCTGTGGCGGCCGCGCCCTTCGGCAGTGCCTCGATCCTGCCGATCACCTGGATGTATATCCGTATGATGGGAGGCGCAGGGCTGAAGCAGGCGACCGAGACGGCCATCGTTTCCGCCAACTACGTGGCGACCCGGCTCGCGCCGCATTTCCCGCTCCTATACAAGGGCCGGAGCGATCGCATCGCCCATGAATGCATCCTCGACACCCGCGTGCTCAAGGAGAGCGCGGGCATCAGCGTCGACGACATCGCCAAGCGTCTCATCGACTACGGCTTCCACGCGCCGACCATGTCGTTCCCGGTTGCCGGCACGCTGATGGTCGAGCCGACCGAGTCCGAGCCCAAGCGCGAGCTCGACCGCTTCTGCGAGGCGATGATCGCGATCGCCGGCGAGGCGGCCAAGGTCGCAAAGGGCGAATGGCCCTTGGCCGATAACCCGTTGGTCAACGCTCCTCACACCACCGCCGAGGCGCTCGCCGGCGCGTGGACGCATCCCTATTCGCGGCTCGATGCGGCCTATCCGGCGGGCGACGCCGACCTGTCGGCGAAATACTGGCCGCCGGTGTCACGCATCGACAATGTCGCCGGTGACCGCAACCTGGTCTGCTCCTGCCCGCCGCTGACGGAATATCTCGGCGCCGCCGAGTAGTCGCTCAGGCGGTTTTCAGGGCCGGCCCGCTGTCGGGCTGGCCTTCCTTGTTCTGGGCGATCACGCGGTTCCGCCCGGCGCGCTTGGCGGCGTAGAGCGCGGCGTCTGCTTCCGCCAGCACCTCGTCCAGGCTCCGGCCGACGCCGGCGCCAAATCCCATGCCGCCGCTGACGCTGCTGCGCAGCGGGCCGCGATGGGTCGGAACGATCTCGGTGCCGAAGGCGACGCCGATCCTGCTTGCCATGTCATGCGCCTTTTCCGGCGTCATGCGCGAGATGACGAGCGCGAATTCCTCGCCGCCCAGCCGGAAGGCGTCGACGCCGGCCCTGCCATATTTCTTGATCACCGCCGCGAAGCGGCAAAGGACCTGATCGCCGACAGGGTGGCCGAAGACGTCGTTGGTCGTCTTGAAATGGTCGAGATCGAACATCGCGATCGCCATGAACGGACCGAAGCTGCGATCGCCGTAAAGCTCGCCGAGCGCCCTGCGGTTCATCAGGCCGGTCAACGGATCGGTCATCGTCTCCGCTTTGAGCTCGATCTGCGCCTGCAGATGGTGCAGCGACAGCGTCAGCGCGCCGAGGCCGGTCATGCAGGCGACCGCGACGACGGAGTTCACCCTCTCGGCCCAATTGTCCGGAGCGGCGCCCACCACCCATTGCCCGTGGAAGAGCAGCACCAGGCCGCAAAGCGCAAAAGACAGACCGCAGGCTCCGCTCAGGAACGAGACGACGAGCAGGATCCGGCGGTCGTGATCGCCCTTCATCCAGAACATCGTTCCGATCGCTGCGAGCAGCGCTGTCACAGCCGCGTAGGTGATCTGGAAGCCGACGCCGTCGAAACCGAGATAGGTGAAAGCGGCGCAAGCGGCCATGGCTGCAAGCGTCGGCAGAACCGCGCGGCGATAGTTGCGAAAACCGAGATACTGCATGGCCGACAGGCAGATGGCCAGAAAGCCTAGGCTGAGCAGCGCGAGCACGATCTGGCAGAGCCACGGATTGGCATCTTTGGTATAGCGCCAGAACAGGACGACATGGGCAACGAGCACGAGCATGCCGCAAGCGACCATGGGAATGAAACGCGCTCTGGGCGCGGTGAACCAGATCGCGAACAGTGTGATGCTGAGGCAAGTGCCAGACAGCGCCGCCGCGAGCAGGAGCGAGCTGAAATCCAACATCTCTGAAGATCTGCCTTGGGGAGTCTCGTTACTTCCTCAATGTAGGTTGTAGACGCCCGGCGCAAACCGTTTTCGGCTGGCGCCCGCCGCTACGTCGGTACAGGGTTTACAAAGCGTCGACATGCCGCCTGAAATGCCGGCGCGGATCCGCGACGGCAAGGAGTGTGGACGCGGATCAGCTCTTGTCGAGCAGCGCAAGGTTGGCATTGACCACGGTCTGATCGGCGAGGCCGGCCTTCGCTTCCAATAGCAGCGCCCTCGCCTTCTTCTTGTTGCCGCGCAGCAGCTGCGAGTAGCCCATATTGTTGACGATCTGCGGCTTGCGTCCGGCGACCCTGAGCAATTGGGCATAGGCGCGGTCGGCGAAGTCGAAGCGGCCGAGCTCGTCATAGGACGCGGCGAGCCCCATCCAGGCTTCGGCATTGTCGGCCTTGAGCTCCACCGCCTTACGGAAATGCTGCTCGGCAAGGCCGAAATTGGCCTCGCGGAACTGTGCCTTGCCCTCCACCAGGTCGGCGGCGCTGACGTCCTTGGCCGTCGGCTGGATCGCGGTGGTCTTGGTGGTGTCGACGTTGCTGCTCGTCGTGCAGCCGGTGATCATCAAGACGGCTGCCAACGCCGCTGCTGCCCTGGGAAGTCCGTGACGCATGCCCCTGCCCCATCGCCCGATTTGCCGGGTCGTTCTTCAGCAAGGACCATAAAGCACAGCGATTAAGCTTCGGTGCCGAAAAGCCCCTAAATTTCAGTTGCGTGCAAAGGATGCGTTAATCAATACGCGGGAGCTTGAGACATGTTGAGATGGTCAGGCCGAGCCGAAAGTGGTGGTTTTCGGGAACCGGGGCGGAGCGTACTTTTGGGTACGTGAGCACCGGAAGCGCAGAAAACTGCCGCTTGCAGGCCGGCATCACCTGAATATCAACATGCCTCAGTGCGCCGTCAGCTTCACGACGATGGGAATGATGGCGACCATCAGCACCACCGGCAGGATACACACCGTCACCGGCACCGACATCTTGGCCGGCAGGGCATGCGCCTTCTCCTCGGCAAGCGACATGCGCTTGTGGCGCATCTCGTCGGAAAAGACGCGCAGCGCGCCCGACAGGCTGGTGCCGAGTTCCTTGGACTGCTGCAACAGCGTCGCGAAGGAACGGACCTCATCAAGGCTCAATCGGTCCGCGAGCGCCTTCAACGCATCGTCGAGGCTGCGGCCGGCCCTCAGCTCCAACGACACCAGCTGCAGGTTCTGGCTGAGCGACGGATAGGTCTTTGCCAGTTCCTTCGAGACGCGCTCGATGCCGGCCTCCATGCTCATGCCGGCGTCAGAGCAGACGATCATCAGATCCATGAAGTCGGGAAAGCCGTTGCGGTATTCGCGCATCTTTTCCCGCACCTTCTGTGTCAATATCAGGCCCGGCAGGAAATAGCCGGCCGCACCCGACAGGATGATGAAGGTCCAGCGGCTGGTCATGGTCGACTCGGCGCTGGCCGCCCAATGGTTGACCAGGAACGCGCCAAGTGCGACGCCGACCAGAGCGGCAAAGCGGATCAGGAAGAACATGCCGACGGCGCGCGGTTCCATGTAACCGGCCTGGATGAGCTTCATGCGCAACCGCGCGACGTTCTCCGGGTCGCTCTTGGCGTAGAATTCCTGCGCCCGCCTCACAGCCTTCTCGCGCACGGCGTTTGCGTTTTTCCTGGGCGCCGCCGGCTCCGCCTGCTCGATCGGCTGGACCACCTCGACCTTCAGCCGGCGCTTGACCTCGTTGCGATCTCCCTTGGCGACGACCAGCGGCCAGGCCATCGCGCCGCCGCCTAGCACCAGCAGCAGCACCGCCACCGGCATCAGGGATGTCGGCGCGAGCGAGGCGAGGAAGCGGATGATGTCCTCCATCTCAGAACCTGAAATTCGACATCTTGAACATGATGGCGTTGCCAAGCAGCAGC
Organism: Mesorhizobium sp. WSM4884; assembly: GCF_029625675.1. Taxonomy (NCBI): domain Bacteria; kingdom Pseudomonadati; phylum Pseudomonadota; class Alphaproteobacteria; order Hyphomicrobiales; family Phyllobacteriaceae; genus Mesorhizobium; species Mesorhizobium sp. WSM4884. Next base: position 12,887 of record NZ_JARTVO010000024.1, read on the forward strand.
CACAGGATGGAGCCGCCCAGCATGTACCAGGTCTTCGGTATCCCCCACACTTCCCGGTAGAATTGCGGCATGAGCACCATGATGGCGGTGAACAGAAGCACCGGCACGGCGGTCAGGATATAGGCCGACATGCGGCCCTCGGTCGAAATCGCGCGCACCTTGCGCCGCAGCTTGCCGCGCTCGCGGATCGTCGCCGACAGCCCGTCCAGGATCTCGCGTAGATTGCCGCCGGAACTGCTTTGGATCGACACGGCGGTGACGAACAGCGGCAGGTCTTCGTGGCCGACCCGCTCGAAAAGGTTGTTGAGCGCCGAGACCAGATCGGAGCCGTAGGTCACCTCGTCGGCCACGACGCCGAACTCGGTGCCGATCGGATCGGCCATCTCACGCGCCACCATCGCGATCGCCACCGGCACCGGGTGGCCGGCCTTGAGGCCGCGCGTGATCAGCTCCAGCGCTTCCGGCAGTTGCAGGCCGAAGCGCTTATGCCGGCGCTTGCGCAGAAAGCGTAACGCCATCACCGGCAGGATCGGCAGCAGCACGACGAACAGGACCAGCCCGAAAAGCAAGGGCAGGCCGTACCACATGGCGAAAAGGGCCAGCGCGAAAGCCGCCCCAGACGTGATCGTGAGGAATTTGGGCAATGGCGTGATCATGCCGGACTGCGTGCGCAAGGCGCGGAAGCGATCGAGGGAAAACAGGGACGCGCCGCCCTCGACGCCGCGCTCCTTGCGCAGCTGGATCAGCACCTGCTCCTGGCTGATCTTGTTCTCCGCCAACTTCATGCGGCGGTTGATCGCCGTGCGCTTGTCGCTGCGGCCGGCATAGAGCAGGTAGCAGCCCTCGGCGATCATGATGCCGGTGAGCGCGGCCGCGGCGTAGACCGCGTAGATCGGACCGAACCCCTCGAGCACCGGCTACTCCTGCGGCCGGCCGGGTTCGAAATACTTGCCCGGAAATTCTATGCCCATGTTGCGCAGGTCCTCGAGGAAGCGCGGACGGATGCCCGTCGCCTCGAAATGACCGACGATCTTGCCGTCGGCCTCCATGCCGGTGCGCACGAAGCGGAAGATCTCCTGCATCTGGATGACGTCGCCCTCCATGCCCGTCACCTCGGCAACGCTGGTCACCTTGCGCTTGCCGTCGGACAGGCGCGTCAGCTGCACGATGATGTCGAGGGCGCTGGCGATCTGGCTGCGGATCGACTGCACCGTCATCGGCATGCCGGTCATGCCGAGCATCTGCTCGAGGCGGGAGATGGCGTCGCGCGGCGTGTTGGCGTGGATGGTCGCCATCGAACCTTCATGGCCAGTGTTCATCGCCTGCAGCATGTCGAAGGCCTCCTCGCCGCGGCACTCGCCGAGGATGACGCGGTCGGGCCGCATGCGCAGCGCGTTCTTGACCAGGTCGCGCTGTTTCAGCTCGCCATGACCCTCGATGTTCGCGGGCCGCGTTTCCATGCGCGCGACATGCGGTTGCTGCAGCTGCAGCTCGGCCGCGTCCTCGATGGTGATCAGGCGCTCGTCCTCGGGAATGAAGGCCGACAATGCGTTGAGCATCGTCGTCTTGCCGGTGCCGGTACCGCCGGAGATGATCGTGGTCTTGCGCGCATGCACGGCCGCCGCCAGCACCTCCGCCATGTTCTGGGTGATGGCGCCGAATTCGACCAGCTTGTGCAGGCCGAGCTTGTTCTTGGAGAATTTGCGGATCGACACCAGCGGCCCGTCGACGCCGACCGGCCGGATGGCGGCGTTGAAACGCGAGCCGTCGAGCATGCGGGCGTCGACCATCGGCTGCGATTCATCGACTCGGCGCCCGACCGCGGCGACGATTTTGTTAATGATCCTAAGCAGATGCGCTTCGTCCTTGAACGGGATATGGACCTGCTGCAGCTTGCCGCGTTTTTCGACGAAGCAGTTCTGGTGACCGTTGATGAGGATGTCGTTGATCTCGGGGTCCTTGAGCAGCGGCTCCAGCGGGCCGAGGCCGACCATCTCGTCGACGATGTCGTCGACCAGCGCGTCGAGCTCGGCGGTGTTGATCGCCATCCGCTCCTCGCGCGTCTTTTCCGAGACGAACTCATGCACCTGACGGCGCATTTCATCCTTGGGCAGCCGCTCCAGCGCGACGAGGTTGATCTCCTCGAGCAGCATGCGGTGGATGCGCACGCGCGCGTCGAGCACCTTGTTGGCGCTTTTTGCCGGTGCCGCATCCGGCTTCGGCGGCGCCGGCTTGCGGGTCGTCGGAATGACCACGGCATGGTGCGCAACGGGCGCGGGTTCGGGCGGCCGCAGCGGACGGGCGTCGCGATTCTGCAGGTTGGAGAAGCGGCTGCTCATCCTGCGTTCCTTTTCAAGAGGCCCTTGCCAAGGCCGAACAGCGACTTCGATTTTGCCGTCGTCGTCACCGCCTCCTCAGGCAGGATGATCTTCTTCAGGTCGTTGACGACATTGGCGTTGGGGTCGATGTCGTGCAGCGGCACGCCCCTGTCGACGGCCTCGCGCACCAGCCGGTAGTTGTTGGAGATGCCGCCGACGAAATGTTCGCCGAGAATGTCCTGAACATCGGCCTGCTTGATGCCGCTGTCGAACATCTTCTGCTCGAAGCGGTTGACGATGACGTTGGGCCTCACTTCCTTGCCGGCAGTCTCATAGATGGCCTGGATGAGACGCTGCGTGTGGCGCAGGCAAGGGACTGTCATCTCGGCCACGATATAGAGCTTGTTGGAGCCGAGCAGCACCGTCTCGGTCCATGGGAACCAGGTGCGCGGCATATCGATGACGACATTGTCGAAATAGGCCGAGACGAGGTCGAGCATGCGCACCACCACATCGGTCTTGAACGAGCGCATTTCCGAGGGACGCGTCGGCGCGGCCAGCACGCAGAGCCCGCTCGCATGCTTGGAGAGCATGACATCCAGCAGCTGCCGGTCGAGGCGTTCGGGCTGGTTCTCGATTTCGGTGATGTCGAAGCGCGGCTCGAGATCGAGATATTCGGCACAGGCGCCTTGCTGGAAGTTGAGGTCGACTACGCAGGTAGAGGCGCCGCGCGTCACCGAATGATGCAGCTGGAAGGCGGTCTGGAGCGCAAGCGTGGTGGTGCCGACGCCGCCGGCGGCCGGCATGAAGGTGTAGATCTGCGACTCGGTGTTTTCCTCCCGCCCCGGCCCCTGCAGCGCGCGGATGACGGAACGCACCAGGTCCGCGGTGGTGATCGGCTTGACCAGGAAGTCGGCGACCTTGAGCTGCACCAGAATGCGCACCGCCGCCGCATTGAACTCCTGGGTGACGACGATCACCGGAACCCGGCCTTCGAGCCGGCGCATGATGCGCTGCAGCGACTCGATCTCCTCGAGCTTGGCTGCATCCATGTCGACGATGACGGCACCGAACTCGGCTTCCTGGACTTCGCCGCGAAGCTCGTTGACGCTTCTCTCGACTGTCAAAAGCTCGATGACCTCGGAGGCTGCGAAAGCTGTCCGTGTGTCCTGCGAGAACGCCCTGTCGGTTGAAACGAGCAGGATCTTCTTGGTCTTGGTGCCGGATGCCATGATCGCCAGCCAATCAGTTTGATGTCGTCGATGCCGATGTCGTCGATGCCGACTCCGAACCGGCTTTCGCGCCGGCGGCGCCGGCCGCGGGGCTCGCGCTTTGGGCCGGCACCAGAAGCCTGGTGTTCTGGACGCCGTACTGCCAGGGGTCGACCATCTGCATGACCGTGTTCGACGCCTGGGCGTTGCCGGCAGCCGTCGTCACGCCTTCGCTGCGCACGTAGTCGTCACTGGTGCAGCCTGCGAGGGCACCGGCAAGCAGCAGAGCGATACAGGGAGCCAGGCGCATAAGCTCAGTCCTTCGGCAGATCGAGAAAGTGGCCGGACGTCGTGGCGGCCGCCGGACGGGCCACACTTCCGTCGGCCAACGCCACCGGCCGCTTGGGCGCCGAGGCGCTCACTTCCTCTGTGTTGTTCAGGAAGTAGTCGACATTGCTTGGCGGCTGCGTTCCGTCGGTCGGCTCGACCATCTTCTTCGACGGGTCGACCGGCTTGACCAGATAAGGTGTGACGATGATCACCAGGTCGGTCTCGCGCCGCTGATAGGACTTCGAGGAGAACAGCGAGCCCAGCACCGGCAGCTTGCCGAGTCCCGGCAGACGCGAGGTCGTAATGTCGTTCTGCGACTGCAAGAGGCCGGCAATCATGAAGCTTTGACCGTTCTTCAGGTCGACCGACGTCCTGGCGCGGCGCACGATGAAGGCCGGAATGGAAATGCCGTTGCTGACCTGGATGGAGGCGGAAGTGTCGATCGAGGACACTTCAGGCGCGATATCGAGGCTGACCAGCCCGTCCTTGAGCACGGTCGGCGTAAAATCCAGGCCGACGCCGTATTTCTTATAGGTGACGCTGATCTTGCCGTTGTCCTCGGAGACCGGGATCGGAAACTCGCCGCCGGCAAGGAAGCTTGCCGTCTGGCCCGAGCGGGCGATCAGGTTCGGCTCGGCCAGCCGCCGGGCGAGACCGCGCTCCTCCAGCGCCTTGATGGCGATGTCGATCGAAACGCCGTTGGAAAGCAACCGGCCGATGATCTCGCCGGTACCAGCCGTCGGCACGGTGCCGGGATCAAGGATGACGTCACGACCGCCTATGCCGAAGGCAAAGTTGGCCCCGTACTTGGCGCCAAGATCTTGTCCCGCCTGGCGGTTGATCTCGACGAATCGGACATTGAGCTGAACCTGCTGCGAGGACGAGATGTTGACCGAGTTGATCACTTCCTCGTTGCCCGAGAAGCGCGACGCGATCTTGCTCGCCTTCTCGGCCGCGACCGCGTCGTCGGCCTCACCCGACAGCACCACGCGGCCGTTGGCCGAACCGACACTGATCTTGGCATCCGGCACGCTGGCGCGGATGGTGCTTGCGAGCTGATCGGTATCCAGCGTCACCTCGACGTCGATGGTGCCGACGAGCTGCTTGTTCTGGTCGAACAGCGCAATGCCGGTGGTGCCGAGATTGTTGCCCAGCACGTAGAAGGACTTGTCGGTCAGCGGGTTGACGTTGGCAATCTCCGGATCGCCGATGACGATCTGGTAGAAGGCGGCGCTCGTCATGATCGTCTTGGGCTTGCCCTTGGCGACCTTGATCGAGGCATTCTTGGTCGCCGAGACGTAGACGACGTCGTTGTTTGCCCGGGCCGGCGCCCCGAAGGCAAGCATTCCCGCGGCTGCCAGGAAGACGCCCGCAGCCATCGCGCGCAGAAGGCGCAGCCTTCTGGTTGTCCGTTCTTTGTTCAACACAGGCATTGTCCCGTCCCCGGCCGGTCCCCACCGGCTATTGTTCTTGTTCCTTGGAAGGAACGACGTCTCCCTCGGCTTGCTTGGAAAGAACCTTGTATTCCTCGACCTTCTCGCCGCGCGACACGATCACCGTCTTGAACTTTGGCCCTTCCGGCTCCTTCGCCACCGCATTGACCAGCGAGGCGGCGCTTGCCTCCGCGCGCGCGGCAACCGAACCGCCGAAGGAGGAGATGGTGGTGAGCCCATTGCTGCTGGCGCTGGCGTCGGCGGCGGACCGCAAGGACAGCGACAAGGTGCCGACGGTGCGGGCAAGCGCGACCTTCTGAGCCCCTTCGTTCGTCACCTCGAGGGTGACGGAATTGGCGACCTGTGGCTCGGTCTTGCGCTCGTCGGCGCCCTGGCCGACCGAAAGCACCCTGGCATCGGAAACGACGATTTCGGATGTGACCGTCGAGCCGGCCGCCCCTTGAGCGTTCTTGGCCACTTCCTGGATTTCGCCGGCATCGCGCGTCAGCACGACGTCGACCCGGTCGCCCGGCGTGATGAAGCCGCCGACGCCGGCGATCTCGTCGGTGCGGATGGTGACGGCCCGCATGCCTGGCGACAGCATGTTGGAAAGCGTCGCGCGGCCATTCGGCCCCGACAGCTTGGCGAGCAGCACCGGCTCGTTGACTTCGATCGGCGACAGCACCACCCGGCTGCCTTCGGCAAGCAGCTTGTCGATGGTCGGGAACGCGCCTTGCGGCAAGGAATCCTGCGGCCACGGGATTTCGGTGAGTTGCGAGCGATCAAGCTCGGTGCCGTAACGCAGAGGCGCGCTCGCCACCACTATGGTCTTGAACTCGACCTTGGGCTCTTGCGGCGCCGCGATCGACGCCACCTTCTGCTCGGATTGGGCTTTCGCCTGGCTTTTGACCCAGAAATCCGCGGCAAAGATCGAGATCGCGCCAAAAACGGCGGCGATGCCGATCATTGTTATGGCCCTGCCCCTCACAACGAAACCCCTGACGCCCCGTGGTCTTTTGTTGGTTACTACTCACCCTAGGCGTCATTGTTAAAGAATCAGGAATCCAAGGGTATGGAGACCGCCCTATTTCCGGCGGCTTGGTTATCGAATGGTTTTAGAATAAGAGAGACTTTGATCCCTGAACGGAACAGGAACCTCGTTCGCCCGCCAAAAGCGTGGCAGTATCGAGGAGTGATTCGCAGTACCCAACGCTAGGGCCAGCATGGACGATAGAAACGACCTTTTCGGCGACCTGGAAAAGCAGCAGCCACAACCAGTGCGCACGCCATCGCGCGCTGCGGATCCGATCGCACAGGCCGCCAAGCGCTCGGTCGCTGTCCGCGACGGCAGCGAAAGCTACAGCGCCGCTGACATCGAAGTGCTGGAGGGGCTGGAACCGGTGCGGCGCCGCCCGGGCATGTATATCGGCGGCACCGACGACAAGGCGATGCATCACCTGTTCGCCGAAGTCATCGACAATTCGATGGACGAGGCGGTCGCCGGCCATGCCACCTTCATCGATGTCGAGCTTTCGGCCGACGGGTTTCTCACCGTCACCGACAATGGCCGCGGCATCCCGGTCGATCCGCATCCGAAATTCAAGAAGCCGGCCCTCGAAGTCATCATGACGACGTTGCATTCGGGCGGCAAGTTCGACTCCAAGGTCTACGAGACCTCCGGCGGTCTGCACGGCGTCGGCGTTTCGGTCGTCAACGCACTGTCCGATCACCTCGAGGTCGAGGTCGCGCGCGGCCGCCAGCTCTATCGTCAGCGCTTCTCGCGGGGCGTTCCGGTAAGCGGTCTGGAGCACCTCGGCGAGGTGCACAACCGCCGCGGCACCAGGACCCGCTTCCATCCCGACGAGCAGATCTTCGGCAAGGGCGCCGCCTTCGAGCCGGCCCGGCTCTACCGCATGACGCGCTCGAAAGCCTATCTGTTCGGCGGCGTCGAGATCCGCTGGACCTGCGATCCGTCGCTGATCAAGGAAAAGGACCAGACCCCGGCCAAGGCGGAGTTCCATTTCCCGGGCGGCCTGAAGGACTATCTCAAGGCAACCCTCGGCGACGAATTCCAGGTAACCCGCGAGGTCTTCGCGGGGAAAAGCGACAAGCAGGGCGGCCACGGCTCGCTCGAATGGGCGGTGACCTGGTTCGGCGGCGACGGCTTCCTCAATTCCTACTGCAACACGATTCCTACCCCCGAGGGTGGCACGCATGAGGCGGGCTTCCGCAATGTGCTGACCCGCGGCCTTCGCGCCTATGCCGATTTGATCGGCAACAAGCGCGCCTCGATCATCACCACCGAGGACGTCATGATATCGGCCGCCGGCATGCTGTCGGTATTCATCCGCGAGCCGGAATTCGTCGGCCAGACCAAGGACAGGCTGGCCACCATCGAGGCGATGCGCATCGTCGAAACCGCCATCCGCGACCCGTTCGATCATTGGCTGGCCGACAACCCGCAAGAAGCCTCGAAGCTTCTCGAATGGGTGATTGCGCGCGCCGACGAACGCGTGCGCCGGCGCCAGGAAAAGGAAGTGTCGCGCAAGAGCGCGGTGCGCAAGCTTCGCCTGCCCGGCAAGCTTGCCGACTGCACGCAGAACGCCGCAGCGGGGGCCGAGATCTTCATCGTCGAAGGCGACTCGGCCGGCGGCTCGGCCAAGCAGGCGCGCGACCGCGCCAGCCAGGCGGTGCTGCCGCTGCGCGGCAAGATCCTCAACGTCGCCAGCGCCGGCAACGACAAGCTTGCCGCCAACCAGCAGATCTCCGACCTGATCCAGGCGCTCGGCTGTGGCACGCGCTCGAAATACCGCGACGAGGACCTGCGCTACGATCGCGTGATCATCATGACCGACGCCGATGTCGACGGCGCGCACATCGCCTCGCTTTTGATCACCTTCTTCTATCAGGAGATGCCGAACCTGGTCCGTGGCGGCCACCTCTACATGGCGGTGCCGCCGCTCTATTCGATCCGCCAGGGCGGCAAGGTGGCCTATGCCCGTGACGACGCGCACAAGGACGAATTGCTGCGCACCGAGTTCACCGGGCGCGGCAAGGTCGAGATCGGCCGCTTCAAGGGCCTTGGCGAGATGATGGCCTCACAGCTCAAGGAGACCACCATGGACCCGAGGAAGCGCACGCTGCTCAGGGTCGATGTGATCGATGCCGAGGAGGCGACCAAGGATGCCGTCGACGCGCTGATGGGCACCAAGCCCGAGGCGCGCTTCCGCTTCATCCAGGAACGCGCCGAATTCGCCGAGACCGACGTGCTGGATATCTGAGCACCTGCCGGTCATAACAGGCTCCGGCACGGAGACCTGCATGTGACCTGGACGCGGCTGAAAGAGCTTGTCGAGACACCGCTGAGCGGCCTGACGCAGCCGACGCGCTCGGACTGGATCTTCGCCCTGCGCACGGTTTCGGCCGGGCTGATCGCGCTGCTTGTCGCCTACGCCCTCAAGCTCGGCCATCCGCAATGGGCGATGATGACCGTCTTCATCGTCGCGCAACCGGTGGCCGGAATGGTGCTGGCGAAAGGTTTCTACCGGCTGCTCGGCACGTTGGCCGGCGGCTTGGCGGCGATCGGCATCACGTCGCTGTTCGACATCAATCCCTGGCTCCTGGTGACGGCACTGGCGCTGTGGATCGGCGTCTGCACGCTCGTCTCCTCGCTGCTGCGCAATCCGGAGGCCTATGGTGCCGCCCTTGCCGGCTACACCGCGATGATCATCAGCCTGCCGGCCTTCGGTCAGCCGCATCTCGTCGTCGATCTCGCCATCGCGCGCTGCGCCGAAATCGTGCTTGGCATCGTCTGCGCCGGCGTCACCAGCCGGCTGATCCTGCCGAAGCTGGCGGCGGACGCCATCATTTCGAGGCTGAAGCGCAGCATCCTCGATCTTGCGGACTATGCGGGGGGCGCCTTTTCCGGCGGCGATCCGGCAAGCCTTGTGGCCCTCCAGCGCAAGCTGATCACCGACGCCCAGACGCTCGCCGAGATGCGCACCTATGCGCGCCTGGAGGCGCCGAGTTTCGCCACGCGCGCCCATCCGGTGCGGCGCACGATCGGACAGCTCCTGTGGGCGCTATCGGCGGCCCGCGCGCTGCATACTCATGCCGCGCCGAAAAACGCGACGCTCCTTCCCGTGCGCAGCGACTTGCAGGCTTTCGTCGGTGAGCTCTCGGCAACGCCAGGCGCACTTGACGATACCGGCCCCTGGGTTGCGCGGCTCGACGCGATCACGACCAAGGCGCGGGAGGCGCCGGCTACGCCAGCCGAACCCGGCGAGGACAGGGTCGGCACCATCACCCGCCTCACCATCGCCGCGGATTTCGCGGAGGCGCTGAAACAGGTGATGCGTGGCCTGGATGCGCTTCGCTCGCCGGTTTCCAGGTCGTCTCGTGAACGACAGCAGCCGGCGCTGGTCGTGCATCGCGACTATCACGCCGCTTGGCGCAACGCCGTGCGCGCCGCACTCGCCACGCTTCTGGTGGCAGCCTTCTGGCTGACGACCAAATGGTCGGAGACCGCAGGCACCGTCATCCTCGTCGCCGTCGTTTCCAGCCTGTTCGCGGCCCGGCCCGATCCGGTCCAGTCCGCCTGGGGTTTCTTCAGGGGAACGCTGCTCGCGCTGCCCTTCGCCTTCCTTGTCGGCCAGATCGCTCTCCCGGCACTCCCCGGCTTCGGCTGGTTCACGCTCTTTGTCGTGCCCATCATGGTGCCGGCGGCGCTCGGCATGGCCAATCCGCGCTATGTCGGCGTCGCCACCGCCTTCGCCATCAATTTCTTGGCTTTCCTCAGCCCGCACCAGCTGATGACCTATGATCCCGGCCCGTTCTTCGCCGGGTCGGCGTCGATCCTGGTCGGCATCCTGATCGCCATCGGCGTCTTCATCGTCGTGCTGCCGGCCAACCCCTGGATCACCGTCGAGCGCATCTCGCAGGCAATGCGCGAGGACCTGGCACGCCTTTGCCTGCATGAGCGTATTCCCAGGCGTTCGGCCTTCGAGAGCCTGGCCTATGACCGGATCAACCAGTTGATGCCGCAGTTGCAGCAGACAGGCAGGAAGGGCGATCCCATACTGGGCGGCAGCATCGCCGCCGTCACCATCGGGCTCGAAGTGCTGCGGCTGCGCGGCGCGCAGCTGAATTCCGCGATCCCGCACGAGACGGTCGAATCGATCGGCAATTTCCTGAGGGGCCTGGCGCGGGAATTGCTGTTCAGGAGACATGGCGAGCCGCAGACGTCGACCGTCGCCGTGGCGAGGCAATATGCGGCCGGCATCGCCGACCGCAACGACCGGCCCGAAATGCTGCAGATCGCGGCCTCGCTGCGCATCATCGCCGCGGCGATGGAGGATTATCCGGATTTTTTCGCGAGAGGTCGAGGCTGACGTCTCAAGCGGCTGCTATCGCCAGCGCGTGTCCGCGGGCGTTCTCGCGCAGCGCGTCGAGATGGATCGACTTCACCAGCCCTGCCAGATCGCCCTCGGCCGTCTGCCCGCCGAGCTCCTTCAGCATCAGCCAGCTCACTTCCTGAACGCCCGCGACGCGCTTGCCGTTGGCGACCTCGCGCCAGACCTTCAGCGCCCGCAGGATGATGCCGTGCGTGGCGGCGGCGAGGCCGGCGCTGCGGAACAGCGCCTGCAGCGCGACGTCGTGGCCGCCGGCCAGCAGCGCCCTCACCCGCTGTTCGGACTGCTGGGCAAGCGCGACCAGCGCCGAGCCGAAGAAGTCGACCTTGCCATGCGCGATGGTGCGGATGATGAAGCCTGCAGTGAGATCGCCGCGCAGCCTCAGATGCTCGATCAGCGCGGCATGCTCCTCGGCGCGTGTGCCCTCGATCAATGTCACCGAGGCCTTCACGCAGGCATCGCGCATCACGCGATCGGCGCGGGCGGCGCCCATCAGCGCCAAGACCAGAGGCGACCCTTTCAGCGTCTCGCCGAGCTTGACCAAAAGCATATGCCGGCAATCGGCAGGCAGACGCGCGTCGGCGATCAGCGCCTCGCGCACCAGCGGCACATGGCCGTGGCGTTCGGCCATGCGGCGGAAGCTCAGCGACGCGATATCGGCGCCGCTATTGGCAACGAGCGTTGCGCAGGCTTCTGGCTCGCCGATCTCGGCAATGGCTGCCGCCAACGACATCGAAACGATGGGGCGGTTGGCTATCACCTTCTGGGTGGCCTTCTGGCCGCTGGCGACGCGGTCGATGAGATCGGCGTCGGTAAGCAAAGGCGAACGCGCCAACACCAGCGCCGCCACCTCAGGTTGGTCGGAAGCGAGTGCTGCGATCACCTGCGGCGGCGCGTGGTGGCTCATCGACAACGCCTCGGCGAGCGACTGCCTGACCTTGGCGGAGACGTCGTCGAGCAGCAGCGTGAGCGCTGCCTCGGCGGCGCAGCGATCCTCGAACGGCAGGTCGGAGTTTATGTAGGCGCGGGCCAGCGCGCTCGCGGCGGCGGCGCGCTCGGAAACCCTTGCCGTATCAATCCATTTTAGAAAATGCGAAACAATCATGCCGACCAGCTACGCCCTCGCCGGAATGTTCCCCGGCCCCGTTGTGAACGGTAGTCTGGAAATGGTTTACGAACGGTTCACCATGTTTCTTAACCGGCTTGATGGAGCCGTAACCAACGCCTATCAAGCAGGGACAAGCGGAGGAGATCGACCATGGCCGGGCTTTATCTGGAAGAGTTCGTCGTCGGCCATGTCTTCCGCCACTCGCTGCGCAAGACCGTCACCGAAAGCGACAACATGCTTTTTTCGGTGATGACGCTGAACCCGCAGCCCTTGCATATCGATTTCGCCTTCGCGGCGAAGAGCGAATGGGGCAAGCCCTTGGTAAATTCGCTGTTCACGCTCGGCCTGATGATCGGCATTTCGGTGAACGACATCACGGTCGGCACAACCGTCGCCAATCTCGGCATGAAGGAAACCGTGTTTCCGCACCCGGTCTTCCATGGCGACACTATCCGGGTCGAGACCACGGTCGTTTCGGTGCGCGAATCCAAGTCGAAGCCGGATCGCGGCATCGTGGAATTCGAGCATCGCGCCTACAATCAGGACGACGTGCTCGTCGCCAAATGCACGAGGCAGGCGATGATGAAGAAGAAGGCGGCCTGATGCGCTCGCTGCTTTTCGTGCCCGGCGATTCCGAGCGCAAGCTGGAAAAGGGTCTTGGTACCGGCGCCGACGTTGTCATCGTCGACCTAGAGGATTCCGTCGCCACCGCCAACAAGGCGGCTGCGCGCGCAGTCGCCGCGAGCTTCATCGCCAACCGGAAACAGCCGATCAGCTCCGCCATCTATGTGCGCGTCAACGACCTCACGACCGGCCTGACCGATGACGACCTTGCCGCACTTGTCCCGGTGAAGCCCGACGGCATCATGCTGCCGAAGTCGAACAGCGGTCAGGATGTGCAGCAGTTGGCGGCCAAGCTTCGCGTGCACGAGGCCGAAAACGGATTGCCGGACGGCGGCATAAGAATCCTGCCGATCATCACCGAAACCGCGGCCGGCGTGTTGGCGGCGGCAAGCTATGCCGGGGCAAGCGCGCGGCTTGCCGGGCTTACCTGGGGAGCGGAGGATTTGTCCGCCGCGATCGGCGCGCGCTCGGCGCGCGACGAGAGCGGCCGCTATACCGATCTATTCCGCCTTGCGCGCACGCTGACGATCCTGGCAGCCGGCGCGGCCGAGGTCGCGGCGATCGACACCGTCTTTCCGGATTTCCGCGACATGGCCGCTTTCGAGGCCGAATGCCGCGAGGCCGAACGCGACGGCTTTACCGGCAAGATGGCGATCCATCCGGCGCAGGTGCCGGTCATCAACGCCGCCTTCACACCGTCGGCCGAGGCGATCGAGCGCTCGCAGGCGATCGTCGACGCCTTCGCGGCGGCGGGAGATCCGGGCGTTGTCGGCATCGAAGGCAAGATGTACGACCGCCCTCATCTGCGGCTCGCCCAGCGGCTGCTCGCCCGCGCCAAAGCCGCCGGCATTTCCGCCTGAACCGTTACCAGACCATCGGGATCAGCCGGTAGCGGACATTCTCTGCGTAATCGTCGTAGCCGCGCAGGCCGGTACGCAGCGTCTTTTCTTCGATGAAGGTGCGGATGGCGAGCAGAACGATGAAGGCGAGGACCGATAACAGTCCCCACCACGAGCCAAGCAGCAGCGCCGTGCCGGCGAAGAACAGGATGGCCCCGGCGTACATCGGATGGCGGACATAGCTGTAGGGGCCGGTGGTGATGACCTTCTGGCCGCGCTCGTCCTGGATTTTCACGACAGGTGCCGCGAAGCTGTTCTCCAGCATCGTCAGGTAGCAGATCCAGATGCTGACCAGCAGCACGATCGCGCCGATCACCTGCAGCCAAGCGGGAACGGCCGACCAGCCAAAGCGGAAGTCGAGACCCATCAGGATCTGCCAGGCAAAGATGGCAGTGAGCAGGATGGAGAGCAGGACCTTGTCGGCCGCCGTCTGGTTCTTCTGGATCGGTGGGCTGAGCCTCTCGTTCATCAGGCCGGGATCACGCCGCGCCAGCGCCATGCCCAGCGTCAGGCTGAGCCCCACCATGAGCACCAGATAGGCCCAGGCTCCCGGCCAGTGCATCGTTCCGGCCGACATGAAGAGCAACGCGCCCATGAAGCCGAACCACAGGAATGTCTGGATAATCAATTTCGCGACCATGACCCACCTGCCATGACATGCCCCGCCGCTATTGGTCGAAACCGACCACCGGTCTATCATACCGACCAACGGTCTATAGCTCAAGCGTCGACTGTCGTCATCTGGACGGGAACGGCCGTCGCATGCACAAGGTTTCGTCATGCCCCGTATCGTCAAGCACCCGGAACTCAGGCGCGAAGAACTGCTGGACCATGCCCAGGTCCTGTTCCTCACGCATGGCTATGACAAAGCGAGCCTGAATGACGTGATTGCCGCAGCCGGCATCTCGAAGGGCGCTTTCTACCACTACTTCCCCTCCAAGGAGGCGCTTCTGGAAGCGCTGGCTAAGCGCTTTGCGAAACAGGCGCTCGCCGGCGTCGAGGACATTGTCGCCGATCCGGCCCTCGACCCGCTGGGTCGACTGAATGCGCTGCTGGCGAAATCACGGCAGGCAAAGATCGAGACCGCCGCGGAAGCCTGGGCGCTGTTCGAAACGCTGTTCCGGCCGGAAAACCTGGTGCTGTTCCACCGCATCAATCTGGCGGCCAGCGCGTCCTTTTCCCCCGTGCTGGTCGAGATCATCCGGCAAGGCGTCGCGGACGGCACGTTCCGCACCTTCGATCCGGAAGGGGTCGCCGATATCGTCATGCAGTTCGGCATGGCCACGCACGACGTCATCGCCAAGGCTTTTGCCAGCGGCAGCGATGCAGACATGGAAGTTGCGATCGAAGCCCTGGAAAAGCGCGTCAGGCTCTATGAGATCGCGCTCGACCGCATTCTCGGGCTTCCCGACGGCAGCATCAGGATCGGCGAGCCAGGCTATGTGCGCGCCGTGATGACCGCGCGCCGCGCTAGTCCTTCCCCCAGCGCGGCCGACGCATCGAAAATATCTCGCTGACGCTGGCATAGTCCATGTAGCCGAGCCGGGCGACATTGCCGGCCCTGACGATGTCGAACAGGCCATCCTTGAGATAAGCATCGTCTATGTGGACGCCGACGACCTCGCCGGCGACGACGATGGCGCTGGTCTCGGTGCCGTCCAGCGCCCGTGGCCGGATTATCTCCGTCACCTTGCATTCGAGGGCAGCGGGCGCCTCCGCCACGCGCGGCGGCGCGACGAGGCGCGACGGCGCCATGGCGAGATCGGCATAGGCGAACTCGCTGACGCCGCGCGGCGCGTCCACTGCCGTGCGGTTCATCTTCTCGGCCAGCTTGCGGCTAACGAGATTGGCGACGAATTCGCCTGTCTCTTCAGCGAAGGTGGCGCTGTCCTTCGCGCCTTCCGATGAGAACCAGACGATGAAGGGACGCGTCGAAAACGCGTTGAAGAAGGAATAGGGCGCAAGGTTGATCTCACCGGCCCTGTTCAACGTCGATATCCATCCGATGGGGCGGGGAGCCACGATCGCCTTCGACGGATCGTGCGGCAGGCCGTGCCCCTTGGACGGCTCGTAGAACATGTCAGCCGGCCCAGGGCCCGGTGTAGTCGGCATAGAGCTTCGCCGGATCGGGCCGCGGCCGCTCGGGCGCCGGCCCTTGGTACGAGCCGATATGGACGAAGCCGATGACGCGCTCCTGCGGCGACAGCCCGAGGATCGCCCTGCCTTCCGCGAGGTCGGAATACCAGTTGCTGATCATGTTGGTGCCATAGCCCAGCGCGTTGGCCGCAATCATCAGATTCATAGCCGCCATTCCACCCGACAGGAACATCTCCCATTGCGGGATCTTCGGGTTCTCCCGCGGCACCGACACCACGCCGATCACCAGCGGCGCGCGCGAGAAGCGCGCCAGTTCCTGATTGCGCCGCCCTTCGGGCAGCGGCCCCTCGCGCTGCTCTGCAAGGGCCGCGAGTTTCCTGCCGATCTCGACCCGCGCCTCGCCGCGGTAGAGGATGAACCGCCAGGGCTCGAGCCGACCGTGGTCGGGAACGCGCGAGGCGGCCGCGATCATCGTGGCGATCTCCGCATTGGTCGGCGCCGGCTCCTTGAGGTCGGGAATCGGCGCGGAATTGCGCGTCAGCAGGAAGTCGATGATCGGCGACGCCATGGGCGCAAGTCTCCTATGCATTCAATTTTGAGCTGAAGCGCGCCATCGGGAGGTGGGGCGGCTCGGGCAATGGCGCGTTATGCGCCGGATAAAGAGCCCTGGCGGGAGGCGGCAGGCTCTTGAGCCTTGAAATTGCCACCGCCTTGGGCTTCAACGCAAGGCATGTTTGAGGGGACTCTGCGCCTTTTCGTGATCGGGCTCATCGCCGCGCTGTTCGCGGTGCCGGTTTCGTTCGCGCTGGCCCAGAACGCCAACGACGTCGGCAACATCAAGCTGCCGGGCATTTCAAGTTATGCGACGCCGAAGAGCGAGAGGTCGCTGGCGCTGGGCAGCGGCGGGGCAATCACCCTTTCGGCGCAACTGACCGACAAGGGCGCCGACATCACCCGCGGCATCGTCTGGCGTGTGTTTAAGCCGGAACCCACCGGCGACGGCAAGCTGCCGATGGTGGCGTCCGCGCATGGCGGCACGGCGGTGTTCCAGCTCGACCCCGGCAGCTATCTGGTCCATGCCTCCTACGGACGGGCCGGCGCCACCAAGCGCATCACTGTCGGCAAGGATGCCAAGCGTGAGAACCTCGTCCTCGATGCCGGCGGCCTGAAGCTCGACGCCGTGACGTCGGGCGGCGCGCATATCCCGCCGAAGAAGCTGCGGTTCGCAATCTATGAAGGCCAGGCCGAGGCCAATGGCGACCGCGCGCTGATCGTCCCCGATGTTGAGCCGAATACGGTGGTGCGGCTGAATGCCGGCACCTACCACGTCGTCTCCACCTATGGCGCGGTCAACGCCGTGATCCGCTCCGACATCCGCGTCGAGGCCGGCAAGCTGACGGAAGCCACCGTCGAGCACCGCGCGGCCGAGATGACGATGAAGCTCGTGCGCGAGCCCGGCGGCGAAGCCATCGCCGACACCTCATGGTCGCTGCTCAACGAATCGGGCGATCCGATCAAGGAAGCCGTCGGCGCCTTCGCCTCGATGGTGCTGGCCGAGGGCCAATACACCATCATCGCCAAGAACCGCGACCGCATCTACCAGAAGGATTTCACCGTCGTGGCGGGCCAGAACCAGGAGATCGAGGTCGTGGCCAATGAATCGTCCGCCATCGATCCCGAGGAAGGCGCGGACTGAGGTTTTCGGTCCGGAATTGCCAAAAGGCTCAGGCCGCCTTGCGCATTCGCTTCGGCAGGAACGGCACGCGCCCGCGCGGCGCAGCCGGCGGCGCGAGATCGAAAACGCTGCGATAGAGCCGGTCGAGCAGCGTCTTGCGGTCGCGCAGCGGCTCGAGCTCACCCCATCTCAGAACATCGCCGATCCGCACCTCGATCGCCTTGCCGGACAGCCGCGCAAACTCGCGGATGAGCAAGGATGTGCGCAGCGTCAGCGACGCCTTGCCGACGAACTTCGCCACGCGGTTGTCGCGCTCGGCCATGTTCATGGGGCCGCTGACCAGATGGAACAGGCGGCCGTTCTGGCCGGAGAAATGCATCGGAATGACCGAGGCCTTGGCCTCCTGGATGAGCTTGGCTGGAAACATCTTCCAGGGCAGGTCGATCGCCCGGCCGAAACCCTTCGGCGCCGTGGCGACGCCGCCAGCCGGGAAGACGACGATGGTGACGCCTTCCTTCAGCAGCCGCACCGCCTCGTGGCGCACGGCCATGTTGTTCTTCAGCGCTTCCTTGGTCTCGGAAAAATCGACCGGCAGCGAATAAGCTTCCATCTCGCGGATCTTGAGCAGATCCTTGTGGATCATGACCCGGAACGGCCGCCCGAGTTGCTCGGCGAGCGACAGCACGGCAATGCCGTCACCGATGCCGAACGGATGGTTGGCGACGATAACCAGCGGCGTGTCCGGCAAATTCACCGGCGGCCAATGGCCGGCGTTGCGCACCCTGACGTCGATCAGTTCCAGCATGCGGCTGAACACGCGCTCACCGGTCGGCGCCACCTGGCGCCTCCAGAAATCATAGAGCACGGCAAAGCGGTCGCGGCCCGACAGGCCTTCGACGGAATGGATAAACCATCGCGTCAGCGCCGGCTGATGCTGGTTCGCGTAGGAGAGCTCGGGAAACGGCCTTTCCCGCAATTTCAGCTTGAGCATGGCGGCTCGTTACAGGTTTGGCGTGACAGGCGTGTGAAATGGCGGTGGACCATGCCATCGCCATTCCGATGCATGTCGCCCAAAAGTGCGCAGCGGTTTTGGGAAAACGACATGCATCAAAACGAAGAAACTTGAAGCGCGTCGCAGCGCGATGCGCTTTAAGACTGTTTGGGAAAAATCAGGCCGCGCGGCGCTTGCGGTCCGGGGAGACCGCCTCGTCGGCGAGCGACGTCACCGCATCCGCAAGCTTGAGCGATTCCTGGTCACGGGAACCGAGCCGGCGGACATTGACGGTCTCCTCTTCCGCCTCGCGCTTGCCGCAGACGAGGATGACCGGCACCTTGGCCAGGCTGTGCTCGCGCACCTTGTAGTTGATCTTCTCGTTGCGCAGGTCGGCTTCGGCCAGCAGGCCAGCCGCCTTGAGCCGATCGACGACCTTCATCGCGTATTCGTCGGCATCCGAGGTGATCGTCGCCACCACCACCTGCAGCGGCGCGAACCACAGCGGGAAATGGCCGGAATAGTTCTCGATCAGGATACCGAGGAAGCGTTCCATCGAGCCGCATACCGCGCGATGCACCATGACCGGCTGCTTCTTCTCCGAATCCGAGCCGATATAGAAGGCGCCGAACCGCTCCGGCAGGTTGAAGTCGACCTGCGTGGTGCCGCACTGCCATTCGCGGCCGATGGCATCCTTCAGCACATATTCGAACTTCGGGCCGTAGAAAGCGCCCTCGCCCGGATTGACCGAGGTCTTGATGCGATTGCCGGAGCGCGTGCGGATCGTCTCCAGCACGTTGCTCATGATCGCCTCTGCATGGTCCCAGGCCTCGTCGGTGCCGACGCGCTTGTCCGGCCGCGTCGACAGCTTCACGGCGACCTCGTCGAAGCCGAAATCGGCATAGGTCGACAGGATCAGGTCGTTGATGCGCAGGCATTCGGCGGCGAGCTGCTCCTCGGTGCAGAAGATATGCGCATCGTCCTGCGTGAAGCCGCGCACGCGCATCAGCCCGTGCAGCGCGCCGGACGGCTCGTAGCGATGCACGTTGCCGAACTCCGCAAGCTTCACGGGCAGTTCGCGATAAGACTTCAACCCATGCTTGAAGATCTGCACATGGCCGGGACAGTTCATCGGCTTCAACGCGAAGATCCGGTCGTCGTCGGTATCGTCACCGGCGACCGTGACCTTGAACATCGCGTCGCGGTACCAGCCCCAGTGGCCGGACGTCTCCCAAAGGCTCTTGTCCAGCACCTGCGGCGCGTTGACTTCCTGGTAGCCGTGCTCGTCGAGGCGGCGGCGCATGTAGTTGACCAGGTTCTGGAACATCTTCCAGCCCTTGGCGTGCCAGAAGACAACGCCCGGCCCCTCTTCCTGGAAATGGAACAGGTCCATCTCGCGGCCAAGCTTGCGGTGGTCGCGCTTCTCGGCTTCCTCGAGCAGCGTCTGGTAGGCATCGAGCTGCGCCTGGTCGGCAAAGGCGGTGCCGTAGATGCGCGTCAGCATCGGGTTGTTGGAATCGCCGCGCCAGTAGGCGCCCGCCACCTTCATCAGCTTGAAGGCATTGCCGACCTGGCCGGTCGAGGCCATGTGCGGACCGCGGCAGAGGTCGAACCAATCACCCTGCGCGTAGATCTTGATGTCCTGATCCTCGGGGATAGCGTCGATCAGCTCGACCTTGTAGCGCTCGCCCTTGTCGGAAAAGACCTTCTTCGCCTTCTCGCGCGACCAGACTTCCTTGGTGAACGGCTTGTTGCGGGCAATGATCTCGCGCATCTTCTTTTCGATCGCCGGGAAATCGTCCGGCGTGAACGGCTCGTTGCGCGCGAAGTCGTAGTAAAACCCGTTCTCGATCACCGGCCCGATGGTCACCTGCGTTCCCGGCCAAAGCTCCTGCACGGCCTCGGCCAGCACATGTGCCGCGTCGTGGCGGATGAGTTCCAGCGCGCGCGGATCCTCGCGGGTGATGATCTCGACCTTGCCGGACTTGCCGAGCGGAGCGGAAAGATCGCGCACGGTGCCATCGAGGCTGTAGGCCACGGCCTTCTTGGCCAGTGACTTCGAGATCGATTCGGCAAGACCGGCGCCGGTCATAGCCGCGTCGTACTCGCGGACCGAACCATCGGGAAACGTCAGGGAAACGGAATTCAGCATCAATCTTCTCCTATCCAGTCCCGCAAACGAGCGCGGGTGGTGAAAATGCATGTCGCAGGAATGCGCTGGGGCATGCAGAGGGGTTAGCCGGAGGGCCGGCGGGCGCGGTTTTAGAGGCAGCGCCGCCTCAGGTAAAGAGCGGCCCGTCAGGAATTGTCGCCAGCGATGTCGCAGGCCGGTCGCGAGGGCTTGCGAATAATCCCGGGACAGATTTGGATGACCGGAATGGAAGACGCCGCACCCAGCCGAACCGCCCTTCGCGTCGCACGCTTGCGGGCGCTGCATCAGTTTTCGCCGCAGGCCGCGCTGTTTCGTGATCCCTACGCGGCAGCAATTCTGGGCGAAGCCGCGCCTCGCGCGCAGGAACTCGAACAGGAAGACGAGCATGGCCGCCGCATGCGCTTGTTCGTTGCGGCGCGCGCCCGCCTCGCCGAGGATTGGCTGGCGGCAGCGGTGCAACGCGGTGTGCGGCAAGTCGTGGTGCTCGGCGCCGGTCTCGACACATTTTCACTGCGCAATCCGTATCCGAACCTCGCAGTCTTCGAGGTCGACCACCCGGCAACGCAAAGCTGGAAACGCCAGCGTATCGCCGACGCGGGCCTTGACGAGCCCGCCGGCACAGCCTTCGTGCCGATCAATTTCGAGCGCCAGCTTCTCTCGGAAGAACTGCCGTCGGCCGGTTTCAAGCCGACCGAGCCGAGTTTCTTCATGTGGCTGGGAGTGGTGCCCTACCTTACTCGGGAAGCGATCTTCGGCACGCTGTCCTACATTGCCGGCATCCCGGGTTCCGAGGTCGTGTTCGACTACAGCGAACCGGCCGAGAACCGCGATGTGACGGGTCAGGCGACGCTCGCCTTCTATGCGGCGCGCGTCGCCACCATCGGCGAGCCCTGGATCAGCTTCTTTGATCCTATTGCGCTGGCGAAATCCCTCAACGAGCTCGGCTTCGACGAAATCGAGGATCTCGAGAGCGGCGCCATCGCCGCCCGTTTTGCCAGAACCCCCAGCGCGGGCCGTCGCAATTCCGGCGGGCACATTCTTCGCGCCCGCCGAAGCGTCTGAAATCCGGTCACTTCACCAGCTGCGGCAGATCCTTCAGGAACGCCGCCCGCGTGGCGAGCCCCTTCGGCTTGTCGCCGCGCGTGCCATCGACAACCAATCGGGCGAACACGATGCGCCGGCCACCCTTCTCGGCCCAGCCGACGAACCAGCCGAGCGAACGCTTGTTTTTGTCGAGCCCCGTGCTGCCGGTCTTGCCCTGCACGATCCATTCCCCCGTCTCGAAGGTTGGGATGATCGCTTTCGTCATCTCATGCGCCTTGGCCGAAACCGGCATTTTGCCGGCAAGCAGCCGGCGCAGGAACGCCGCCTGCTCGACGGGTGAGATTTCGAGCGAGGAATCCACCCAGGAATTGGTGAGGCCGTCATTCTTGCCGGCGGTCCCCGAAACATCCGCGTTGCCGTAGCCGAACTTCGAGACATAGCCCGCGAAACGATCCGTTCCCAGCCGGCGCGTGATCTCGCGCGAATACCAGATGATGGAGTCGCGTTCCCAGATCGTCGGGTCGACGGTCTTGCGGTCGCGCTTCACCGCGTTGAACTCCGGCTTGCAGTCCCAGCTCGGCGTGTGCTGGTCGCTCAGGATTGCGGAATCGTAGCCGATCAGTGCCAGAGGCACCTTGAAAGTGGAAGCCGGGCTGACGCGCCGGTCGCACACACCGTCCTGGTAAAGCGTCGCGCCGCTTTCCGAATCCTGGATCAGCGTGCAGTGGATGTCCTCGAGCGGCGCCGATTGCGCCCGCGTCGGCAGGCCGAGCATCCAGGCCAGAAGGAACAGAATAATGGCAATAAAGAAGGGATAGCGGTCCATCTGGCGCATCGAAGCTCACTCCGGAAAGGGATTACGGGAAGGGACTTAGCGAGGCGTCATGTCTCGATTTTGTCTCAAATTCGCAGTGTTTGTGCAGCTTGGCGTTAACCCTACCGGACCGTAAACACGGTCTGCGGAACGTCCATGCGGTCAGCGCTCCGCTTGCCCGCGTTTCCCGCCGAGCTGCCAGTAGCGCCACGGCATGAACCAGACATAGCGCGCCGCGAGCGTCTCCGGCACGCGGTCGATGCCGTGCGTTCCCAACGGCCCGCAGCGCGAAACACGAAACAGCGCCATCCAGCCTCCGGCCCACAGGCCATGACGGGCGATAGCTTCATACGCATATTCGGAGCAGGTCGGCAGATGCCGGCAGCTGTTGCCGACGAAGCCGGAAAGCGTCAGCTGATAAAGGCGCACCAGCGACGTGCCAAGGATGCGTCCCGGAGTCTTGCGCCAAGGTCCCGGCCAGTTGCGCCCGCGCCGTATCGGCCGGCTGCCATGCGTATGCCCATCGTGGTCAGCCAACCACTTTGCTCCACAGCGTTCTTCTTCGCGATAGATGTGGGCTTCGAACTGTGAACGCAATGATCTTTTGCCCTCATGGTCTGGAGCGACGGTTAGGATACCTGTCCGTCCATGGTGGGTGGTGACATGAAATATGCCGATGGTCATGGCAGCCACGCCCGTACCGGGCTTCGCCGTGCCACTGAAAGGTGGCGATCCGCATGACGTCGCTCAAAATGGCCAAGAACTGGTTCACGGCAGTTGCTCCTTCGAGCGCCGATTAGACCGCCGCTGGCCTTTGCCCTCAAACGAGTATAATTTCCGCTTCGGATAACTTGAGGTTATGCGTTATGAAGCGGGGCCGGCTGCCGCTGACGGCATTGCGAAGTTTCGAAACGGCCGGCCGGCATTTGAGCTTCAGCCGCGCAGCGGAGGAGCTTTACGTTTCGCAGGCCGCGATCAGTCGGCAGATCCGCGAGCTCGAGACCTTTCTGCGACAGCCCTTGTTTGTCCGCCTCCATCGCCGCGTCGAGCTGACGGATGCCGGTGGCCGGCTGCTCGACCAACTGGTGAGGAGCTTCGACGACATTGATCGCGTGCTTTCGGATCTAGTGGCCTCGCCGGCGCAAACGGTACTGCGCGTCAGCGTCGAACCCTCGCTTGCCGCGGTCTGGCTGGTGCCGAGGCTCAACCGCTTCCGTCAGTTGCGCCCCGATATCGACGTTTCCCTGGACGTCGATCCGAGATTGATCGAGTTCCGCGGCGACCAGCCCGAGCTCGCCTTACGCTTCAGCCCACACGCGACCTCGTGGCCGCGCAGCGATGCCGAACGGCTGGCCTCGACAGTCGATTCACCTGTCCTGTCGCCGGCACTGCTGGCGTCCGGCCCTCCCTTGGAGAAGCCGGTCGACCTTCGCCATTACACTCTGCTGCATGAGGAAAACCGCCAGGGCTGGGCGCGCTGGTTCGAGGCTGCCGGCGTGCCGGCCGACGCCGTCCCGGCGCGTGGCCCGATGCTGGCCGACGCGTCGCTTTCGAAGCAGGCAGCATTGCTCGGCCATGGCGTGGCCCTCGGCGATCTCTTGCAGATCGGCGACGAGCTCGCCTCCGGCGCGCTGGTCAAGCCCTTCGACATCGACGTCGCGTCCGGCGCCTACTGGCTGGTGGCGAGAGATTTGCGGAATCTTTCCGAGCCGGCCAGAGCTTTCGCCGACTGGATACGGAGTGAATTTGCCCAAAGCAGGGGAGCGGGCTAGGGCATGTCTTCCGAAAGTGGGAACCGGTTTCGGGACAAAGACATGCGCAAAATCAAAAACCTACAGCGCAAGGAGCGAATCTGAAAGATCGCGGCACGCTTTAGGAGAGTGTCCTCAAGCCGCCTGTCCGGCGCGCTTCTTCTCGATCTGGCCGATCGCGTCGACCACCGCGTCGAAGGTCAGCATTGTCGATGCGTGGCGCGCCTTGTAGTCGCGCACCGGCTCCAGATACTTCAAGTCGGCAAACCGGCCTTCCGGCGGCGCGCCGTCTTCCTTGAGCATCTTCAGCATGGTCTCGCGCACCGCGCGCAGCTCGTCGGCGTTGGCGCCGACGACATGCTGGGCCATGATCGACGAGGATGCCTGGCCGAGCGCGCAGGCTTTCACGTCATGGGCGAAATCGGTCACGATATCGCCATCCATCTTGAGGTCGACAGTGACTGTCGAGCCGCATAATTTGGAGTGCGCTCTGGCGGTCGCATCGGGGTGGTCGAGCCGGCCGATCCGCGCGATGTTTCCAGCGAATCCCAGAATTTTCGCATTGTAGACGTCGTCGATCATATTTTTCCAATCCGTCGCCGCCAAGCGAACAGGGTTTGCCGCTGTTGCGTCTTCCTTTCGCTCTGCACGACCATATATAATGTTGGCAGCCGGGCATCGACAAGGCAAGCTCAAGCCATTGTCATTGCTCATCTGTTCACGCCACTTACGGGCTGGAAACCGGGCGAGTTTCACCCGAAAGGTCGTGGTCCGTTCAACTCGTCCCACCTTTGAGTGGGACTACGGGAGACGCCTTTATGGATGCCGTCATCAAGAAACTCATGCCCCCTGCCTCCTATATGGAGAAGCCGGTCACCGATCGCCCGAGCGAGGCCGAGGTCGAAGCCGCCGTGCGCACGCTTTTGCGCTGGACCGGCGACAATCCGGATCGCGAAGGCCTCGTCGACACGCCGAAGCGCGTCACCAAGGCCTTCCGCGAAATGTTCAACGGCTACGACATGTGCCCGGCAGAGGAGCTTGGCCGCACTTTCGAGGAAGTGGCCGGCTACGACGATCTCGTCATCGTCAGGGACATCAAGTTCCACTCCCATTGCGAGCACCACATGGTGCCGATCATCGGCAAGGCGCATGTCGGTTATCTGCCGGACGGCAAGGTCGTGGGCCTCTCCAAGATCGCGCGCGTCGTCGACATTTTCGCGCATCGTCTGCAGACGCAGGAAGCGATGACCGCGCAGATCGCCGGCGTCATCCAGGACGTGCTCAATCCGCGCGGCGTCGCCGTCATGATCGAGGCCGAGCATATGTGCATGGCCATGCGCGGCATCCGCAAGCAGGGTTCGACCACGCTCACCTCGACCTTCACCGGCGTCTTCAAGGACACGCCCGAAGAGCAGGTGCGCTTCGTCACCATGGTGCGCGCCTAAGCGCCCGCCGTCACCTGCTAAAGGCGTAGGCTGAGTCGAAAATGGTGGTTTCCGAAATCCGGAGCGGAGCGTATTTGAAGTACGCGAGCACCGGAAGCGCAAGGAGCCGCCGTTTACGCAGGCCCGGCCTCCGCTGAATATCAGCATGGATCAAAACAAGGACCGGCGATGTCGGCACTGCAATTTCCCGAAGCTCCAGCAGACAAGAAGGCGCTGGAGGAAGGCACCGTTCTTTCTCCGCGCTTCGATGCAGCCGGCCTCGTCACCGTCGTCGTCACCGACGCCGGCGACGGCATGCTTCTGATGGTCGCGCATATGAACGCGGAGGCTTTGGCGCTGACGCTGGAAACCGGCATCGCGCATTATTGGTCGCGCTCGCGCAACGCGCTGTGGAAGAAGGGCGAGACCTCGGGCAACTTCCAACGCGTCGTTGAGATGCGCACGGATTGTGACCAGGACGCGATATGGTTGAGCGTCAAAGTACTGGGCCACGACGCAACTTGTCACACTGGCAGGCGTTCCTGCTTTTATCGGACGGTGGGGCTCGACGACGGCAAGGCAACGCTTGCCGACGATGGCAGCAAGCCGCTGTTCGATGCGCAACAAACGTATCGGAAGCCGGTGTGAACCATTCAATATTCACAAACCACTCACATTCACTATTCTCAAATATCCTTGATGTAGAAGGGATACGGGACAAAGGAGATCATGATGCTCGAATGGGCGTCATTGCGCAGCAGACCTGACGTTCAGGAAGCCAACGGCCCTGCATCGTCCGGCGGCGTGCCCGGATCGAAAATGGCGAGGAAGGCGGGCATTTCGCTGGCGCTCGGCGGCGGCTGCGCGCGGGGCTGGGCGCATATCGGCGTGCTGCGCGCGCTGGACGAAGCAGGTATCGAAGTGTCGATGATCGCCGGCACCTCGATCGGCGCGCTCGTTGGCGGCTGCTATCTTGCCGGCAAGCTGGACGAGTTGGAGGAATTCGCCAGGAGCTTGACCAAGCGCCGCATCTTCGGGCTTCTCGATCTCAATCTGCGTGGCAGCGGCCTGTTCGGCGGTATGAAGCTCGATGCGCGTCTGCGTGAGCACGTGGATGGTATCCATTTCGAGGATCTGTCGAAGCCCTTCGTCGCCGTTGCTTCCGAAATCCGCACCGGCCACGAAATCTGGCTGTCGCACGGCTCGCTGATCACCGCCATGCGCGCATCCTACGCGCTGCCCGGCGTCTTCTCACCCGTGAACTGCAACGGCCGCATGCTGGTCGACGGCGCGCTGGTCAATCCGGTGCCGGTGTCTGTCTGCCGTGCCTACGAGCAGCCGCTCGTGGTGGCCGTCAACCTGCATTACGATCTGTTCGGGCGTGCCGCGGTCATCAAGCACAGTGCGGGTGAGCTCGTCGTCGAGAACGACGCGCCGCGCCCCGGCCAGGTCAACCCTCAGCATCAGCCGCACCAGACGCGCCTCGGCATCACTGGCGTCATGGTCGAGGCCTTCAACATCATCCAGGACCGGATTTCGCGCGCCAGGCTCGCCGGCGACCCGCCGGACATGTCGCTGCAGCCGAAGCTCAGCCATATCGGCCTGACCGAATTCCATCGCGCCGACGAGGCGATCCGCCTCGGCTATCAGGCGACGATGTCTCAGATCAGCGAATTGACGCGGTTGCAGACGGTGCTCGCCTGATCTGAAACCGCAGTCAAAGTTCAAGCAACCGCGGCGTCCGTGATGCGGAATTGGACCGT
Organism: Mesorhizobium sp. WSM4884; assembly: GCF_029625675.1. NCBI lineage: Bacteria > Pseudomonadati > Pseudomonadota > Alphaproteobacteria > Hyphomicrobiales > Phyllobacteriaceae > Mesorhizobium > Mesorhizobium sp. WSM4884. The sequence continues at coordinate 39,932 of NZ_JARTVO010000024.1, forward strand.
CCGGTTGCCGTTCCAGTAATTGCCCGACAGCGAACCGGCGACATGCACAGTCTTGCCCCTGTTCTTGAACAGGAATTCGCCGAGCGCGGTGTCGACGGCGCGGAATGCGATTGCCTGGAGGTTGCCGCCGCTTTGCGATTGCAGGTCGGCGCGGATGTGGTTGGTGCCGATCGGCCGCGCATCGGCGAGCCGGTGGCGCGGCAGCACGAACACCGGAGCGATGTGCCCGGCGCCGAACGGGCCGGCTTTTTCCAGCGCATCGAGAAGCGCCAGCGTCGCCCCCTCGGCGGCTAAGGCGCCGTCGATCGCCAGGCTTTCCTCGCGCTGCAGCCGGAACACGTCCGCCGCGGCGCGCTCCTCGAAGAAGGCCCGCAGCGCGCCGAGCTTGGCGCGCTCGACAGTGATGCCGGCCGCCATGCCATGGCCGCCGCCCTTGCGGATCAGCCCGGCATCGGCCGCCTCGCGCACCAGCCGGCCGAGATCGAAACCGGAGACAGAGCGCCCCGAGCCGGTGCCGATGCCATTGGCGTTGAAGGCAATGGCGAACGCGGGACGGCGCGCATGCTCTTTCAGCCGCGAGGCCAGCAGCCCGACGATGCCGGGATGCCAGCTATTGCTGGCGGTGACGACGATGGCAGGACCATTGCCGCCGGCAAGCTCGGCATCGGCCTCGGCACGCGCCTGCGCCAGCATCTCCATTTCCATCTGCTGTCGCTCCTGGTTCAGCCGGTCGAGCGTCTCGGCAATGCTTGCCGCTTCCACCGGATCGTCGGTGGCGAGCAACCGGCTGCCGAGCGCGGCATCGCCGATGCGCCCGCCGGCATTGATGCGCGGCCCGATCAGATAGGCGAGATGGAAGGTGTTGATCGGCTCGCCGATGCGCGAAACCCGCGCAAGCGCCGCCAGCCCCTCGTTCCTCTGCTGGCGCGCCATCTGCAGTCCCTTGACCACGAAAGCGCGGTTCACGCCGGTGAGCGGCACCACGTCGCAAACCGTCGCCAGCGCGACGAGATCGAGCAGCGACAGCAGGTCGAACGGCGCGACGTCCGGCAGCTTCTCGCGCAGCACCTTCGCCGTCTGCACGAGGCACAGGAAGACGACGCCGGCGGCGCATAGATGCCCCTGCCCCGAAAGATCGTCCTCCCGGTTCGGGTTGACCACCGCATCGGCCGCCGGCAGCGCGCCGCCGACCTGGTGATGGTCGAGCACCACGACATCGGCGCCGGCCTGCTTGGCCGCCTCGATCGATGCTGCGCTGTTGGTGCCGCAGTCGACGGTGACGATCAGCTTCGCGCCGCGCGAGATGAGCTCGCGCATGGCTTCGGGATTGGGGCCGTAACCTTCGAAGATGCGGTCTGGAATATAGATTTCGGACGGCACGGAAAAATGCGCGAGAAAGCGCTTGAGCAGCGCCGACGAGGCGGCGCCGTCGACATCGTAGTCGCCAAAGATCGCCACCTTCTCGCCGGCCGCGATCGCCTCCGCCAGCCGCGCCGCCGCCTTCTCCATGTCGGTCAGCGAGGTCGGGTTCGGCAAAAGCTCGCGAATGGTCGGATCGAGGAAGCGCTCGGTCTGCTCGGCCGTGACGCCACGCCCGGCGAGCACCCTCGCGACGATGTCCGGCACCCCATGGCCTTGCGCGATGGCCAAAGCGGCCATGTCCTGGCGTTCGGTCAGCCGGTGCTCCCAGGAAACACCGGTCGCCGACTGCCTGACATCGAGGAAGAAACGTCTTTCGCCCGTCATGCGACGCGCCGTCCGCAGATCATCCTTCGGCAGATATCAATATGCGACGGCGGTAGCAATTCCGGGAAAGTCGGCAACTCCAGGAAAACTGTGGAACGGTTGCCCGTCGGCGATTATGTCAAACAAGTGGGCAGGACGAATCAAAACTTTTCCAGATCCTGGTGACGCGCCTTGATCTCGCGCACGGTGCGCGAGGACGAGCGCAGCACGATGGTGTGGGTGGTGATGAAGGTGCGGCCGAACCTGACCCCGTCGAGCAGATTGCCGTCGGTGACGCCGGTTGCCGCAAACAGCACGTCGCCACGTGCCATGTCCTGTGCGCGATAGACCCGCTTCGGATCGGAAATGCCCATCTTTGCGGCGCGTGCCGCCTTCTCCGGCGTGTCGAGGATCAGCCGGCCCTGCATCTGCCCGCCTGTGCAGCGCAGCGCCGCTGCGGCCAGCACTCCTTCCGGCGCACCGCCGGTGCCGAGATAGATGTCGATGCCGGTCTCTTCCGGGTCGGTAGTGTGGATGACGCCGGCGACGTCGCCGTCGCCGATCAGCCGGATCGCCGCGCCCGTGGCGCGCACGGCGTCGATCAGCTTGGCGTGGCGCGGCCGGTCGAGGATGCAGGCGGTGATGTCGGACACCGCCACACCCTTGGCCTTGGCGAGATTGGCGATGTTCTCGGCCGGCGGGGCGTCGATGTCGATGATGCCCTCGGCGTAGCCGGGCCCGATGGCGATCTTGTCCATATAGACGTCGGGCGCGAACAGCAGGCTGCCCTTTTCCGCGATGGCGATGACGGCGAGCGCATTGGGCAGGTTCTTGGCGCAGATCGTCGTGCCTTCCAGCGGGTCGAGCGCGATGTCGACCGCCGGGCCTTTGCCGGTGCCGACCTCCTCGCCGATATAGAGCATCGGCGCCTCGTCACGCTCGCCCTCGCCGATCACCACCGTGCCCTTGATGGCCAGCCGGTTGAGCTCCTGGCGCATGGCATCGACGGCGACCTGGTCGGCGGCTTTCTCATCGCCGCGCCCGCGCAGCCTGGCGGCGGCAACGGCGGCCCGCTCGGTGACGCGCACCACTTCCATGGTGAGGATACGGTCGAGGCCGGCTGCGATGTTCTGGGCCATGTTCATGAATGGGCTTTCCTCGTTGATGAAGGCGGTTCAGTTCCGAACCGCTCTACCGCGCTGCGCCTCCCGCCAGAGGCGCGCTTCTTCTGGCAAAGCTCCATGACAACGGCAAGACTTGCTATGCCAATTTTTGAAATGGCAGCAATATCAATCGATTAAAGGTGAAATGTGACTCGAACTATTCGGCCCGCTCGATGCGGATCACCTGTGGCTTGTCGGTCAGATGGCCGTCCTTGGTGATGCCTTCGACCGCCTTGCGCACCGCCGCTTCCGTCGTCTCATGGGTGACGAGGATGACCGTCTTCTGCGCCTGGGTTTCCGGACCGGCCGCCTGCTGCACGATCGATTCCAGCGAGATGTCGTTGTCGGCCATGCGCTTGGCGATCGCGGCGAAGACGCCGATGCGATCATGGACCGTGAGCCGGATGAAATAGCCGCCGGCATGGCTGCGCATCTGTGCTTTCTTATAGGGCTTCAATTCCTTCGCCGGCCAGCCGAAGACCGGCCCGTGCTGGAAGCCCGGCCGGCTCTTGGCGATATCGGCAATGTCGCCGACCACCGCCGAGGCGGTGGCGTTGCCGCCCGCGCCGGGGCCGGAGAGCAAAAGCTCGCCAAGGATGTCTGTCTCGATCGCCACCGCATTGGTGACGCCGTGCACCTGCGCGATGACGGAGGCCGTCGGCACCATGGTCGGATGCACGCGCTGTTCGATGCCGCTGTCGGTGCGCTGGGCGACGCCGAGCAGCTTGATGCGGTAGCCGAGATCGGCCGCCGCGCGAATGTCGGCCTGGGTGATGTTGGAGATGCCTTCCATGTAGATGTCGTTGGCGGCGATCCTTGTGCCGAAGGCAAGGCTGGTCAGGATGGACAGCTTGTGCGCCGTGTCGTGGCCCTCGATGTCGAAGGTCGGATCGGCTTCGGCATAGCCAAGCCGCTGCGCGTCCTTCAGGCAGGCGTCGAAGGAGATGCCTTCGGCCTCCATGCGGGTCAGTATGTAGTTGCAGGTGCCGTTGAGGATGCCGAAGACGCGGGTGACCTGGTTGCCGGCCATCGCCTCGCGCATCGTCTTGATGACCGGGATGCCCCCGGCGACCGCCGCCTCGTAGTTGAGCAGCACGCCCTTCTTCTCGGCGATCTCCGCCAACTGCACGCCATGCTTGGCCAGCAGCGCCTTGTTGGCGGTCACGACGTGACGGCCGGCCTCGAGCGCCGCCTTGACGGATGCGTGGGCAGGTCCTTCGTCGCCGCCGATCAGCTCGACGAAGACATCGATGTCGGCCTTTTCGGCCATCTCCACGGCGTCGCCGAACCACCTGGCAGCGCTCAGATCGACGCCGCGGTCGCGCTTCGGGTCGCGGGCCGATACGGCCGTGACGACGATGTCGCGACCGCATTGGCGGGTGAGCTCCGCCGCCTTTTCGTTGAGCACGCGCGCCACCGAGGCGCCCACCGTGCCAAGGCCGGCAATTCCAACACGCAACGCTTCAGCCATGTCCGGCGACGCCCCTCAAAGATTGGTCGGTGTGATGTGCGATGAGCTTAGCGGCGGGCCGAAAGCGGCACGACATTGTTGGGCTGCTTGGCGGTCGAAGCCAGGAACCGCTTGATGTTGCGCGCCGCCTGCCGGATCCGGTGCTCGTTCTCGACCAGCGCGACACGGACGAAATCGTCGCCGTATTCGCCGAAGCCTATCCCCGGTGCCACCGCCACGTCGGCATGCTCGATGAGCAGCTTGGAGAATTCGAGTGAGCCGAGGTGGCGGAACTGCTCCGGGATCGGCGCCCAGGCGAACATCGAGGCCGCCGGCGCAGGAATCGTCCACCCGGCGCGGCCGAAGGAATCGACCATCACGTCGCGCCGCTTGTGGTAGACCTCGCGCACCTCGGCGATGTCGGCGCCATCGCCGTTCAGCGCATGCGCCGCCGCCACCTGGATCGGCGTGAAGGCGCCGTAGTCGAGATAGGATTTGACCCGGGTCAGCGCCGCGATCAGCCGCTCGTTGCCGACCGCGAAGCCCATGCGCCAGCCGGGCATGGAAAAGGTCTTCGACATCGAGGTGAATTCGACGCAGACGTCGATCGCGCCCGGAACCTGCAACACCGAAGGCGGCGGATTGCCGTCGAAATAGATCTCCGAATAGGCAAGGTCCGACAGGATGATGATGTCGTTTTTCTTCGCGAAGGCGACCACATCCTTGTAGAAATCGAGCGAGGCGACCAGCGCCGTCGGGTTGGACGGATAGTTGAGGATCAGCGCCAGCGGTTTCGGGATCGAGTGGCGGATGCCGCGCTCGACCGCCGGAATGAAGGCGTCATTGGGTTCCACCTGCAGCGAGCGGATGACGCCGCCCGACATGATGAAGCCGAAAGCGTGGATCGGATAGGTCGGATTGGGACAGAGGATGACGTCGCCGGGCGCTGTGATCGCCTGCGCCATGTTGGCGAAGCCTTCCTTCGAACCAAGGGTGGCCACGACTTGCGTGTCGGGGTTGAGCTTCACGCCGAAGCGGCGCTGGTAGTAGTTCGCCTGGGCGCGGCGCAGGCCGGGAATGCCGCGCGAGGACGAATAGCGATGGGTGCGCGGATCGCGCACCACTTCGCACAATTTGTCGACGATGGCTTTCGGCGTCGGCAGGTCCGGATTACCCATGCCAAGGTCGATGATGTCGGCGCCGCGCGAGCGGGCGCTGGCCTTCAGCCGGTTGACCTGCTCGAACACGTAAGGCGGAAGCCGGCGGACCTTGTGAAATTCTTCCATTTCAGTTCCAGACGATCAAAGGGGGGCGCTTTCGGCGCGCGATATAAACCTAATTGCAGTTAGGGTCGAGGGCGGGATCGCATTTGCCTTCGATCTGCTTCAGCGTGTCGTCGCCATGCGTCCTGGCGAGCGTGTTGAGCGCGGCAGGATTGGCGGTCGGCTTGACGCCGCCGCCCTTGGCAAGCTGCGCCTGCTCGTCGGCCTTGAGCTCGCCGAGCTTGGCGGCGGTCTCTTCCTTGGACAGCTGCTTGGCGGCCACCTGCGGCGGAATGTTGAGGTTCGGATAGGAGCCGGTATCCTTCGGGCCCTCGGTCAACGCAGTCGGCGCCGAATTGTTGCTGCTGGTTTCGCAGCCGCCCGCAAGCAGCGGCGCGCACAGCACCACCGCCGCGACGGCGATGCGGCAAATCGAACCGGTGCCGAGAAAATAAGTCCCGCCTACATTAATCGTCATATTGTTTTCCTGGCAGCCGGGTTAGAGCGTGTTGGACCCAGTCAGATGTCCCATGGTAATATGTCAAGAAAACGCTCCGGGAGGAACCCCGCGAACCATGTCCAAAGCGCCCGATTCGGACAAAGCGGAAAATGGCGGACCTTCGACCGTCGAGCAATATCTGGTCAAAGATCCCGAGCGTTTCGCGTTGAACATGGCGCGCATGATCGAGCAGGCAGGCAAGGCTGCCTCCGCCTGGGCCGAGCCGCGCGAGAAGGGTGAGGTGCGCGACCATGTCGCCGAACCCGTGGTCGACATGGTCAAGACCTTCTCCAAGCTCTCGGAATACTGGCTGGCCGACCCGCAGCGCGCGCTGGAAGCGCAGACGCGGCTCTTCGCCGGCTACATGACGGTCTGGGCGAACGCCATTCAGAAGGTCAGCCCCAATGCCGAAGCCGCCGAGGACGCGTTCAAGCCCGAGCGCGGCGACAAGCGTTTCCAGGACCCGGAATGGGGCCGCAACGCCTTCTTCGATTTCCTGAAACAGGCCTATCTCGTCACCTCGCGCTGGGCCTCCGACCTCGTCGAGCATGCCGAGGGCCTGGACGAGCACACCCGCCACAAGGCGAGCTTCTACGTCAAGCAGGTCTCCAACGCGATCGCGCCCTCGAATTTCATCCTCACCAACCCGGAACTGTTCCGCGAGACCGTCGCCTCCAACGGCGAAAACCTCGTGCGCGGCATGAAGATGCTGGCCGAGGATATCGCCGCCGGCAGGGGCGACCTGAAGCTCCGCCAGGCCGACTACGCGCCGTTCGAGATCGGCAAGAACATCGCCACGACGCCAGGCAAGGTGATCGGCCGCAGCGATGTCGCCGAGATCATCCAGTACGATCCGACGACCGAGACGGTGCTGAGGCGCCCCCTGCTCGTCTGCCCGCCCTGGATCAACAAATACTACATCCTCGATCTCAACCCGCAGAAATCCTTCATCCGCTGGGCGATCGAGCAGGGTCATACGGTCTTCGTCATCTCCTGGATCAATCCTGACGAGCGCCACGGCGCCAAGGGCTGGGAAGCCTATATTCGCGAAGGCTTGCAATTTGGCCTCGACATGGTCGAGAAGGCGACCGGCGAAAAGCAAGTCAACGCGATCGGCTATTGCGTCGGCGGCACGCTGCTGGCCGCGGCGCTCGCGCTTCTGGCGCAGGAAGGCGACCACCGCATCAAGTCGGCCACCTTCTTCACCACCCAGGTCGACTTCACCCATGCCGGCGACCTGAAGGTTTTCGTCGACGAGGACCAAGTCGCGGCCGTCGAGCGCTCGATGAACGAGAAGGGCTATCTCGAAGGCACCAAGATGGCAACCGCCTTCAACATGCTGCGCTCCGGCGACCTGATCTGGCCCTACGTCATCAACAACTACATGCGCGGCAAGGATCCCCTGCCCTTCGACCTGCTCTACTGGAATGCCGACTCGACGCGCATGGCGGCGGCAAACCATTCCTTCTACCTGCGCAACTGCTATCTGGAGAACAATCTCTCGCGCGGCACGATGGAACTCGCCGGCCGCACCGTCTCGCTGGCCGACATCACGATACCGGTCTACAACCTGGCGACGAAGGAAGACCACATCGCGCCGGCGCTTTCCGTGTTCCTCGGCTCGCGATTTTTCGGCGGCGACGTCGAGTATGTGATGGCGGGCTCCGGCCACATCGCCGGCGTCGTCAATCCGCCCGCGGCGCATAAATACCAATACTGGACCGGCGCCAAGCCGGTGGGCGATTTCAACACCTGGTTCGCCACCGCGCACGAGCATCCGGGCTCGTGGTGGACGCACTGGCAGCACTGGATCGAAAGCCAGGACAATGTGCATGTACCCGCCCGCCAACCGGGCAAGCGTATGAAAACCTTGGGGGATGCACCGGGCACCTATGTCAAGGTGCGTGTGTAACGGACTGTAATGTCTGGTGAGTTGACGGCCCCTCAAAACAGGGCGAAATGGTGGCGTTAATCGTTTTCGCAGCCTCAGTTCGCCTTCAGACGCAGAAGAAAATCCGAGGCTTGCAGATCGACACAGATCCCGTTTCCGGTTCGGGAACAGGAGGTCATCGCCAGGGGCACTGGAGCGCTACGGCGATGATGAACGGACCGGATACCGAGGGGGAATTTTATTTTGAAACCAGCAGGTTGGCGTCTTGCACGAAGGGAAAGCCGCAGCATTGTGGCAGCGCTTTTCTCCGTGCTTCTGGCCTCCTGCACCTCGACCGGCGACCCGACGATGTCGGTCGTCACTCCCGGCTACAATTCAACCGCCACCGAGATGAGCGCGGCTTCCACCGCCAAGCCCGTGGCCTCGACCGATTCGACCCAGCAAGTGGCGTCGGCCTCGCCCGAGGCGGCATCGACCGTGATGGGCGAAGGCGACAAGCCACTGCCCGAAAAGGTCGCCTATGTGCCGGAAATACGGCCCGGAGCCGCCTTCCCTGCGGTCGCCGTGCCTGCAGGCGCCACCTCGATTGCCGGCAATACGCCGCAACCGCTGGTGCAGCCGACGCAGACCGCCGACGAGACAAAAGCCGTCGCTGAGAAGATCGCTGCCGGCGATGCCGCCGCGGTCGCATCGCAGGCGCAGGCCACCGTGCAGGCGATGAGCAAGGGCGTCTACGTAACGGCGGGCGACCCGGCGCAGCAGCCGGTTGTCGCGCCGAAAAAGGGCCTGTTCGCCTCGCTGTTCAGCACCACCCCGGCCTCGGCAGCGCCCGCGCCTCTGATCAACACGCGTTCGAGCGACCAGCCCGCCGCGCAGGCCAAGACCACGCCGCCACCGGCCAAGCCGATCGTGACGCTCGCCTCCGCGACACCAGGCGACAAACCGGTGCAACTCGCCTCCCTCGGCGACGATCCAAGCAACCACATCACCGGTGCCGATGCCTTGCCGGGCGTGCGCCAGACGGCGCTGTTCGAGATCAAGCGCAAGTCCGGCATCGACGACGAGAGCGACGTCGATCTCAACGAGGACGAGGGCGGTTCCTACCAGGTGGCGTCCGCCGCCGGCATGGCGAGGCTCGCCCCCAACGGCCTCTTGAAACAGAACGAAAGCGTCGACGTCGCCTGCCTGAAGCCGTCGCTGGTGCGCGTGCTGAAGACGATCGAGGGCCATTTCGGCCGCAAGATGATCGTCACCTCCGGCTATCGCGATCCATCCCGCAACCGCCGCGCCAACGGCGCCAAGAACTCGCTGCACATGTACTGCGCCGCCGCCGACATCCAGGTACCCGGCGTCTCCAAGTGGGAACTGGCGAGCTATGTTCGCTCGATGCCCGGCCGCGGCGGCGTCGGCACCTACTGCCACACCGAATCGATCCATGTCGACGTCGGCCCCGAGCGCGACTGGAACTGGCGCTGCCGCCGCCGCGCCAGCAGCGGCGAGGACGGCTGAGTCTCGACAGTCGGCGGCCCACCGCCTTCGTTGCGACGAACCTCGCAGTGCCAAACGTGGCGATTAACCGAAGCCGCTCCGAACGTCGTCATCCACGGGCGGAGCGGGAGCGAAGCGGACGCGAAGACCCGAGGATCCATTCCGTGACCTTGGCCGAAGAATGCAGCCGAGCAGAATTCTGCACCGTGGCAACGCTTCTAGGTGACGGAATGGATTCTATGGTCTGCGCCGCGTCGCTACGCTCCTTGCTCCGCCATAGAATGACGACCTTGAGTGGCGTTCCAGCCAATCTCCAAGGATGCACGAGCAACCGGCTGCCGCAAACCGTGACCTGACTGGCCAAAATCGTGCTTTTTGCCACGCTTGAAAAAAGTTGTCGCATGTGGCTGCGCATGGGTTGCCGGTTGCCAACAACGCAATTATAAGCCGCTTCGTCTGAGCGCGCCCATCGTCTAGCGGTTAGGACACCGCCCTTTCACGGCGGTAACAGGGGTTCGATTCCCCTTGGGCGTACCAGAAACCCTCCCACCCCCCGATTGAAATTTTGCAGAGTGGCGATTTGTGCTAATCGAGCATGCGCCGCGGGGGATAGAAAATGGCAAACACTTTTGAGCGATACAAGAAAGACATAGAACGTCTCGCGTCGCTCGGTGGAAAGCTGGCCCTTGCGATGCAGATCGAAGCGGATCCGCGCACAAAGACTGTTCATCCTTTCACCGAGGAAGAACTGAAAAACTTGCCGAACGTTCGATCCAGCTATCAGGGCTGGTATTCTGAAGCTCTTGCGCTTGTCAGTCAGCTCATTCCAGAGAGGGAAGACGATTTTCGATCATATTACGCTCCAAAAGGTACGAGAAAGGACCTCTCCTACGCAAACTACACGATGTCGGACTACCTTCGTGGCATTAGCGCAACACGCGCAGGCGACGTAATCGTCGGCCCATCGGCTGCCAATGCCGCCATGTACCAACAATTCAATATTATTTCTGGATTGGCGAATCGCTTCGCTTCGTCCCTTTACGATATCAAGGCGCTGCTGCACGCAGACCTTTTGGATGATGAGCTTCATGCAGCCGAAGAGCTAAACAAGAATGGCTTTCAGCGCGGAGCCGGAGCAATGGCAGGGGTCGTCTTGGAAGGTCATTTGGCTGCCGTCTGCGATCGCCACAAGGTAATGTTGCGCAAGAAAGACCCCGCCATTTCCGATCTCAATGACGCCTTGAAGGCAGCTTCTGTCGCAGACGTCGCGCAGTGGCGCTTCATCCAACACCTGGGCGATCTGCGAAACAAGTGCGATCATAAGAAGGCTACTGATCCCACAAAGGAAGAAGTGGCCGAACTGATTGAAGGTGTCCGGAAGATCACCAAAACGTTGCTTTGAACGGAAATTGGCGATGCGGGGTCGGCACAACGGGCACTCCCTGGAGCGGAAACGCGTTGTTAACGTCGTTGGCGGGTGGCGGTATCTGAGCCTCAGTTACAGCGTGTAAACTTCTCCCCACTCTCAACGAGGAGGCGCCGGGATGAACTTGCTTCGGGCCGCACTCTCGTGCATTGCCATCAGCCTCGCAGGACTGCAGCCCCTCCGCGCCGAGGATCAGCCTGCCCAGTCGAACGGTGATGCAACGCAAGAACAGCCGGCAAAACACTGCGAGGGGCAAAATTGCTTGCCCCCGAAGGATAACCCTGTGCAGGAATGCAAAGGGCAAGATTGCACGCTGGCTCCGGCAACCGACCAGCCGCCGGCCCCGGTGATTGAACAAGTAAAATAAAGCGACCTCGATAGCGTCGATTCCATTAAGAAACGGCCGCGAACACCACCATCTGCACCAGCCCTCCCCCCTGCCTATTCTCCAGACGGATCGTCCCGCCGTAGCGCTCGATGATTTCCTTCGCGATCGCCAGCCCCAGTCCCGCGCCCGGGATGAACTGCGTGCGCGCCGGATCGACCCGAAAGAACGGCTCGAAGGCTTTGTTCAACAGGTCCGGCGGGATGCCGGGGCCGCGGTCGGCGATGGTCAGAACCGCCCGGCCGCCTTGCCTCGACAGCGAGACGGTGCAGCTTTTGCCGTGCGTCGCGGCGTTGACGATCAGGTTGCGCAGCGCGCGGCGCAGGCCGAGCGCGCCGGCCTTGACCGACATATGATCGAGGTGGTCGATCGTCACCGCGTGGCCGAGCGCCGTCATCTCGGTCTCGATGTCGCGGACCAGCCCGTCGAGTTCCACCGGTTCTACCGCGTCCTGGTTGACCTCCTCGCGCACCAGGCGGATCGCGCTGTCGGCGATGCGGTCGAGTTCGTCGAGATCGCTCAGCCACTTCTCGCGATCCTCGTCGAGGAACTCGGCGCGGAGTCGCATCCTGGTCATCGGCGTCCTGAGGTCATGGCCGGCGGCGGCGACCAGGCGCATGCGGCTTTCCATCGCCGCCTCGAGCCTCGCCGAAAGCTGGTTGAGCGCATGCGCGGTGGCCCTGACTTCGGCCGTCCCCTCTTCAGGAACCGTCGCCAGCACCCCGTCCGAACCGATCTTGCTGACGGCGGCCTCAAGCATTTCCAGCGGCCGCACCAGCACGCCGGTGAAGTAGATCGACACCGGCGTGGCGCCGAGCACGATCAGCACCATCCAGCCCGCCAGCCCGTACCAGACATCGCGCGGCGGACCGAAATCGGGGACATCGACGATCATCCAGCGATGGTCGGGCAGCTCGACCGAAGCGACCATTCCCGGCCGGTCGGCATTGCGGCTGACCACGGCCGAAACATCGAGGCCGTTGTGGTGCAGGATCTCGTTCAACACCCTTGTGTGCTTGCGGTCCTCGAAGCCGTCGGCCGGGCGATCCTGCACGATGACGGGTGCATCGCTTGAATTCGGCGCGTGGGCGGGAGCCAGTTGCACCATGTACTGGATCTGGTGGGCGAGCGGGCCCATGATCAGTTCCGGCGACGGCCCGCCGAGCACCTTCACCGCGACGAAGGTGGCGAGCCCGACCACGCCCAGGATCGAAACGACCAGAAGGATGATCAGCCGCCGGCGCAGCGAGGTCATGCCTCGGTCTCCGCCGTCTCGACGCGGGCGGTGAGCTGGTAGCCGCCATTACGTACCGTCTTGAACAGGTTCTCCTCGCCCGCTTCGGCAAACTTCCGGCGCAGCCGGCTCATCAGCACGTCGACGGAACGGTCGAGCGGCTCGCGCTCGCGCCCTTGCGTCAGGTCGAGGAGCTGGTCGCGCGACAGGAGCCGCCCCGGCCGGTCGAGAAAGACCTGCAGCAGGTCGAACTCGGCGCCGGTGAGGTCGATCGCGGCACCTTCGGCGTCGATCACCTTGCGCGTGTCCGGCTCAAGCCTGTAACCGGCGAAACGGTAGACGCGAACCTTGGGCGGAGCGGCTTCCTCCGGCGCCGAGCGCCTGAGCACCGCGCGGATGCGGGCTGAAAGCTCGCGCGGGTTGAACGGCTTGCCGAGATAGTCGTCGGCGCCGAGCTCCAGCCCGATGATGCGGTCCACATCCTCCTTCAGCGCGGTCAGCAGAATGACCGGGATATGCGGCTTGCGGTCGCGCAAGGCGCGGCAGATGTCGAGACCCGACCCGTCGGGCAGCATGACGTCGAGCACGATGAGGTCGAACTGGCCTGAGCCGAGCTTCTGCTCGCACTCGCGCCGGTCGGCCGCCACCGAGACGCGAAAACCCTGCCCGTCGAGATAGCGTCCGAGCAGCGTCCTGATCTCGCGGTCGTCATCGACGACGAGGATGTGGGGTTGTGCCTGCATTCCCAGCCCATCTCACCTTGTTCGCCACCGATTATAGGAAGAGCGGCCGAAAGAGCGGCATGGAAATTTGCAACCGAATGTTTCCGGGAAGGCTCCGGAAACATTCAGAAACAAATCTCCCTTTTCTGGAAACCTTCGGCAACGCGCCGAAGCAAAACGGCAAAAGACGCTTCCTATCCTCCCGCCATCCGAAGCATGCAGGAAAGGATCACGTCATGCGAAGCAGACTTTTGGCGCTCGGCCTGTTCTCGGTCGCGGCCATCCATCCCGTGCTGGCCGCCCAGCCCGACCCTGCCGCGGCGCCTGGTGACGAACCGCCGGCGATCGGCCGGCAGGACGATGCGGGCCCGGGCCCGATGCCCTGGCCCGGCCCGCATGGGCCGATGCGGCACGGACCGATGCCACAGGGGCCGGAAGCCTTCCGCCGCATGGGACCGCCACCGCCGGAGATGCTTGCCGCTCGGCTTTCGGCGCTCGAGACCCGCATCGGCATCCGCACCGAGCAGCTCGATGCCTGGCGCGACTATACCAGCGCGCTGCAGGCGGTCCTGGCGCCGCCGCGGTTCGACCATGGCCCCGGCGCTCTCGGTGGCTCTGAAGCAGGCGGGCCGCCCGCGCCCGGCGGTCCCGACCAGGCGCAAGGCGATCCCTTCGCCTTCCAGGAGCGATTGGCCGACGAAGTCACCAAGCGCGCGGCTTCGGCCGCCAAGCTGAAGGATGCGATCGCCGTGCTGCGCACCAAGCTTACGCCCGAACAGCTCGAAATCCTCGCTTCGGCGGATCGGCCGCACGGCCCGCCCCCCGGTCCATGGGGCAATCCGCCGGACGACGCAGCCGGCCCCGGAGGTCCGCACGGACAGCTTCAGCCACCCCTACCCCGGAATGGCGAGCAACTCTGACCGTCTGCACCGGCCGGTCCGCTGATCCACCCGTTCAAGGACCGGCCGGTTCTTTTGCGAATTGGCGGACGCGTCCGCGCGACCGCCGTCAAGCATGGAGCGCATGATGATGTGGGAAGCCCTGATGATGCTGCGGCTGCTTGCCTCGCTAGGCTCGCCCTTGCCGATCCGCTCCAGCGCCGGTGCCAGGCAACAGATCCTATCGAAGCAGGCGCTAAAAGGAGCGGTCCGGCTGAGGTTCGCCGCTTACCGCCTGTCGCTTCCGATGTCGTCTTCAAGCGCTGAAAATCATGACCAGCAAATTGCGTAAAAGGCATCTTCTCCTCGTCGCCGTGCTGGTCGCGGCCGGAGTCGTCGATGGTCAGGCGGCGACTGCACCTTCAGCGAAAGATCCAGCCGATGCATATCCAGCCTAGTCATTCTCTTTTGCCGACGAGGCCACGTCGCCTCTCCCCCTGGGCAGGAATGTTGTGTGCGGTACTCTTTCTGGCGGCCTGTTCGCAGGAAAAGAGCGAGGCTCCTGCGGGCATGGGCGGCGTCGGCCGGCCCGAGGTCGGCGTTGTCACCTTGCATCCGCAGTCGGTCGCGATCACCGCCGAACTGCCCGGCCGCACGGCGGCCTCACTCATCGCCGAGGTACGCCCGCAGGTCGACGGCATCGTCCAGCAGCGCCTGTTCCAGGAAGGCGCCGAGGTGGTGCCGGGACAGCCGCTCTACCTTATCGATCCGGCGAGCTACCAGGCAGCCTATGACAGCGCCGTCGCCGCCCAGCAGAAGGCCGAAGCGGCGCTCCCCACCGCCCAGGCCAAATTCGACCGCTATTCCGGACTGCTGAAGCAGAACGTCGTCTCGAAGCAAGATTTTGACGATGCCGCCGCGACGCTGGCGCAGGCCCAGGCCGACGTTGCATCGGCCAAGGCGAGCGTCGAGACGGCGCGCATCAGCCTCAACCGCACCTCGATCACCGCGCCGATCGCCGGCCGGATCGACAAATCCACGCTCACGCCGGGAGCGCTGGTCACCGCCAACCAGGAGACGGTGCTGACCACCATTCGCGCGCTCGACCCGATCAATGTCGATGTCACGCAGTCCAGCACCAATCTGCTCAACCTGCGCCAGGCGATCAACGAAGGTCGGCTGAAGGTCAGCGGGCCCAACGTCAGCGTGAAGCTCAAGCTCGACAACGGCACCATCTACTCGCGGACCGGCAAGCTGGAATTCGCCGGCGCCAATGTCGACCAATCCACCGGCACTTTCGCGCTCAGAGCCCAGTTCCCCAATCCCGACCGCCTGCTGCTGCCAGGCATGTATGTGCGCGCCATCGTCGAGGAAGGTGTGGCGCAGAACAGCTTCCTGGTGCCGCAGCGCGCCGTCACCCGCGACCCGAAAGGTCAGGCGACGGCTATGGTGGTCAATGCCCAGGGCAAGGTCGAGTCGCGTGCTCTCAGCGTGCGCAACAGCGTCGGCAACAACTGGCTCGTGGACTCCGGCGTCGGCGACGGCGACCGCGTCATCGTTGAAGGCGTGCAGCTGGTGCGCGCAGGTGGCGACGCGACGCCGGTCGAGGTGACGATCGACGAGGCGACCGGCGAGATCAAGGATCGCCAGCAGACCTCCGCCACGGCGGAACCGGCTGGCGGCAAGGCTGCCGGCGCCGCCAAGCAACCAGCGTCTGGCGCAACCGGGAACTGAGGCGATGTCGACTTTCTTCATCAATCGCCCGATCTTTGCCTGGGTGATCGCCATCGTGATCATGCTGGGCGGCCTGTTCGCGCTCCGGTCGCTGCCGATCTCGCAATACCCGCAGATCGCGCCCACCACGGTGAACATCAGCGCCAGCTATCCCGGCGCCGACGCCCAGACGGTGGAGAACTCGGTGACCAAGGTCATCGAGCAAGGCATGACCGGCATCGACAATCTCGATTACATGACGGCGACGTCGACCTCGACCGGACAGGCCTCGATCACGCTGACCTTCACCAGCGCCGCCAATCCCGACACCGCCCAGGTGCAGACCCAGAACAAGCTGCAGCTGGTGCAGTCGCAACTGCCGCAGGTCGTCCAGAGCAACGGCATCACCGTCTCCAAATCCTCTACCGGCTTCCTGATGGTCATCGGCTTCGTTTCCACCGACGGTAAGATGAACTCGACAGACCTTGCCGACTATGTCGACAGCACGGTCAACGACACGCTGAAGCGCGTCGAAGGCGTCGGCTCCACCCAGCTCTTCGGCTCCGGCTATGCCATGCGCATCTGGCTCGATCCCGACAAGCTCGCCCAATATGCGCTGATGCCGAGCGACGTCGCCACCGCGATCGAGGCGCAGAACACCCAGGTCTCCGCCGGCCAGCTCGGCGGCCTGCCGGCGCGCAAGGGACAGCAGCTCAACGCCACGGTGACGGCCAAGAGCCGGCTGCAGACCGCCGAGCAGTTCCGCAACATCATCCTGAAGAGCAACACCGACGGCTCGCTGGTGCGGCTCAACGACGTCGCCAGGGTCGAGATCGGCGCCGAAAGCTACACGACGGCCGCCCACTACAATGGCAAGCCGTCGGCCGGCGTCGCGGTCAATCTGGCGACCGGCGCAAATGCGATCAGCACCGCCGAGGCGGTGCGCGCGACCATCGACCGTCTGGGTTCGACCTTCCCGCAAGGCGTCGAGGTCGTCTACCCCTACGACACATCGCCCTTCGTACGCCTGTCGATCGAAGAGGTGGTGAAGACGCTGGCAGAAGCGATCGTGCTGGTGTTCCTGGTGATGCTGCTCTTCCTGCAGAACCTGCGCGCCACCATCATCCCGACGATCGCCGTGCCGGTGGTGCTGCTCGGCACCTTCGGCGTGCTCTCCTTCTTCGGTTACTCGATCAACACGCTGACCATGTTCGCCATGGTGCTCGCCATCGGCCTGCTCGTCGACGATGCCATCGTCGTCGTCGAAAATGTCGAACGCGTCATGGCGGAGGAAGGCCTGCCGCCGAGAGAGGCGACGCGAAAATCGATGAGCGAGATCACCGGCGCGCTGATCGGCATCGCCACCGTGCTGTCGGCCGTGTTCGTGCCGATGGCTTTCTTCGGCGGCTCCACCGGCATCATCTACCGGCAGTTCTCGGTAACCATCGTCTCGGCGATGGTGCTCTCGGTGCTGGTCGCGCTAGTGCTGACGCCCGCGCTCTGCGCCACGATCCTGCGGCCGCCGAGGGACCACGCGACGCAGAGAGGTCCGTTCGGCTGGTTCAACCGCGCCTTCGACCGCGGCACGACGGCCTACCGCGACGGCTCGCACGGCATCATCAACCGGGGCAAGCGCTTCCTTGTCGTTTTCCTGGCCATAGTCATCGCCATGGGCTGGATGTTTGCCAGGCTGCCAAGCTCGTTCCTGCCTGACGAGGACCAGGGCATCCTGATCACCAGCGTGCAGCTGCCGGTCGGCGCGACACAGGACCGAACCGAGCGCGTGCTCGCCCAGGTGACCGACCACTATTTGAACGAGGAGAAGGACGCGGTCGATGGGGTGTTCACCGCTTCCGGCTTCGGTTTCGGCGGCGCTGGACAGAATGTCGGTATCGCGTTCGTTCGGCTGAAGGATTTCGACAAGCGCACGTCGCCGGCCCTGGCGGCGAAGGCGGTCGCCGGTCGCGCCATGGGCGCCTTCTCCAAGATCAGGGATGCGCAGGTCTTCGCGCTCGCCCCTCCCGCCATCCAGGGTTTCGGCAACACCAGCGGTTTCGACTTCTACCTGCAGGACGCCAACGGCGCCGGCCATGAGGCGCTGATCCAGACGCGCAACCAGCTTCTCGGTCTTGCCGCGCGGAGCAAGCTGCTCGCCAACACCCGCCCCAACGGCCAGGAGGATCAGCCGCAGTTCTCGGTCGACATCGATCAGGAAAAGGCAAGCGCCCTCGGCATCGGCCTGTCCGACATCAACAACACGCTCTCCACCGCCTGGGGCAGCGACTACGTCAACGACTTCATCGATCGCGGCCGGGTGAAGCCGGTCTATCTGCAGGCGGACGCGGACTTCCGCATGCAGCCGGAAGACCTGGACAAATGGCAGGTCCGCAATTCTGGCAACGCCATGGTGCCATTCTCGGCCTTCGCCTCCAGCCATTGGACATACGGCTCGCCCCGGCTTGAGCGCTACAACGGTTCGGCGGCCGTGGAAATCCAGGGCGCGGCGACGACGGGCGTGAGTTCAGGCGCCGCCATGGACGAGATCGACAAGCTAGTCGCGCAACTGCCCGCCGGATACGCGCATGAGTGGACGGGGCTCTCGCATCAGGAGCGGCTTTCCGGCAACCAGGCGATGTCGCTCTATCTGATCTCGGCGCTCGTCGTTTTCCTTTGCCTCGCCGCGCTTTACGAGAGCTGGTCCATCCCGTTCGCGGTCATGCTGTCGGTGCCGATCGGCATCTTCGGCGCGCTGCTCGCGGCGAGCCTGTTCGGGCAGACCAACGACGTCTATTTCAAGGTCGGCCTGCTGACCACGATTGGTCTCGCCTCCAAGAACGCCATCCTCATCGTCGAATTCGCCATCGAACGGCAGGCGGCGGGAATGGGGCTGGTCGAGGCGACGCTGGAAGCGGCGCGGCAACGGCTGCGGCCAATCCTGATGACGTCGCTGGCCTTCATCCTCGGTGTCACGCCATTGGCAATCGCCAGCGGCGCGGGTTCGGGCGCGCAGAATTCCGTCGGCATCGGCGTGATGGGCGGCATGATCGCGGCGACCGTGATCGGCGTGTTCCTGGTGCCGCTGCTGTTCGTCACGGTGCGCCGCATCTTCAAGGGCAAGGCCGCCACGCAGGATTCTGGGCAGGATACGGGCGGGACGCCAGCCACAGCCACTCAGCAATAAGGGTTTCGTCATGACAGGTTTCGAACGCGGTCTGCGGACCGCGAAAGGGCTGCTTTTGCCCGCTTTTGCCGGCCTTCTGCTCTCCGGATGCGTCGTTGGTCCAGACTATCGGACGCCCTTGTTGGTCGTGCCAGCGACCTGGAGCGACTGGAAGGCGACGAAGCCGGCCAAGCCGGCGCAGTTGTCGCGATGGTGGCGGAAGTTCCGCGATCCCGAGCTCAACCAGTTGGTCGAGGAAGCGATTGCCGGCAATCTGGACGTGGCGACGGCCAAGGCCAAGATCCGCGAGGCGCGCGCGTCCTACCGCCAATCCGCGGGGACGCTGTTTCCATCCGCCGACGGTTCGGCGTCCGCTACGCGCAACAAGGTCGCCGCGACCACCACGGGCGGGACTGCCAGCGAGACCTACGACCAGTATCAGGCGGGCTTCGACGCCACTTGGGAGCTCGATCTCTTCGGCGCCAACCACAGGAGTGTCGAGGCCGCCCGCTACGGATTGGACGCCTCCCAAGAGAGCCTCCGTTCGACCCTGCTGACCTTGATCGGCGATGTCGCCTCCAACTACGTCCAGGCCCGCGGCTACCAGACCCGCATCGCGCTTGCCCGGCGCTCGGCTGCATCGCAAAGGCAGACCGCCGAGCTCACCCGCACCATGGCCTTGGCCGGCACGGCAACCGCTGCCGATGTCGCCAAGGCGATGGGACAGGCAAGCAGCACGGAAGCCGATGTCCCAACCCTGGAAGCAAACTACGCCGAAGCGGTGCACCGGCTTTCGGTGCTCACCGGCCGTCCGCCGGCGGCGTTGGTGGAGCGGCTGAAGCGCCCCAGGTCGATCCCGGCGCCGCGCCTGCCGATCCCGACCGGCATTCCGGCCGACATCCTGCTGACCCGCCCCGATGTGCGGATGGCGGAACGGCAATATGCTCAGTACACGGCCAAGATCGGCCAGGCAGAGGCGGCGCGCTATCCGAGCGTCAGTCTGACGGGAGACATCAGTACCACCGCCCTCAAGCTCGGCGATCTCGGCAGGAATTCCACTATCGGCTGGTCGTTCGGCCCGACGCTCAGCGTGCCGCTGTTCAACGCCGGTCAATTGCAGGCGGCCGTCGAGATCGCCAAAGCCCAGCGCGACCAATATTTCATTGCCTACAAGGCCGCCGTGCTGACGGCGCTGGAGGACGTGGAAAACGCCACCGTCTCTCTGTCGCAGGAGCGGATCAGGAACGGCAAGCTCGCCTCTTCCGCAAAATCCTATGGCGACGCCGCCCGGCTCGAAAGAACGCTCTACAAAGCGGGTGAGACAAGCGTTCTCGACGTGCTGGATGCAGAGCGGTCGCTCTACACGGCCGAGGACACCCTGCTGCAGAGCCGCGTGTCGATGGCCACCGATTACATCGCACTCAACAAGGCGCTCGGCGGCGGTTGGGACGGCACGACCGACAGCGCCAAGCCTGAAGTCGTCGATGTCGGCGCCGGTCCGCGGCTGGCTTCGGAAACGCAGTGATGTGAAACCGGACGTCTTATCTGAAGCCCTCGGAAACAAATCTCCGTGAGCAATAGCTGAAAGCAATCATCCACTATACTATAACCCGGTCGAGGCAATGCGATGTCGAACGTCTACGATCTTGGAACCAATCTGGTGCGTCGTATCTATGAAAAGCGCATAGATGCACCAGCGATTCTTGATATCAGCACCCATTTCCCCAACGCGACGAAGTTCGCGGCCGCCTGGCAGAGTATCCGCGACGAAGCATTGGCGGTGCAGTTGAACAGGGTGCCGCGCTTCCACGACATCATGCCGGAGCAGGCTGAGATTTCGGCCAATGACGGCCTCGATTGGCGCATGTTCGTGCTCAAGGCCTACGACATGACGATTCCGGAAAACCTCGCGCGAATGCCCACCCTCGGCCGGCTGCTGTCCGAATGCCCCGAGGTCAAATCGGCGGCCGTCTCATTCCTGGCGCCGCGCAAGCATATCCCGCCCCATCGCGGTCCCTTTCGCGGCATCATGAGATTTCATCTCGGCCTGGTCATCCCGAAACAGGCGGATGGCCGGCCGGCGACGATCATGATGATCAACCATGAGGACAGGCGGATCTCCGACGGCGAGTGCATGCTTTGGGACGACACTTTCGAGCACGAGGTGATGAACAACGCCGATCAGGCGCGTATTGCCTTGCTGCTCGATGTGTGGCGTCCGGAAATGCCCCTGGACATGGAGATCCTGTCCAGGCTGATCGTTCGCGGCGTGCAGGTGGGAATGCACTACAGAGGAGTATCCTTCGCCGGCTGAAGCCTTACGCCCTCGCCTCGCGAAATCCCCTTGCGCTGCCGCCGCGCTTGACCGGCAACATCATGTCCCGGGCGAGCAACCCGCTGACGCGGCAGAAAGCCATGAAGGCGCGGCAGGCTTCCTCCGAGCTCGCGACATCGACGGTTGCGCCGAAGCAGGCGTTGAAGGCGAGATCATAGACCTTGCCCTGGCGGCGCTTCGGCCAGTCCTGCAGGAAGTCGAGCGCCTGCTCGACGCTGTAGATTTCCTCAACCGGCAGGCCGGGCGCGGGCGTGATGCGCACCGGCACCTCGAATTGCAGTCTGTCCATTCCCTGTCTCCCGAACTGGCGCAGCCCCGGCAACGCCGTTCGTCTGAAAGATTTCTTTTGACGCCTTCTGGGACAGGAATGTGACCTCAGTACGGTCGGCCGCCTGGGGTGCGGCGGATCGGCACCCTGATCACATTGTTCGACGGGGCGATGCGACAGGCATCGCCCCGTCGACTATTCCGCCAATTTCATTGGCGCCTACTGGTTTGCCGGGTCCGTCTCCGCCTCGTAGGCCATGCGCGAGACCACCATCAGCAGATAGGCGGACGGAATGGCGAAGATGACGCCGAGCACGATCGCGGCCGTCCCCTCCATGCGAAGCGTTTCGGCAATGGCCCAGTAGACGGTGCCGACGCAGATGATTGCCTGGACGGTGAGAAACGAGGCTGCCGAGGCAGCACGCGTGAGCGTTTTGAAGGTCTTGATACGTCGCATCGCGAAATGTCCAATGGACGCGCCACGCAGCCGGCGGGCAGCAGATGCCGTCGCCGGATCGCAGCGCGAAGGAATGTTTGAGATGTGAAAACTGCGGTCAGCGGCCGCCGGGTTCATGCCGTTGGTGGCGCGCGAGGCTGGTTGGCATGCGAGAGCGGCGCGGCCACTGGAACAGGCGCGATGTTCGCCTGTGCCGGCAAGGCCTGGCCACTGACAAGGAAATCGGATGCGGGGGCGAGCGCGCCGGGATTGCCGCTGACGAGCTTCAAGGGCAGCGGCCGGCCGGCGCGGGCCTCGATGGCCTGCGCCTTGCCGGTGACTCTCAGCAATGCAAGCGTTTCGCCCTGCCGCGTTGCGCTGAGGCTGGGGCCGCCTGCGGACGAGGCGGCGGATGCGGAGACTTCGGCCCGAGCGAAGCCCAGCAGCGCGAGCACGAGCATCGTCAGGGCCAAGCATGCGGTCCTCAATGGCTGCAGCGTCGATCTTGCGCGTTCCGATGCTGTCAACGGCATTAAATCTCCCATATCCAGACCGCCCTACCCCATGGGGCAGCGAAAGGAAAGCTTGCAACAAACCCGGAGGCGCCGGCTCTGCGCCAGCGAATATTCCCCGCAGCGAACCGGTTGAAGGCACTTCGTCCTTGAACCTTGCCGCTTCCGGTGCCAAATCTGGAGAAAATTCCCGCATCGGCTCGCGTCAGGAGCCAACCCGCAACGGACAAGAATGGTTACCTATCTCGACGCCGCAACGGCCCCCTTGAGAAACACCGGCCAGATTCGCCTTTATGGCGAAGAAGGCTTTGCCGGCATGCGCAAGGCCTGCGACCTCACCGCGCGCTGCCTCGACGGGCTCGTATCGATGGTGAAGCCCGGCGTCACTACCGAGACCATCGACCGCTTCGTCTTCGAGTTCGGCATGGACCACGGCGCGTTGCCGGCGACGCTCAACTATCGCGGCTACACCAAGTCCTCCTGCACCTCGATCAACCACGTCGTCTGCCACGGCATTCCCGACAACAAGCCGCTGAAGGACGGCGACATCGTCAACATCGACGTTACCTATATCCTCGACGGCTGGCATGGCGACTCCTCGCGCATGTATCCGGTGGGCACGATCAAGCGCGCCGCCGAGCGCCTGCTCGAGGTGACCTATGAATGCCTGATGCGCGGCATCGCCGCGATCAGGCCCGGCGCCCGTACCGGCGCCATCGGCGCCGCGATCCAGACCTATGCCGAGGCCGAGCGCTGTTCGGTGGTGCGCGACTTCTGCGGCCACGGCGTCGGCCAGCTTTTCCATGACGCGCCGAACATCCTGCACTACGGCACCGTCAACGAAGGCGTCGAGATGCGGCCCGGCATGATCTTCACCGTCGAGCCCATGATCAACCTCGGCCGCCCGCATGTGAAGGTGCTGTCGGATGGCTGGACGGCGGTGACGCGCGACCGTTCGCTGTCGGCACAATACGAGCACACGATCGGCGTCACCGATACCGGCTGCGAGATCTTCACGTTGTCGCCGAAAAAGCTCGACCGCCCCGGCCTGCCGACCTAAGGCGCGTCGCGCAGAAACGGATTCAGACGACGCGCTTTAACTCTTTGTTTTGATGCATGTCGTTCTCCCAAAACCGCTGCGCACTTTTGGGCGACATGCATTAGAGCATTCTTGCCGCCGGACCTTCCCGGCCGTGGCACTTGAAGTTTCCGCCACGACGTCCATGGTCCCGCGCAGGGGTATGCCGCTCATCGTATCGCTGTATGCAAGAGGCTTCCTCTTTTGGAGCCCACGCGGTCGCGACATTCGGCCCTCTGCGCCCGTGGCTACTCGATCCTTCCAGGCCGGGCTCCGCCTCATTGTCGCGATCGTCATTGTTGCATTTTTGTTACATGCGACATCGAAGAAAATGCCGCTTCATTCTACTTCATTCCACCATTGATCTGGGTCAACCGAGCATCTCTCCGCGGCTGTCATTGCTGCAGCGCACCAAATTCGAAATTTCAAGGAGAGATATTATGGTGAGAGACTGGATGGGGCCGCGACGGCGGGGGATCACGACAGTTGCCATCGCGCTTGTTGTGGCAGGGCTGCAGCAGGCCGCGGCGGCGGACATCCGATCGGTGGACACTGCTCCCATAGCGGCATCCAGCCCTTGGCAGATTCGCCTGCGCGCCCTGGGCGTGATCACGGACGACAAGGGCAACGTCAACGGAATCCCGGGCTCTGACCTTTCCTATTCGGACACGGTAACGCCGGAATTGGACATTTCCTATTACTTCACCGACAATCTCGCTGCCGAACTCATTCTCGGCACCACCTACGCCAATATCTACGGCGAGGGAACGATCGGCGGATTGGGCAAGATCGGCAAGGTCTGGTTGCTGCCGCCCACGCTCACGCTGCAATACCATTTCACCGATCTCGGCGCCTTCAAGCCCTATGTCGGTGCTGGCGTGAACTACACGATCTTTTACAACCAGGATGCCGGCAGTGCCGACGCTCTCCATGTCAAGGACACATTCGGCGGCGCTCTGCAGGTCGGATTCGATTACATGCTGGATCAGCACTGGGGCTTCAATTTCGACGTCAAGAAGCTCTTCCTGGAGCCGAAATTCGACGTCACGGTCGGCGGCACGGACTTTACGGGTAAGGCCAAGCTCAACCCGTGGCTGATCGGCACGGGCGTCACCTACCGCTTCTGACAAGGCAGGACGAAGGCCGATTGCCTGCATTTGAGTCGCTATTCGGAGGGTGCTTGCGCGCCCTCCTCGCGCATCGGGACGCCTTCGTCACCTTCAATGCGCAGGCAGGCCCCTCGAATCATCGTCGCGGCAGTGCGCGCATACCCGTCGACACGACCGAAGCCGGTGCAGGATTTCGCGCCCGCGCCGAAAAAAACTCGACTGGGCCCGGCCTGCCGGCTTAGAGTTTCTTCTTGCCGGGCCTTTCCGGCCAAGAGCGGGCGGCCTATGGGGGAAACCGGCGACGACGAGCGGGGATTTTTCGCGGAGCTGCCGATCCGGCGGTCCGCGAAGGCCGAGCCGGCCGAAAAGCCGCACTATCATGGTCATCGCGACCGCTTGCGCGAACGCTTCGTCGCCGGCGGACCGGATGCCCTGCCCGACTATGAGTTGCTCGAGCTCCTGCTTTTCCGGCTGATCCCGCGCGTTGACACCAAGCCGATCGCCAAGGCGCTGATCGCCCGCTTCGGCTCGCTGGCCGAGGTGCTCGGCGCGCCGCCTTCCCTGCTCGAGGAAGTCAAAGGCATCGGCCCGGCGGTGGCGACCGATCTCAAGGTCGTCGCGGCGACCGCCCAGCGCATGGCCCGCGGCGAAGTGCAGAGCCGCGAGGTTCTGTCCAACTGGCCGCAACTTCTCGACTATTGCCGTTCGGCGATGGCCTTCGAGACCCGCGAGCAGTTCCGCATCCTCTTCCTTGACAAGAAGAACGGGCTGATCGCCGACGAAGTGCAGCAGACCGGCACCGTCGACCACACGCCCGTCTATCCGCGCGAGGTGGTGAAGCGCGCACTCGAACTCTCCGCCAGCGCCATCATCCTGGTGCACAACCATCCGTCCGGCGACCCGACCCCCTCGCGCGCCGACATCGAGATGACCAAGCAGATCATCGATACGGCGAAGCCCCTCGGCATCGCCGTGCATGACCACATCATCATCGGCCGCAAGGGCAACGCCTCGATGAAAGGCCTGCTGCTGATTTGAGCCGACATTCGAGATTGCCTGGCGAACGACATCGTCTCCTCGTCAGATAGTCGGCTCTGGAATTTCAACAGGAAATCAAGCATGATGGGGCCTGGTATTTCCTTAGGATGCTTCGCGCTCCGGTGAAATATCGGGAGGACGGGACATGGCCATTGTGCTTGTACTCGTTTTGGTCGTCGTGGGCTCGGTGTTGTTCCACCTCCTGAGCCCATGGTGGTGGACGCCGATTGCCTCGAACTGGGACTATATCGACAACACCATCATCATCAGCTTCTGGATCACCGGCATCGTATTTTCCGCTGTCGTGCTCTTTATGGCCTATTGCGTCTTCCGCTTCCGGCATCGGGAAGGCAATCGCGCGGCATACGAACCGGAGAACAAGCGGCTGGAATCGTGGCTGATGATCGCCACCGCGGCCGGTGTCACCGCCTTGCTGGTTCCGGGCCTCTTCGTCTGGAGCCGCTTCGTGAACGTTCCCAGCGAGGCCGCCGATATCGAGGTTATCGGCCAGCAATGGCAATGGAGCTTCCGCCTGCCCGGCAAGGACGGCAAGCTCGGCACGTCCGACACCCGCATCGTATCGGCTGAAAACCCGCTCGGCATCGTGCCCAGCGACCCTAACGGCCAGGACGATATCGTGGTCGAGGCGGCGGACCTGCACTTGCCGGTCGGCAAGCCGGTCAAGGTGCTGTTGCGCTCGATCGACGTGCTGCACGATTTCTACATCCCGGAATTCCGCGCCAAGATGGACATGATCCCGGGGTCGGTCACCTATTTCTGGTTCACGCCAACCAGAACCGGAACCTTCCAGGTCTTGTGCGCCGAGCTGTGCGGCCAGGGACACCCACTGATGCATGGCCAGGTCGTGGTCGACACCGAGCAGGATTATCTGGCCTGGGTCGGCCAGCAGCAGACCTTTGCGCAATTGTCCGCGCCCAAGCAAACGGGCTCGGCGAACCAATCGTCCGGAAAGACGTCCGGTTTGGACGTCGCGGCAAGACTCGAAACGCTCGGGGCCCGCTGAACAGGGCACGGAGGTGCTCCCATGGTCGACGTCACACCTGCAGATGCCGTTCCCCCCGCCGAAGTCGGGGAGGTGGAACTCTACCATCCGCACAGCTGGTGGACGAAATACGTCTTCTCACAGGACGCCAAGGTCATAGCGGTCCAGTATTCGGCGACAGCAACGGCGATCGGCCTCGTCGCGCTAGTGCTGTCCTGGCTGATGCGCCTGCAACTCGGTTTCCCCGGCACGTTCGATTTCATCACTCCTGAAGCTTATTACCAGTTCATCACCATGCACGGCATGATCATGGTGATCTACCTGCTCACCGCGCTCTTCCTTGGCGGCTTCGGCAATTACCTCATCCCGCTGATGGTCGGCGCCCGCGACATGGTCTTCCCCTATGTCAACATGCTCAGCTATTGGGTCTATCTGCTCGCCGTGCTCGTCCTGGTATCGAGCTTCTTTGCGCCGGGCGGGCCAACCGGCGCGGGCTGGACGCTCTACCCGCCACAGGCGATCATGACCGGCACGCCGGGCGGCCAGGATTGGGGCATCATCCTGATGCTCTCCTCGCTCATCCTGTTCATCATCGGCTTTACCATGGGTGGCCTGAACTATGTGGTGACGGTGCTGCAGGGCCGCACGCGCGGCATGACCCTGATGCGCCTGCCGCTCACCGTCTGGGGCATCTTCACCGCCACCGTCATGGCGCTGCTCGCCTTCCCGGCGCTGTTCGTTGCTTGTGTCATGATGCTGCTCGACCGTCTGCTCGGCACCTCCTTCTTCATGCCGGCGATCGTCGAGATGGGCGCGCAGCTGCAGCACAATGGCGGCAGCCCGATCCTGTTCCAGCATCTGTTCTGGTTCTTCGGTCACCCGGAAGTCTACATCGTGGCGCTGCCGGCCTTCGGCATCGTGTCCGACCTGATCAGCACGCATGCGCGCAAGAACATCTTCGGCTACCGCATGATGGTCTGGGCCATCATCGCCATCGGTGCGCTGAGCTTCGTGGTCTGGGCGCACCACATGTATGTCAGCGGCATGAATCCCTATTTCGGCTTCTTCTTCGCCACCACGACGTTGATCATTGCCGTGCCGACCGCGATCAAGGTCTATAATTGGGTGCTGACCCTATGGCGCGGCGACATCCACCTCACCATACCCATGCTGTTCGCGCTCGCCTTCATCGTCACTTTCGTCAACGGCGGCCTGACGGGCTTGTTCCTCGGCAACGTCGTCGTCGACGTGCCGCTGTCGGACACGATGTTCGTCGTCGCCCATTTCCACATGGTCATGGGTGTCGCGCCGATCCTGGTGATCTTCGGCGCGATCTATCACTGGTATCCGAAGGTCACCGGACGGATGCTGGACGAGACGCTCGGCCGCTTCCATTTCTGGGTCACCTTCCTCGGCGCCTATCTGATCTTCTTCCCCATGCACTATCTCGGCCTGATGGGCGTTCCGCGGCGTTACGCCGAGCTGACCGACATGAATATCATGACGGAATCGGCCCACCATCTGAACTCGTTCATCAGCATCATGGCCTTCACTGTCGGCTTCGCCCAGATGGTGTTCCTGTTCAACCTGATCTGGAGCATCCGCCATGGCCGCGAGGCCGGCGGCAACCCGTGGCGGGCAACGACGCTCGAGTGGCAGACGCCTGAGACGCCGCCGGCGCATGGCAACTTCGGCAAGGAACTGCCGATCGTCTATCGCTGGGCTTACGACTACAGCGTGCCAGGGGCCAAGGAGGACTTCATCCCACAGAACGTGCCGGGCTCATTCGGCCCCTCCAGGGAGCCGGCATGAGCGTCATCCTGGTCTTTCTGCTGGTGATAGCCGGCTTTGCCGGTTGGTGGCTTTCGCACCAGCGGCTAATGGCGAAGCCGTGGCTGGAGCAAGGCGTGGCCGGGGACTTCGTCGGCTTCGACCGCTCGGCCCTGCCCACCGCCAAGATCGGCCTCGGTGTCTTCCTCGCTGTCGTCGGTTGCCTGTTCTCGCTATTCACCAGCGCCTATTTCATGCGCATGGGCCTGTCGGACTGGCGGCCGCTGCCGCTGCCGCGCCTGCTCTGGCTGAACACCGGTGTGCTGGTGCTGAGCAGCGTCGCGTTGCAATGTGCCGTGGTCGCCGCGCGCAGAGGCCAGGTGGACATGGTCAGGCTCGGTCTTGCAACGGCCGGGCTGACCGCCCTCGCCTTCCTGGCCGGCCAGTTGATGGCCTGGCGGCAGCTGACCGATGACGGCTACCTGCTCGCCTCCAACCCGGCCAACAGCTTCTTCTATCTGATCACCGCGATGCATGGCCTGCACATACTGGGCGGGCTGGTCGGCCTCGGCAGGACGAGCGCCGGCGCCTGGAACGGAGCGCGGCCGGAGCGGCTCAGCCTCAGCGTCGAGCTCTGCGCCATGTATTGGCATTTCCTGCTTTTCATCTGGCTCTGCATCTTCGCCGTTCTGGCCGGCTGGGCGACGACGTTCGTGAGCATTTGCCAACGGCTGCTGACCTAGGAGACTGGCGATGGCCGAGACGACACTGACGCATACCAGCCAGTTGGATCGCCCCCAAGGCTTGCGCGGGATCGCCGCCGACTGGGCCTCGGATCAGCGCGCGTTCAAGAACGTGTCCTGGGGCAAGGCCATGATGTGGATCTTCCTGCTCAGCGACACCTTCATCTTCGGTTGCTTCCTGCTTTCCTACATGACGGCGCGGATGTCCACGCGCGTGCCGTGGCCGAATCCGAGCGAGGTCTTCGCCCTGCGCATCGGCGGCTCGGAAATCCCGCTGATCCTGATCGCCATCATGACTTTCGTGCTGATCTCAAGCAGCGGGACCATGGCCATGGCGGTCAATTTCGGCTACCGCCGCGATCGCCGCAAAACCGCGATCCTGATGCTTTTGACCGCCGCGCTCGGCGCGACCTTCGTCGGCATGCAGGCCTTCGAATGGACCAAGCTGATCACCGAAGGGGTTCGTCCCTGGGGCAATCCCTGGGGAGCCGCGCAATTCGGCTCGTGCTTTTTCATGATCACCGGCTTTCACGGCACCCACGTGACCATCGGCGTGATCTTCCTGATCATCGTGGCGCGAAAAGTCTGGCGTGGCGATTTCGACATCGGACGACCCGGGTTTTTCACGAGCCGCCGCGGCCGCTACGAGAATGTCGAGATCATGGGACTCTACTGGCACTTCGTCGACCTGGTCTGGGTGTTCATTTTCGCCTTCTTCTATCTTTGGTGAGAGGCAGACATGACTGAAGCAACCGCAAACGGTCTTGGACAGCACGCACTGCATCCCCATGACGCGGCGATCGTCGCCAAGTCGGAGACGCATCAGGAGCACCCGATCAAGCTTTATCTGGTGGTCTGGGCGTGGCTGTTCATTCTCAGCACCTGCTCCTATCTGGTCGACTATTTCGGCATCCACGGCTATCTCAGATGGTCGCTGATCCTGATCTTCATGATGCTCAAGGCAGGACTGATCGTCGCCGTCTTCATGCATATGGCGTGGGAGCGGCTGGCGATGATGTATGCGATCATCCTGCCGCCGATACTGGTGCTGGTTTTCGTGACGATGATGGTCTTCGAGGCCGACTATACGCTGCTGACCCGTATCGCGTTTTTCGGGCCCGGCCCCTGACACCCGATACGGGGTCCATGCGCAGCACAACCGGCCGGGAACGGCCGGTTCCGGTGCCTTGAAACAACAGGCTGCCGGCCCATTTTGGTTTGGCGTAGGCGCCGTGAACTCGAGCAAAGGACGCGGACAATGACGATAGCAAACAAACTGAGAGACTTTATCGACGGCAAGGGTATCTCCTACGACACCGTCGGGCATCATCGAACTGCCACCAGCCGGCAGGCCGCCATTGCCGCCCACGTGCCTGGCAGCATCATGGCGAAGTCCGTGGTCGTTCACCACGAACTCGGCTATGCGCTGGCCGTGGTCCCAAGCACCCACAGGATCGAGCTCAACAAGCTGCAGGACGTCATGGACAGGCGCCTCGGCCTCGCTTCCGAAGACGAAGTGGTATCGCTCTTCGATGATTGCGACGTCGGTGCCATACCGCCGATCGGCGCGGCTTATGACGTGCCGGTCATCCTGGACGAAAGCCTCGGTGATGCCGCCGAGGTCTATTTCGAGGGCGGCGATCACAAGACGCTTGTGCATGTCAGCGGCAAGGATTTCCGCAACCTGACCACGGGCGCGCGTCAGGCGCGGTTCAGCCATCGGGCCTTCTAAAGGGCGTCGCGATCTTTCAGATTCGCGCCATGCGCTTTAGGTTTCTGATTTCGCGCATGTCTCCCGAAACCGGTTCCCACTTTCGGGAGACATGCTTTAAGCGCACCGGCACTTTCGCCGGTGCGCCATGACAGGGTTCGGTTCGTCAATTCGCCGGTCTGCGGGCGGCCGGCGGCTCCACGACCTTGCGGTACACATGCCAGGTGGCATGGCCAAGAATCGGCAGCACCACCGCCAGTCCCGCGAACACAGGCAGCGAGCCGACGATAAGCCCAACGGCGACGATAAGTCCCCAGATGGCCATCACAATGGGGTTGGCCAGGACCACGCGCACTGAAGTGTGAATGGCCTCATATGCCCCGACATCGCGATCGAGCAGCAACGGGAAAGCGACCACGGTAGTGCACAACACGACCACGGCGAATACGAACCCGATGGCGTGACCCAGCACGATCAAAGTCCAGCCGCGTCCGGTGGCGAATATCTCATTGATGAAGCTCGACAGTGACGCCGGCGGTTCGGGGCCGAACAGTTGCTCATAGAAAATCTTGGCGGTCAAAAGCCAAGCGATGAAGATCGCGAACAGCATGATCCCGACCGCGGCGATGGCCGGCAGCGCCGGAGAGTTCCTGACCTCGAACGCGTGGCGCCAAGACGCATCGAGACCGGCTTCGCGTCTGCGGCTGATCTCGTAGAGGCCGATCGCCGCGAATGGGCCGATCAGCGCAAATCCGGACACCAGCGGAAACAGCAGCGGCAGCGCGTTTGCTCCCGACGTCCAAGTGGCAAGCACCACGCCGACGAGCGGGTAGATCATGCACAGAAAGACGATGTGCGAGGGTTTGACCATGAAGTCTTCGACACCGCGCCGAAGCGCGTCAAAGAGGTCGGAAACGCCGATCTTTCTGACTCTGGTATGCTCCAGCGTCTCGCTGGCCCCTGCAATCACGTGAAAGCTTGCCATGACCAATCCTCCAGACCAAGTCCGGCAGGGTCGCGGATCTTTACGGTGCTACCGCTCTGCGTGGCTGGCCACGCAAAACCGCGACCTGCACCCGGTATCAACATACTCCTTTGCACCCGATTTGTCGCCCTCCGGACGGCGCCGAGTGAATGCTCCACCGCCTACAAGGCGGTGGCTTCAGGTTACGGCTTAAAGCCGGATCGGTCCGCCCGCCGGCGGACTGGCGCCAACTCATGTCACGTTGAAGTTGTCGTCGGGCTCAGGTGGTGTCTGGTTCTTGATGTACTCAACCCACATCTCGTCGGTAACGTTCCCGCTCGTCGCCGCCCAGTAACCCCTCGCCCACAAGTGCTGGCCCCAGTAGCGCTTGCGCAATATCCCGAACTCGCTCAGCAGCTTGTGCGAACTGCGCCCCTTCAGGTATTGCACCGCACGCGATACCGACAGGTTCGGCGGGATCGATACCAGCATGTGCACATGGTCCCGGTTGATCGACCCGGCGTGCACCACCATCTCATGCGCTTGCGCCGTCTCGCGCAGCAGTTCCCGGCATCGATTTCCAACGTCGCCGCCAAGCACCGCGTAGCGGTACTTCGTCACCCACACCAGGTGATATTTACAGTCCCAAACCGTATGGCTGCCGCGCTTGTAAGCTTCCATCCAGCCAATCTACACTGCAAACGTCGCAATCCCAGCCGCCTAAAGGCGTGGGGTTTCCTGATCCCCTATCGGGGACTCTAAAGCATGCCTCCCGAAAGCGGGAACCGGTTTTGGGACAAGACATGCGTAAAATCAAAAACCTAAAGCGCAAGGAACGAATCTGAAAGATCGCGACGCGCTTTAGGTGCATGTCGCCCAAGAGTGCGCAGCGGTTTTGGGAGAACGATACCGCATCAAAACAGAGACTTAACGCGCGTCACCTGAATCCATTTGTGCGCGACGCGCTTTAATGGTCAGCCGCATCAGCGTTCTGGCTCCAGGGCCGCTTTTTCGGTATTCTTAAGATGCGAAGGTGAACGTCATGGACACGCGGACGCTTCTCATACTCGGCCTTGGCATAGTTATTCTGCTGCTGTTGGGATTTTTTGCGCTGCCGGCGTGACGGCGCCGAGCGCGATATT
Source organism: Mesorhizobium sp. WSM4884 (assembly GCF_029625675.1). NCBI lineage: Bacteria > Pseudomonadati > Pseudomonadota > Alphaproteobacteria > Hyphomicrobiales > Phyllobacteriaceae > Mesorhizobium > Mesorhizobium sp. WSM4884. The sequence goes on from NZ_JARTVO010000024.1 coordinate 73,036, forward strand.
CAACTGCGCAACTGCCGACCGTCTTCCTTCGGAATAAGCAGGCGACCACCAAATGGGCCTGGGAGGGCCGCGCTTACTTGGAAAACTGCTTCAGGTAGGCGATGACGTTGGCTATGTCCTGATCGCTCTTGAGGCCTGGAAACGCCATCTTCGTTCCTTTGACCATGGCCTTGGGATCGTGAAGATAGGTCGTCAATGTGGGTTCGTCCCATTTGACGCCGGACTTTCCGGCCGCGATCATGGCCGCGGAATAGGTGAAATCCGGATGTGTGCCCGCCGTGCGCCCGATGACGCCATGCAGGGACGGGCCGACCTTATTCTTGTCCTGATCCGCGATGTGGCAGACCTTGCACTTGGTGAAGACCTTCTCACCTGCGGCGGCGTCCTGCGCCTGCGATGGGCTTGCAAAGAAGGTCGTGGCGGACAAGACAATGAAAAGCGCGGTTGCGCGCATGGCACTTCCTCCCTGATCGTCGTTTACGTCGGACGATCCGCACCACACCAGCCCGCTGGCATACCCTGCACGGTGGAGCGGAATGTCCGTGTCTCTTCAGTGGAATTGCGGCATCTACATACCACAGAATCATCTCAATGGGTAGAAAAAGCCAGCTTTTGCGAAGGCTAAGGCTGCGAGGGGTAGCCGTCCGAAACGGCAAAAGCAGCAGAAACAGGGTCGGGTTTCGCCGGCTCCCATTTTCGGTGTCGTCGTCCGTGCAAGCCTGTTCTGGACGGCACGATCAGGGCGGGTCGGTCTTGCAACTTGCAGCGATCTGGCCGATTGCCTCCGACAGTCCGGCGAGATCGAAATCGGCCTCGCCGCGGCCCGACAGCAGGCCGAAGCGCCATGACAGCAGCAGCCGGTTCGCGGAAACCAGCCGCTTGATGCCGTCATCCCCTTCCCTGACCAGCAATTTGCCGCGTGGGCCGACGGACCAGCTTTCGTCGAATTTGCTGCCGCCGTCGACCATGACCGACATGGTGATCTTGCGGCTGGCCGAAACAGCGTCGTTGAGCTGCAGCCATTCGCTCCAGCGCGGTTCACCGTCGGACCGGCAGGCCAGCGTCAGCACCGGACTGTAGCCCAGCGCGCCGCCGCCGGTGATCAGCTTGTTGGTAGCGTAAAGCGATGCGGTCACCTGGCCGCCGGCGGCATCGACGCGCCAGTTGCCGAGATCGGGTCCGGCTTGAGCAACACAAGCCGAGGCAAGCAAGAGCGCCGCGGCAACAACCACGCCCCTCATCTTGAATGCCATGATCACCCGCGCCTCCAAACAACCCCGCCAAATGCGATACCGCGCAGATAATCATCAACGTTCGGTATCGCCAGCAGCTGGCATTCATCCGAAGGCGATTGTGTTGCCGCGCGGCAACAACGAAAAAGGCCGCCTCGAGGGCGGCCTTTCCAAATCACGTATCGAGCCGTTTTTTACTCGGCGTCCTTGGCGGCTTTCTTCTTCGGCGCGGCCTTCTTCTTGGGCTCTTCCGCCTCGCCGGCGGCCTCGCCCGACTTTGATTCACTTGCCTTGGCCTCGGCCTTCTTCGAGGAAGCCTTCTTCGCCGGCTTCGCCTTGGTCGCGGTTTCGGCCTCCTCGTCGTCGGCCATCAATTCTTCCTTGCTGACCTTGACGTCATCAACCGAGATTTGGCCGAGCAGGTAGTCAACGACCTTCTCCTCGAACATCGGTGCGCGCAGCGAATTGATCGCCTCGGGGTTGCTGCGATAGAACTCGAAGGCTTCCTGCTGCTGGTTGGCCGGGAAGCGGCGGACCTGCTCGAACAGGCCGCGCTGCAGCTCTTCGTCCGATACTGTGACGCCGGCCTTCTCGCCGATCTCGGCAAGAACCAGGCCGAGACGCACGCGGCGCTCGGCCAGGCGCATATATTCGGCGCGCGCCTCTTCTTCCGTCGTCTCCTCGTCGGCGAAGGTGCGGCCGGCGGCTTCGAGGTCGCGGTTGACCTGCGCCCAGATGTTGTTGAACTCGGCCTCGACGAGCTTCGACGGCGCCTCGAAGGAATAGGCGGCGTCGAGCTGATCCAGCAGCTGGCGCTTCACCTTCTGGCGTGTCATCGAACCGAACTGGTTCTCGATCTGGCCGCGCACGATCTCGCGCAGGCGCTCCAGCGATTCCAGGCCAAGATTCTTGGCGGTTTCGTCATTGATCTCGAGCTCGCCGGGCTTGGCCACTTCCTTGACGGTGACGTCGAAGGTGGCTTCCTTGCCGGCCAGATGCGCCGCCTGGTAGTTCTCCGGGAAGGTGACGGTGATTTGCTTCTCTTCGCCGGCCTTGGTGCCGATCAGCTGGTCCTCGAAGCCCGGAATGAACTCCTTCGAACCGAGCACCAGCGGCTGGTCGGTGCCGGCGCCGCCAGCGAAGGCTTCGCCGCCGATCTTGCCGACATAGTCGATGCTCACGCGGTCGCCCTCCGCGGCCTTGCCGTCCTTGGGCTCGTAGCTGCGCGCAGATTCGGCGACCCGCTTTACCTGGTCTTCAATCTCAGACTCCGGCACGTCGTAAACCTGACGCCTCACCTTGATGTCGGAGAAATCCTTGATCTCGATCGCCGGGATGACCTCGTAGTTGAGGCGGAACTCGAAGTCGGCGCCGCCGGCCAGGATCTTCTCGGCTTCCTTTTCGTCCTCGGTCATGATCACTTCGGGCTGCATGGCGGCCTTCTCGCCGCGGCCCGAGATGATCGAACGGGTCGAGTCGTTGAGGATCTCGTTGACGACCTCGGCCATGAACGACTTGCCGTACATCTTGCGCAGGTGCTGCACCGGCACCTTGCCCGGACGGAAGCCGTTGATCCGCACCTTGTCGCGGGCATCGTTCAGCCGCGCCATCAGCTTGGCTTCCATGTCACCGGCCGGCACGGTGATCTTGATCTCGCGCTTGAGACCGGAGTTGAGCGTTTCGGTGACCTGCATCCTAAAACCTTTGTTTTCACCAATGAGGCTGCCAAACGGTTCTTAGCCGTTCACAGCCTGCCGGTATAATCTTGCCGGAAATGGCTTTTGGTACGGAACCTGGTGATTTGACCGCCAATGCGGCTCAAACTCTCCTGACCTATGCTTCCAAAAATGTGAAGAAGTCTTTGTTTTTCCTACTTCTTTTCACATTCTGCAGAAGCGGATAGTCGCGTTCCGTCACATTCGACACGCCTTTTGTCACAGGCTAGGCTAATTTTCAACCATCTTCGCGATTAGCGAATGACGGTGATTTGGACCCCGACATTGACAGAATGATGGCTACATGGGATTGCCGGGATGCGCGGATGTGGCGGAATTGGTAGACGCCCTGGATTTAGGTTCCAGTGCCGAAAGGCGTGGGGGTTCGAGTCCCTTCATCCGCACCACCCTTCGCTCTGACGGGTAGTGTGCTGAGAGTTCTGCAAATTCGCTGCGAGAGGGCGGTCATGGCAGGCTGGTGATGTTCAACGTCACCGAT
>NZ_JARTVO010000025.1:0-53483 GCF_029625675.1 Mesorhizobium sp. WSM4884
TCGTCACGGTGGCGCGGGACCAACGCCCAATCAGCTCTTAAACTGATTCAACGCAATCGTGAGGTTGCCTGATGAGCGGGCCGATCATCGTCGACAGCGTCGCAGCGCTGCGGGCGCAAATCCGGAACTGGCGCCAGGAAGGCCAGAGGATCGCCATGGTGCCGACCATGGGCGCCCTGCACGACGGCCACATCTCGCTGGTGAGGATCGCGCTCGAACAGGCCGAGCGCTGCGTCGTCTCGATCTTCGTCAATCCGGCCCAGTTCGCGCCGACCGAGGACCTGGACAAGTATCCGCGCCAGTTGGCCCTCGATCTCGACCGGTTGCGGGAAGCCGGCGCGCATCTCGCCTTCACACCGGGTGTGACGGAAATGTACCCGGCAGGCTTCGCCACCAAGATCTCGGTCGGCGGCCCTGCTGCCGGCCTTGAAACGGATTTCAGGCCGGCCTTCTTCGATGGCGTCGCCACGGTGGTGGCGAAGCTTTTCCTGCAGGCGGCGCCCGATTGCGCGGTGTTTGGCGAGAAGGACTACCAGCAGCTTTGCGTCGTCAGGCAGCTTTGCCGCGATCTCGACCTGCCGGTCGAGATCATCGGCGCGCCGACAGTGCGCGACTCCCGTGGCCTCGCCATGTCGTCGCGCAACGCCTATCTCAGCGAGGCCGAACTCGAGGTCGCGCGCAAGCTCAACGCCGTTTTGCGCCAAACGGCGACGAAAGTGACATCTGGCGCCGATGAGACCGCCGCCATGGAGGATGCCGCAGAAGCGCTCGTTCGGGCAGGCTTTGGAAAGGTCGACTACGTCGCTGCGCGCGAAGCAATGACGCTCAGGCCCTGGCGGCGGGACCGCGACGGCCGCCTGCTCGCCGCGGCCTGGCTCGGCACGACCAGGCTGATCGACAATGTGGAGATTCTTCCCGCGCCTGAGTGACGAAGTTTGGACGCCTGGGGATGAATCAAATCATCTTCGGACGATCTACGTCAGCCGCTTCTCCAGGATGAGCGCGGGCATTCCCGAACCGCCGCCGCAATCGGCTGTCCTGCCGGCGGGCCGGAACCCATTCGCCTCGTAGAAGGCGATCGCCGGAGAATTCGCCTCCTCCACTTCCAGGCGTAATGACCGCGCTTCCGGGAAGCTGGCCTCTACCTCGTCGAGCAGCGACCGGCCGATCCCTCGCCGCTGACAGTCCGGATGCACGTAGAGCTGGTTGAGCAGGACGATCTTCGGGTCCTTGGTGGCGGAAGCGAACGCCATGCCGCCGAGGCGCTTGCCGTCGTCGGCCACCATGAATTCCGAGTTGGGGCGCGTCAGCCGCGCCTTGAGCGAGGCGATCGAATGCCAGTCATCGGTGATCTCGGTGACGCGCCGGGCGCCGTAGACGGCATCGTAGGTGGCGTGCCAGGTCTCGACCAGCAGTCCGCGGATGGCGGCGAGATCGCGTTCGCTCGCCGTCCGCACGAACATGCTAGCCCTCGATGCCGAGCTTGGCCTTGACCAGCTCGTTGACCGCCTGCGGGTTCGCCTTGCCGCCGGTCGCCTTCATCACCTGGCCGACGAACCAACCGGCCATGGTCGGCTTGGCGCGCGCCTGCTCGGCCTTGTCGGGGTTGGCGGCGATAACCTCGTCGACAGCTTTCTCGATGGCGCCGGTGTCCGTGACCTGCTTCATGCCTCGGCTCTCGACCAGCTGGCGTGGGTCGCCGCCCTCGTTCCAGACGATCTCGAACAGGTCCTTGCCGATCTTGCCGGAGATCGTGCCTTCCTTGATCAGGTCGATGACCGCCCCCAGCTGATCGGGCGAAACCGGCGCGTTTTCAATATCTTTTCCGGCTTTATTGAGAGCACCCAGCAGGTCGTTAATGACCCAGTTGGCGGCAAGCTTGCCGTCACGCCCGGCCGCCACCTTCTCGAAATAGTCGGCGATCGGCTTCTCCGACACCAGCACCGACGCGTCGTAGGTCGAGAGTCCGAGCGAGCCGATCAGCCGCGCCTTCTTGTCGTCGGGCAGTTCCGGCAGATGCTGTGCCAGATCATCGACATAGGCCTGGTCGAACTCCAGCGGCAGAAGGTCGGGATCCGGGAAATAGCGGTAGTCATGCGCCTCTTCCTTGGAGCGCATCGAGCGCGTCTCGCCCTTGTTGGGATCGAAAAGACGGGTCTCCTGCTCGATCGCACCGCCATCCTCGAGGATGGCGATCTGCCGGCGCGCCTCGGATTCGATGGCCTGGCCGATGAAGCGGATCGAGTTGACGTTCTTGATTTCGCAGCGCGTGCCGAAGGCGCCTCCGGGGCGTCGCACCGAGACGTTGACGTCGGCGCGCAGCGAGCCTTCGTCCATGTTGCCGTCGCAGGTGCCGAGATAGCGCATGATGGTGCGCAGCTTGCTGACATAGGCCTTGGCCTCGTCGGCGGAGCGCATGTCGGGCTTGGAGACGATCTCCATCAGCGCCACGCCCGAGCGGTTGAGATCGACATAGGACATGGTCGGATGCTGGTCGTGCATCGACTTTCCGGCGTCCTGCTCGAGATGCAGCCGCTCGATGCCGACCTCGATGTCCTCGAATTCGCCCTGCCGATCCGGACCGACAGACACGATCACCTTGCCCTCGCCGACGATCGGCTGCTTGTACTGCGAGATCTGGTAGCCCTGCGGCAGGTCCGGATAGAAGTAGTTCTTCCGGTCGAAGACCGACTTGTGGTTGATCGCGGCCTTCAGGCCCAACCCGGTGCGGATCGCCTGCTTGACGCACTCCTCGTTGATCACTGGCAGCATGCCGGGCATCGCCGCGTCGACCAAGCTGACATTGGCGTTGGGCGCGGCGCCGAAAGAGGTCGAGGCGCCGGAGAAGAGCTTCGCCTCGGACGTCACTTGCGCATGCACTTCGAGACCGATGATGATCTCCCAATCGCCGGTGGCTCCGGAGATCAGGCGTTTCGGATCTGGCGTGCGGGTATCGATGATGCTCATGACGGTCCGGATGCTTATTGGTCGAATTCCCACGCTCTGGCAGCGCAGGATGTCAACCGTTCGCTAGATCAATCGGCTCGGGCTGGCAAGGGAGTCGTCTCTTGACCGAAATCAATGCGTGCGGCTGCGATCCTGCGAGAGACTCTGAAAAAGGCAGGAGCGCGAGCGATATGAGCTTTCTGGATTATCTGCTTACGATCGACGTCAGAACCTCGCTGATGGACCGAATGATGCAGAAGATGGGCGTCGACCGGCAGCTCAAAATCATTCCGGACCACCTTGCGGTTGCCAATCGGGCCGCCGACCGGTGCCGCTCATGCGATCATCAAGCCGAATGCGCGACGTGGCTCGACAGCCACGAACAAGCCGATGCCCCACCGCAATATTGTCGCAACGCCGACCTCATCGCGCGCCTCCAGCACGCTGCCGGGCCGCGCTGATGCAGGTCGCGCCAACTGTGCAACGCTTCTTCGAAAACGGCATGATAAAGGCAAAGACTTGAAGCGCGAAGCCAGCGCGGCTTGCGACGCGCTTCGAGATGGATTGGCAACCGAGCGCGGCTATGCCGTCGCAATATAGGCCCGGATCTCCTCGGCCTCGCGCTCGACATCTTCGATGCGGCGCTTGACCACGTCGCCGATGGAGACGATGCCATCGAGCATACCATCCTTCTCCACCGGAAGATGGCGGAAGCGGCCCCTGGTCATGATTTCCATGACCTCGTTGACCGTATGGCTCTCGTTGCAGATCTTGACCTTGGGCGTCATGGCCGAACGCACCGCGATATCGAGCGCCGCCGCTCCTTCCCTGGCTATGACCCGCACGATGTCGCGTTCCGAAAGAATGCCGACGATCTTGCGGTCGCCATTGGTGATGACCAGCGCGCCGATCCGGTGTTCGGTCAGGATCCGGATGGCTTCGCTCAGCTTTTCATTGGGCCCGAGCGTGAACACGTCATGGCCCTTGCTTTCAAGAATTGCCTTAACCGTCATGGCGTCCTCCTCAGCCTTGCTCGCCGGCTCCTGCCCTGACCGGCTTAAGCCCCAGCGCCCTCGAGAAGACGCTGGGTGACTTAAAGCGCGCCGCAGCACGCTTTAAGTCATTGTTTTGATGCATGGCTCTCTCCCAAACCGCTTCGCAGTTTTGGGAGACATGCATGGCAACATCGTGCGCCGTGATTGGTTGCATTTCAAGTGCGCAGCAGTGCTAGGCCGCCGGCTGCGGGCGGTCGAAAAAACGCAGGCCGAAGAAGCCGGCCACAAACCCGCCGATATGGGCCTCCCAAGCGATCTGGCCGTCGACACCCGGCGCGAAGCCTAGCAGGCCGGTGGCGAGATTGATCACCATCCAAACGCCGAGAAAGGTCACGACGCCACGCAAGCGCAACACGATTGCGATCGGCAACGGATCGCCGGCGAAGGCCGCCCGGCCGGACGAGCGGTCGATGCGGAAGCCGTAGCGCGCCGCCGCACCCATCATGCCGGAGATCGCGCCCGAAGCGCCGACGAGCGGCATCTCGCCGTAAGGGTGCATTGCCCAGAACAGCGCGACCGAAGCGAGCCCGGTCACGGCGTAGAACACCGCAAATCGAAGGGCACCGAGGCGATTGGCAAGCGGTGAGCCGAAAGCGGCAAGCCAGACCATGTTGATGGCGATATGGGCAAAGCCTCCATGCATGAAGGCGTAGGTGAAGGGACGCGTGAACAGGAACCAGTCGAAGCCGTATTGGCCGATATAGAGCACCGGGATGAAGGCTCCATCGTAGAGCAGCGTCATTTGCTGGGTTTCGTTCAGCACATATTGCTGCAGCAAAAAGACGATCGCGCATATCGCGATCACCGCCAGCACCACCGGCGGCAGGTTGAACACCGGCTCGCGGCGCGGCTCCGGCGCCTCTTCGTCCGGCCGCGGTCCGGGTTCAGTCGGGCTTGTCGGTTCGTTCATGCGCGCCTGGAGCTGGCTGGAGATTCGATGTGAGCGCCAGCATGTAGTTCACGTCCAAACGAATCACAAACCGCGAATCGCCACAGCCGAAGCGAATCAAAAAGAAAGCCGTCCAGGGCTTCCCCTGAACGGCCGGTCGAGTCCCCTGCTCCCCGAAAACTCCGACTAAAGCGCTGTCGATCGCCGTTTGGAGTGGTTTTCGATGTGCCACAGGCTCCGCAGGCACGCAATGTAAACCATTTGTTAACCTTAACGTCCCCGACCCGTGAACAAACGTTAACGATACTGGCACGCATCCTGCTCCGCACCGCATGAAGGTCATCGGAGGGCGCCCTGTCTGTTCGCCGATGGGACAGCAAGAAAGACAGATTGCTCGGAGCGGAATGGAAATGAATCAGAACGGATCAATCACGCTGTTCCAATATTGGAACCAGCTGCGTGATGGCCGCCCGGCCCCGAAACGTTCGGAAGTCGAGCCGGCGGACATCAAGTCGCTTCTGGCCGATACGTTCATCCTGGAGCGCGACACGCGCGGCGAAGCCGTGTTCCGGCTGGCCGGCACCAGGCTCTGCGCCTACTACGGCCGCGAGCTCAAGGGGTTCTCCTTCCCTTCGCTCTGGCGCGAGAAGGACCAGCGGCTGGTGTCGCGGCTCATCCACGGCGTCTTCGACCAGAAATCGGTCCTGCTGCTGAACTACGAGGGCTTTAGCCAAAACGGCCGTTCCAACAAGTTCGAACTGCTTGCGCTGCCTCTCGACGGCGGTGTCGAGAACCCGCGCTGCCTGGGCATTATCAGCGCTGCGGAAAGGCCATTCTGGCTGGGCGCCGACCCGCTCGTCGACGCCCTGATCGACGCGATCCGGGTCATCGACCCCGACAAGGAACCGATGTTCCTGAAGAACCGACCCGCGATCGACGTTCCGTCGCTCGTTCCGACTGAGTTCGATGCGCCCGAAACCATTTCGGCGCTCGGCCGCGTGCGCCGGATCCGGCACCTCGTCGTCTTTGACGGCGGGCGCAACGAATAAGGCGATCGCGATGTTTTTGGCCCGATCGGACCTTGCTTCCCGCCTTGCCATGGCGTCTGGTCCCAAGCCATCTAGGGCCGGCTTTTTCCCCTTTGTTAACCTGCTTTGCTGTAGTTTTTTTTGGTGAAATTCCTCGCATCGGCGCGCGGAATGCCAACGGGGTGTAGGCAGTCATGAGGTCAGCGGCGGAATACGCGCCGTCCCGAGTGGAGCGGCGTAATTTCCAGCGCGTCCGGGTCAAGATCTACGGGCGATTCATGCTGGAAGACCGCACCGAGCATCCGTGCCAGGTGATCGACATGTCGCCCGGCAACGTCGCCTTGCGCACCGATCGCGTCGGCATGCCGGGCGAAAAGGTCATTGCCTATATCGACCATATCGGCCGTATCGAAGGCGTCGTAACGCGGACCTCGCAGGACGGATTCGCCATGACCGTCATCGCTTCGGACCGCAAGAAGGACAAGCTCGCCGCGCAGCTCACCTGGCTTGCCAACAAGCATGAGTTGGACTTGCCGGAAGATCGCCGCCACGAGCGCGTCGCGCCGCGCAATCCGATGAGCGTGCTGCAGCTCACCGACGGACGCCAATATCAGTGCCGCATCATCGACCTATCGCTTTCGGGCGCGGCGATCGAGATCGACGTCAAGCCGGCGATCGGCGTGCAGGTCATGCTGGGGACAATGCGCGGCCAGGTGGTGCGTCACTTCGAGGACGGCGTGGCCATCGAGTTCGCCGTCATCCAGCGGCCGGAGACATTGGATTCGGAATTCAACGCGCCGCGGTCCTGACCACTCCGAAACCAGGCAAGCACTGAACCGGCCCCTTTGCGGCCGGTTTTTCGTTGGTCGGATTGTGCCTCTCGTAATCAGGCGGCATGTCGAGGCACCGCGAGAGCCGGGGATGGCGCCCGGCGAAATCTCAACAATCCGAAATCGAGACAGTTCAAATTTTATATTTATTCTACGGGCGTTTTACTCAATATCTGCTTCGGGTTTTTGCGCCAAATAAATCCCAACGTGGCACAGTCTCTCTCAAACGGGGAGACTACCATAATGAAAATGATGAGGGGCAAGCTGTTGCTCTTGGCAATGGCGATGCAGCTTTCCGCTTGGGGAACGGCAAACGCTGGACCGGTTTTCATGCATACGGGCGGCCGCACCACCCAACCGGTCGGCCATTATGAATTCTGCCAGCGCATCCCGGTCGAGTGCAACGAGAGGACGCCGAAAGGATCACCGGTCGAACTGACCCGCAAGCTGTGGACGACGATCATCAACGTCAACAATTCGGTCAATACGCACGTCAAGCCGCGCACCGACATGGAGATTTATGGGGTCGAGGAATATTGGGCCTATCCCGAAAACGGCTATGGCGACTGCGAGGATTATGCGCTGGAGAAGCGTCGCGAGCTGATGGCCGCTGGCGTGCCCGCCGGCGACCTTTTGATGACGGTCGTGCGCCAGCCGAATGGCGACGGTCACGCGGTGCTGACAGTACGCACCAGTCTCGGCGAATTCATCCTCGACAACCTCGAGCCGAAAGTGCTCGCCTGGAACGACACGGTCTATACCTACCTCAAACGTCAATCGACCGAGAGTTCGGGCGTTTGGGTGTCGATCAACGACGGCCGCGAGGACGCGGTCGCCAGCGTCCGCTAAGGACGCGACCAAAAAGCCCGGTCGAGTCCCCACCCTCCCCGTCCCCAACGACCGGGTTTTAGGAGCCGGCCCTGTCCCCGGGCCGGCTCCGCCTTTTCCGGCGACAGCCCAATCGCTTTCATCGCAACCTTGCCTGGTGCGGGCTCGAATCCGAACTATGAGGACCTTGCCGGTTTTCCTTCAATCATCGCGGCACTGTCGACGAAGCGGCCGGACAGGCTGGACGTCATCCGGCTCCTGCTGGAACACGGCGCCGACCCGAACATGCGCGGCGTGAACGACTGGACGCCCCTGCACTATGCGGTGGCGCAGCGCGATGCGGAGGCAATCCGCCTGCTGCTGGCATCGGGCGCGGATCCATCGCTCAGGACGCACATCGACGATTATGAGACCGCCCTGGAAGACGCCGACGAAGCCGGCTTCGAAGCGGGGGCGTCGCTGCTGCGCGATGCGATGTCCCGGCAAGGCTAAGCCGGCGGCGCCACCGGCCAGCTCGCTTCAGGCCTGCTTCAATCCGGCCTTGAAGCGTTTGCCATTGGCAACATAGTGCGCGGCTGAGACGCGTAGCCGCTCGATCGCCGCGTCGTCCAGCGTCCGTATCACCTTGGCGGGCGAACCGACGATCAGGGAATTGTCCGGAAAGACCTTGTTTTCCGTCACCAGCGCGCCGGCGCCGACCAGCGAATTCCTGCCGATCTTGGCCCCGTTGAGCACGATGGCGCCCATGCCGATCAGGCTGTTGTCGCCGACCGTGCAGCCGTGCAGCAGCGCGCGATGACCAATCGTGCAGCCCTGGCCGATGGTGAGCGGATAGCCCGGATCGGTGTGCATGACCGTATGTTCCTGCACATTGGTGTCGGCGCCGATCGTGATCGGCTCGCCGTCGCCGCGGATGACGACGCCGAACCAGAAGCCGGCATTGCGGCCTATGCTGATATCGCCGATCAGCGTGGCGTCCGGCGCAACCCAGTTGGTTTCGGCATCCTCGAACCGAGGCGCTTTCCCATCGATCGCGAAGATCGGCATTTTTCGTCTCCGATTCGTCTCAAAGCCGGGAATTCGGCAGAGCCTAACGCATGTCTCCCGAAAGTGTGCAGCGGTTTCGCGACAAAGACATGCTTAAAATCAAAGACCTAAAGACCAGTTGCCCATGAGGCAATGGCGATCAGCACGATGCCGAGCGCCAGCGCCCAGGCCACGGCCGTGCAGCCGCAGGAAAGCAGCGCCAGCGTGCCGATACGCCCCTCGCGCCGTGCAGCCAGCGCTTCATTGGTGAGCATGAATGGGCCGGCGCAGGCGGTCGCCGCAAGCGACCGCGCAATATGGGCGGGCGACACATAGGGCTCGGCAAAGGCCAACCGGCGGCCGGAGATCAGTTCCATCGCCGAGCCCGCGAGACCGCACGCCGTCAGGCCGACCGCAAAAGCGTAGAGAGGGAGCAACATGATATCCATCTTTACCAACCGTTTACCATGAGACCGCACAGTCGTGCCAACGCGCTGCAAGGGCCATGCCGCGCAAGCTGTGCCACCTAAGGACAGGTGAGCGGATCGGGGATCGCGATGAGAGAGGCAGCCGCCGCCGAGCAATTCGAGGTCGTCGACTCGACCTTCATGAAGCGGGTCTTCTACGCCTTCGCGGCGCTGGCCCTGCTTTCGGTGGCGATCAGCGTTGGTGGCAAGTGGCTAGGCCGGTCAATAGCCATGGCTGGCTATACCGATGACACGACCGTCCGACAGATCGTCATCGGTAACAACCTGATCAGCGTGCCGGCCAACTTCATCCGCTTCGACCAGGCCAGGCGCGACGGTATCGCCTCGCGCCTCGATCTTTACCTGCGCTATCCCGAGATGGACGGCTACAGCAGCGCCGCGCGCGACGACTTCAACCACGCCACGACCAAGAAGATCATCTTCCTGTCATTCGAGCCGCGGATGATGTCGCGCGACATGAGCGGCCGTTTCGCGCCGATCTACAGTGCCTTGATCGTCAGGCCGGGCACGCCCGGCCCGGACGGCACCACGCTTTACGGCTTCACCGAGAAATCGGGCTATCTCAACGAGGTGCTGGCGGTCGCCGACCGGCCGGGCAAGGACCCGTTCGTCGCCCGCTGCCTAAGCGGGCCAAGTGCCGAGGAATCGCTGGCGCCCTGCGAGCGCGACATCCAGGTCGGCGACGATCTCAGCTTCACCTACCGTTTTCCGCGCGAGCTTCTAGGGAACTGGCAGGCGCTCGATGCCGCGATCGCCGCGAAGGTGGCAGGCATCCTGAGGACTGGACGCTGAAGCGCGCCGCTGCGACCCTTCATCCCCTCCTGGGCTCAACGCATCGGCATAACGGACGCCAAGATACGATCTGGCATCAGGCTGACAAGGCGCGCTATTGGTCGAACATGATGCCAGCCTATCTCGCCTTCGATCCCGCTAGCCGCCGCCTGCGGCTCGACCCGCACGAGCCGGCCTTCGTGCAGAACCCGTATGAGGCCTATGCCTTCCTGCATGGCGCCTCGAACGCCTTCTTCTGGGAGGATTACGGCTTCTGGTGCTTTGGCGGCTTCGACGATGTCAACCGCCTGCTGCGCGACCGCCGTTTCGGCCGGCAGAACCCGGCAGGCATTCCCGACAGCCGCGGCGTGGGCGACGATCGCTCGCACCTTGCTGCCTTCGACGCGATCGAGGCGAATTCCATGCTGGAGCTTGAGCCGCCGGTGCACACGAGGCTGCGGACACTGGTCAACCGCGCCTTCGTCTCGCGTCAGGTCGAGCGGCTGAGGCCGCACATCGAGGCTCTGGCCAATGAGCTGATCGACCGCTTCGAGCCGGGCGGCGCCGATCTCCTGCCCGCCTACGCCTCGCCTTTGCCGATCACCATCATCGCCGAGATGCTCGGCGTCCCGGTCGAGATGGGACCGCAATTGCTCGACTGGTCGCATCAGATGGTCGCCATGTACATGCATGGCCGCACGCACGTGGTTGAAGAGGCCGCGAACCGCGCCGCGCGCGATTTTTCCGACTTCCTGCGCGGCTATATTGCAGAGCGGCGCAAGAAGCCCGGCGACGATCTGCTTTCGCTGCTGATCGAGGCTCAGGACAACGGCCAGAAGCTGTCCGAAGACGAATTGGTTTCCTCGGCGATCCTTCTCCTCAATGCGGGGCACGAAGCGACCGTGCACCAGACCGGCAATGCCGTGCGTTCGATCCTCGCGCAAGGCGACGATCCGCGCCGTTTTTTCGCCACGCCTGAAGCAAACGCGGCAGCGGTCGAAGAATGCCTGCGCTTCGACGCGCCGCTGCACATGTTCCTGCGCTATGCCTATGAGGAGATCGAAGTTTCACAGGGCATTTTGGTCAAGCCCGGCGAGATGATCGCTCTGCTGCTCGGCATGGCCAATCACGACCCGCTGGCGTTTGCCGATCCTGGAACCTTCAACCCGGACCGCGTGGACCAGAAAAACGTCTCCTTCGGCGCCGGCATCCATTTCTGCATCGGCGCGCCGCTGGCGCGGCTCGAACTACAGGTGTCGCTAAAAACGCTGTTCGACCGGCTGCCGAACCTGCAACTGGCCGAGGAGCCACGCTTTCGCGACACTTATCACTTCCACGGGCTGGAAAAGCTCGTGGTGACTTACTGAAGGCAACACGAAATGAGATTCGCCTTTCTGCAGGAGCCTCCCTTCTGCTTCACCGACGCTTCCGGCGAACTCGGCGGCTGCGACGTGAAGCTCGCCGAGAAAATCTGCCAGATGCTCAAGGCGGAGGATTTCGCGCCGGTCGAGACAGAATTCGCCGAGCTTCTGCCCGGATTAGCCAACGGCGGCTGGGACATGACGACCGGCCTGTTCATCTCGGACGTGCGTAGAAAGCTCGTGGATTTCACACGACCGATCTGGTCGTTGCCGGATGGCCTGATGGTCGTCAAGGACGATCCTCTAGGATTGGAGGGCTACCGTTCCCTCGCCCGGCACCCTTCAGCGATGCTGGCCGTGATCTCAGACCAGATTCAGCATCAAACTGCGTTGCAGAACGGCATCCCGCCCGAACGTATCAGAATATTCGCGTCGCAGGCGGAGGCAGCGGAGGCCGTGGCACGGGGCGCGGTGCAGGCTTATGCCAGCGTCGCCATGGCGCATCGCGGCTACATCGCTCGGCGACCCGATACGCCGCTTGAGGTTGTCGAGGTTCCGGCATCCGAGAGGCAGCCTGCCGCGGGCGCCTTCGCGTTGGCCAAGGGCAATGCCGTGCTCCGCCACCAAGTGGATCGGTGCCTGGATGATTTGCTCGGCAGCCCTTGGCATCGAGAGCTCATGACCGGCTTCGGATTTGGCGATGCCGACATCGGGCGCGTGCTCTGAAACCCCGCCCCGTCTAGAGCCGGATCACATATTCCTTCCGCGTCGTCTTGAGCACCTCCCAGGTGCCCTTGAAGCCGGGCCGCAGCACGAAGCTGTCGCCGGCCCTGACCGTGCGCGTCTCGCCGCCGTCCTCGGCAATCACCGAGACGCCCGCCAGAATGTGGCAGAACTCCCATTCGTCATAGACGATGCGCCACTTGCCGGGCGTCGCTTCCCAGATGCCTGCATAGAGGCCGCCATCCCGCTCCTCGACATTCCAGGTTCGGAATTTCGGCTCGCCCGAAATCACGCGGTCCGGGGCCGGCGCGCCGGCCTCCGGTTCGACGCTTTCGGTATTGACGGCAAGGAAAGCCGACATGGCGGTCAGACCTTGCCGAGCGCCTGTTCCAGATCGGCGACGATGTCGTTGACGTCCTCGATGCCGATCGACAACCGGACCGTGTCCGGTCCGGCGCCGGCCTTGATCTTCTGCTCGTCGGAAAGCTGGCGGTGCGTGGTCGAGGCGGGATGGATGACCAGCGACTTGGTGTCGCCGACATTGGCAAGGTGCGAGAACAGCTCCAGCGCCTCGACGAACTTGACGCCAGCCTCGTAGCCGCCCGTGAGGCCGAAGGTGAACACAGCGCCCGCGCCCTGCGGCGAATATTTCTTCTGCAGCGCGTTGTTCTTGTCGCCGGGCAGGCCGGGATAGTTCACCCACGCGACCTTCGGATGGTTCGACAGCCAGCCTGCGACGCTCGCCGCGTTGTCGCAATGGCGCTGCATCCTGAGCGGCAGCGTTTCGAGGCCGGTCAGGATCAGGAAAGCGTTGAAGGGCGAGATGGCCGGGCCGATATCGCGCAGACCGAGCACGCGGGCTGCAATCGCGAAGGCGAAGTTGCCGAAGGTCTCATGCAGGACGAGACCGCCATACTCGGGGCGCGGCTCCGACAGCATCGGATACTTGCCCGATTTCGACCAGTCGAAGGTGCCGCCGTCGATGATGGCGCCGCCGATCGAATTGCCGTGGCCGCCGATGAACTTGGTCAGCGAATGCACGACGATGTCGGCACCGTGCTCGATCGGCCGCACCAGATAGGGCGAGGCCAGCGTGTTGTCGACGATCAGCGGCAGGCCATGCTTGCGGGCGATATCGCCGATCTTCTCGATGTCGACGAAGATGCCGCCCGGATTGGCGAGGCTTTCGATGAAGATCGCCTTGGTCTTGTCGTCGATCTGGCTTTCGAAGGTCGACGGATCGTTGGTGTCGGCCCAGCGCACCTGCCAGCCGAAGTTCTTGAAGGCATGGCCGAACTGGTTGATGGAGCCGCCATAAAGCTTTGTGGCAGATACGAAATTGTCACCCGGCTGCATCAGATTGTGGAAGACCAGCACCTGGGCGGCGTGGCCGGATGCGACGGCAAGGGCCGCTGTGCCGCCTTCGAGCGCCGCTATGCGTTCCTCGAGAACCGCCTGCGTCGGATTCATGATGCGCGTGTAGATGTTGCCGAAGGCCTTCAGCCCGAACAGCGATGCGGCATGGTCGGCGTCGTCGAAGACATAGGAGGTGGTCTGGTAGATCGGCGTGGCGCGGGCGCCGGTCGCCGGATCCGGCTTGGCGCCGGCATGAACGGCGAGCGTGTTGAAACCGGGCGTACGGGTCACGGAAACCTCCCTCTGGTGATCTAGCGAAAATCGCCGGGCATTCTTGGCGAAGCCCGGCTGGGAATGCAAAGAAGAAAATACCTTTCGGCATGCGATCTGGGGCGAACGCCAGAGAAAATCGATCTCTTCCCGGAATAATTTTGCGCAGTCTGCGGGAGGCTTATTTCTGCCTCACACCGAAGCTCTGGAAGCCCTGGCGCATCAAGGGCTTCTTCGACGACAGCACGCCGGAATTGACACCGGTCCAGCCGATCTCGCCCGACAGCTTGCCGTATTCGATCTTCGGGCAGCGGTTCATCACCACCTTGATGCCGGCGGCCTCGGCGCGGGCAGCCGCCTCGTCATGGCGCACGCCTAGCTGCATCCAGACGACCTTGGGTAGCGAATCCATCTTCAGCACCTGGTCGACGATGCCCGGCACTGCCGGTGAGCCGCGAAAAATGTCGACCATGTCGACCGGATGCGGCAGGTCGGCCAGGCTGGCATAGACCGTCTGTCCGAGGATCTGCCTGCCGGCATGACCGGGATTGATCGGCAGCACCGAAAAGCCCTTGGCGAGCAGATATTTCAGCACGAAATAGCTGGGCCTCACGTCGTTGGGGGAGGCGCCGACCATGGCGATCGTCTTCACCGAGTTCAGGATACCGGCGATGTAGGTGTTGTCGTAGGCGTCGTGATTCATGGCTCGTCCTCATACAGCGCTTCGGCGAGAAAGGCAGCCGGATCGCTGCAGAAGTCGCGCATCATGCGAAAATGATCGGTGTCGTGAAAATCGGTTGGATTGAGACCGAAGCGGCTGATGCGGAACAGCCGCGCGTTCGGGCAGGCCATCAGCAGCGGCGAATGCGTCGCCATGATCACCTGCGCGATGCCGGAACGCTCCATCCGCTGGAGCAGCTTCAGCAACTCGATCTGGCGCGTCGGTGAAAGCGCGCTTTCGGGCTCGTCTAGGATGTAGATGCCTTGGCGGCGGCAGCGCTCCTCGAAGAAGCGGATGAAGCCCTCGCCATGCGACCATGACAGGAAGTCAGGCGGTGCAGCGCCAACATCCAGTGCTGCCCGATCGAGATAGCGCGCTACCGAATAAAACGACTCGGCGCGAAAGAACCATCCCGCGGTAACCTTCGGCAGCCAATGGCACCGTAACGCGGCAGCAAGTGAAATGCCGCTCTTGTCCACGGCACTGGAATGATCGACCGGCCGGTAGCCTTTGCCGCCGCCGGCCTCGTCATAGCCGGCCAGCGCGCCTATGGCTTCGAGCAACGTCGACTTGCCGGTGCCGTTCTCGCCGACGATGATGGTGATGGGCGTGGTGAATTCGAACTCGAATTCGCGGTCCCGGAAGATCGGCAGGTTCCAGGGGTATTGGTCCCAATCCGCCACCAGCGATGGCTCGAGCAGGATGCGCCTGAGATAGGGCGCCTTCAGCCGCGTCAGTTGCTTGCGGGCAGCCACGTCGGACCCTCAACGATGGAAAAGCACCGCTGCATCCGGGCTATTCGTCGGTCCATTCCGGCTTGCGCTTGCCGATGAAGGCGCTGATGCCTTCCTCGGCGTCACGCGCCAGCATGTTCTCCACCATCACCCGGCCGGTATAGGCATAGGCGTCGGCGAGCCCCATCTCGGCCTGGGTGTAGAAGGCCTCCTTGCCGGTCTTGACCACCAAAGAGGATTTGGAAGCAATGGTTTGCGCGTATTTGTTGACAACCTGATTCAGATATTCGCGCGGCACGATGCGGTTGATCAGGCCGAAATCCTTGGCGGTCGCGGCGTCGATCGTCTCGCCGGTGAGCAGCATTTCCATCGCCTGCTTGCGCGACACGTTGCGCGACAGCGCCACCATCGGCGTCGAGCAGAACAGGCCGATATTGACGCCCGGCGTGCAGAAGGTCGCCTCGTGCGAAGCAATGGCGAGGTCGCAGCTCGCGACAAGCTGCAGGCCGGCAGCGGTGGCCAGGCCATCGACCTCGGCGATCACCGGCTTGGGGTGGCGCACGATGGTCTGCATGAGCGTCGCGCAGGCGGCAAAGGTCTTTTCGAAGAAGGCGCGTCCGCGGTCGGCATCGGCGCGGTGCGCGGTCATTTCCTTGAGGTCGTGGCCGGCGCAAAACACCTTGCCGGACGCCGCCAGGATGATGACGCGCACGAATTTGTCGGCCTTCACGCGATCGAATTCGGCCTGCAGCGCAGCCATCGTCGCCAGCGAGAGCGCATTGGCCGGCGGGCTGGCGAGCGTGAGGCGCAGCACACCCTTGTCCTGGGTGGCAGAAACGGGGCCGTCGCCGACGGCCGGCTTGATGGCAACGACTTCAGCCACTTTCTAAACCTCTCGGGTCAGCGCTCGCGGTTCACGGAACAACAGAACTAGCACGCTGCCGGTTGAAGAACAGCCGCGAGACGTGTTTTCTCCGTCGCACCGTTTGGTCCAGCGTGCCTGGAACTTGCCTACTCATATAGGACACCGCCGATGCCAGCCCAAAGCAATCTGAAACCGGTGCTCAACGCGGCGGAAGTCAACGCGCTGATGGCGAGCGTCTATCCGCAGCTCAACGACCAGTTCTCTTTCTACGAAGCGATCGAGGTGTTTCCGGGCGGCTGCACGGTGCGGCTCAACGCCGACGAGCGGCATCTGCGCCCGGGCGGCACGGTCTCAGGCCCATCACTGTTCACGCTGGCCGACATCGGCGGTTATGTCTGCGTGCTCAGCCACGCCGGGCCGGATGCGCTGTCGGTAACCACCAACCTCAACATCAACTTCATGCGCAAGGCCGAAGCCGGGCCGATCGACGGCCATTGCCGGATCCTGAAGCTTGGCAAAAGCCTGATGGTCTTCGACATCGACATCGTCGCCGGCCCGGATAAGCACACCGTGGCGCACGCCACCGGCACCTATTCGATTCCGCCGAAGCGAGCATCATCCTGACAATTGGTATGTTCAGACGAACTAGCGGTGAAAATCCAGCGCTTGGCACCCTCGAACTGGATTTGTGCCTAGGCTGGGAAGCAGCCATTCGACAGCGAGGCCGTGTCGTCCTAGGCTTTGTAAATGACATCCGAGCTTCCAGAACTCAACAGTCCGCGTCTCGTCCTGCGCAGGCCGAACTCTCAAGATGTGAACGTGCGGCTTGCGCTTCGGCGACACAAGGAAATCGTTGAGGCTTACGGCGGAACGTTCGACTCAACTGCTCACTTTACGCGAGGCGATGCGGAGGCTGCCATCCGCTTCATCGAGGAACAGGAATATGCCTGGGTGATCGATGCTGGTCATTTCATCGGCCATGTCCGCCTCCACAGCCTGGATAGGCACGACAAAAGGGCTTCTCTAGCAATCGGTATCGATGACCCTGCATACCTAGGCAAAGGATACGGTGCGGAAGCGGTCAAGCTCGTTCTGACATACGCTTTCACACACGACTGGCATCGCGTCTCCGCACGCGTGCTGGCAACCAATGCCGGTGCTATCGCGTGCTATCGCAAGTGCGGCATGATTGAAGAAGGCCGTGAACGTGAGGCAGCCTTTGTCAACGGCACGTGGCAGGATGACATCATAATGGGCGTGCTAGACAGAGGGTTTATTCGGCCTTGAGGTCAGCAACGAGTCGAAACCGACGTTTCCGCTCACATTTGTCTCGGTGCCGCCCGTAACGAAATCGAAGGCCAAGCACAACTTCCGTGCGGTAAAATAACACCACATAGACAAGCTATTGTTTTTATTCTATTTTATG
This sequence comes from Mesorhizobium sp. WSM4884, assembly GCF_029625675.1. Classification (NCBI taxonomy): domain Bacteria; kingdom Pseudomonadati; phylum Pseudomonadota; class Alphaproteobacteria; order Hyphomicrobiales; family Phyllobacteriaceae; genus Mesorhizobium; species Mesorhizobium sp. WSM4884. Next base: position 17,318 of record NZ_JARTVO010000025.1, read on the forward strand.
CGCCAGATGCGTTTTTGGCCGCCTTGACGTGCCAAGCACCCTCGCCTATAAGCCCTCGCGAAGCAGCGGCCCGCAACGGCCGCCGTTTTGTTATTGGCGGGTAGCCTCCAGCGCACTCGTCAATCCAAGCAACAAGAAACGCCTTCCTTGTCCTTCTTGGCCGGGAAGGTCAACCTGAGAGCAAAACCATGGCTACCTTTTCGCAGAAGCCTGCGGATGTGGTGAAGAAGTGGGTGCTGATCGACGCCGAGGGTCTCGTCGTCGGCCGCCTCGCCACTGTCATCGCCAACCATCTGCGCGGCAAGCACAAGCCCACCTTCACCCCGCATGTCGATGATGGCGACAACGTCATCGTCATCAACGCCGACAAGGTGGTGTTCACCGGCAAGAAGTACACCGACAAGGTCTATTACTGGCACACCGGCCATCCCGGCGGAATCAAGGAGCGCACCGCGCGCCAACTGCTCGAAGGCCGTTTCCCCGAGCGCGTCGTCGAGAAGGCCGTCGAGCGCATGATCCCGCGCGGCCCGCTTGGCCGCCGCCAGATGAAGAATCTCCGCGTCTATGCAGGCGCCGAACATCCGCATGCCGCTCAGCAGCCCGTCACGCTCGACGTGGCCAAGCTGAACTCCAAGAACAAGAGGGCCTCGTAATGGCTGAGCTTTCCTCGCTCGCAGAACTCGGGACTGTCACGACCGCCGCGCAGCCGGCCGCGCCCGTCCATGTCCAGAAGCTCGACAAGTCGGGCCGCGCCTATGCCACCGGCAAGCGCAAGAACGCCATCGCGCGCGTCTGGGTGAAGCCGGGCTCCGGCAAGATCACCGTCAACGACAAGGAATTCGCGACCTATTTCGCGCGTCCGGTGCTGCAGATGATCCTCAACCAGCCGATCGTCGCGGCAAATCGCGCCGGCCAGTACGACATCGTCGCCACCGTCATCGGAGGCGGCCTGTCCGGCCAGGCCGGCGCCGTGCGTCACGGCATCTCCAAGGCGCTGACCTATTATGAGCCGGCGCTGCGCGCGGTGCTCAAGAAGGGCGGCTTCCTCACCCGCGACAGCCGCGTGGTCGAGCGCAAGAAGTACGGCAAGGCGAAGGCCCGCCGCAGCTTCCAGTTCTCGAAGCGCTAAGCTTTACGGGTTCCAAGCTTTCGAAAGGCCGCCTCCGGGCGGCCTTTTTCCATTACCAGCGCCCCGCCGGCGTTTTGATGTAGTCGATGAAGGCACGCAGCGGCGCGGGCACTAGACGGCGTCCGGGATAGTAGAGGAACGGCCCGGAAAACTCCTGCCACCACGGCTCCAGCACTGGTTCCAGAACGCCGCTCTCGAAATGCGGGCGCACCCAGTCCTCGAACAGCCAGAGAATGCCGACGCCGGCGATTGCCGCATCGATGGCGAGATCGACGCCTCCACCGATGCTGACGACCAATGGGCCCGTGGGATCGACCCGCACCACCTCGCCGTCGCGCTCGAACTCCCAGGGCGTCATGACCCCGCTCGGGAAACGGCCGCGCACGCAGGCATGGCCAAGCAGGTCGCGCGGGTGCTGCGGCCTCCCGCGCCGGTCAAGGTAGGACGGCGCGGCGGAGGTCGTGAAGCGCTGCGCGCGCGGCCCGATCGGTACCGCGATCATGTCCTGCTCCAGCCGCTCGTCATAGCGGATTCCGGCGTCGCAGCCGGCCACCAGCAGATCGATAAAGTTCTCCTCGGCGATCACTTCCAGGCGAATGGCGGGATAGGCCGCGAGAAATCCCGGAACGATTCTGGGCAGCACCAGCCGCGAGGCGCTTATCGGCACGTTGAGACGCAAGGTTCCGGCAGGCCGGTCGCGAAAGCCGTTCACCACATCGAGCGCAGCTTCTACCTCGCCCAATGCGGGGCCTAGCCGCGCCAGCAGGCTGGCGCCAGCCTCGGTCAAAGCAACGCTGCGCGTGGTGCGGTTGAAGAGCCTAACACCGAGCTGAGTTTCCAGACGGCGGATGGCTTCGCTGAGCGCGGAGGCGCTGCCCGCCGTCGCACGGGCTCCTTCGCGAAAACCGCCGGCGCGCGCCACCGCCATAAACGCCTGGAGATCGTTGAGGTCCGCCGTCATTGTCCTGAATTTCGTACAAGCTGTGCCGATTATAGTCGATTATCGGAACAGCAACCATGCCCTATCTCCGCCGTCGACAGCGAAGGAGAAACACGATGTCCAGCGTAGACAAATCCGGCACTTACAAACTCGGCGGCCGCTCGGTCCACCGCCTCGGCTACGGCGCCATGCAGCTTGCGGGCAAAGGCGTGTTCGGTCCGCCCAAAAATCATGACGCAGCAGTCGCCGTGCTGCGCGAAGCGGTGGCGCAAGGCGTGAACCATATCGACACCAGTGATTATTACGGGCCGCACGTCACCAACAGATTGATCCGCGAGGCGCTGGCGCCCTACCCCGACGATCTCACTATTGTCACTAAGATCGGCGCCCGTCGCGGCGAAGACGCCTCCTGGCTGCCGGCCTTCACAGCCGACGAACTCGAGCAGGCAGTGCACGACAACCTTCGCAATCTTGGCCTCGAGGCAATGGACGTCGTCAATCTGCGCATCATGTTCGGGATGCATGGTCCGGCGGAAGGCTCCATCGAGGCGCAAGTCACCAAGCTCGCCGAGTTGCAACGCAAAGGCCTCGTGCGCCATATCGGTTTGAGCAACGTGACCCGCGCGCAGATCGCGGAGGGCCGCAGGATCTGCGACATCGTTTGCGTGCAGAACCAATACAATCTGGTGCACAGGCAAGACGATGCGCTGATCGACGAGCTTGCCCGCGACGGCATCGCCTATGTGCCGTTCTTCCCGCTCGGCGGCTTCAGCCCGCTGCAGTCCTCGACCTTGTCGGGCGTCGCGCACCGGCTTGGCGCGACGCCGATGCAGGTCGCGCTTGCCTGGCTGCTGCGGCGCTCGCCGAACATCCTACTGATACCAGGCACGTCGTCGGTCGGGCATCTTCGGGAGAATCTTGCGGCGGCGGAATTGGAGTTGTCGCAGGATGCGTTGAGCGAGTTGGATGGAGTGGCCAAGGCTGCGTGATTGGCTGATCTCCCCCCTTGTGGGCCCAAAGTGGGGGAGATGGCCGGCAGGCCAGAGGGGGGCGCGAAGGAACGCCAGTCCTCAATAGGTTTGCAACCAAAAATGATTTCGAAATGCGGCCGCTATCGATCAAAACAGGAGATAGGCTCGCGGGACAGCACCCCCCTCTGCCCTGCCGGGCATCTCCCCCGCTTGGGGGGAGATTAGCAGCTCCCGCGCCGCGCTCTAATTGATACTCGCCGTATGAGCCGGCTCTGCAGGCCGGCCATCGGTCGCATATGGCACCCGAAAACCGTTCGCCGCCAGCCAGTCGATCGCCGCCTTCGGCTCGTCGGTCTGGATGATGGTGGCGCCGCGGTCGACCCAGAAACCCCAGGCTTCGCGCGGCAGGCTGGCGGCCACCGCCAGCTCGTCACCGCGGCCGCCGGCAAGGAAGCCGCCCGGCTTGTTGACGATGGCGTAGGTATCGGCCCAAAGGTGCCAGTCACCCCGCACGGCCAAGGCCCGCATGCGGGTGCTGAACAGCGGGCCGCCGGAGGCGGTCAGTGTCTCGGCGCCGTTGCGCCAATCGATCAGTTCGATGGCGCGTGGCGCGAACGCCTTGTCGACCTCGCCGGCAAAACTTGCGTCGTGAACGGCGTCATCGGCGAGGATGGGCATGAACTGGAAGCCACCGCCCGCCTGGGCAAGCGCAGTCTTGGCGGCGTCGATACGCTGACGGTTCCACAAGTTCTCCTTGACGATAACCTGTTCGGCCATACCTAGATCGCGCGCCACCACGATCATGCCGGGCAGGTCGGTCACCTCCAGCTTGTTGTCGAGGTTGATCAGTATCCTGTTCTTGGTGGCGAGCAGCATCTCGCGCAGCGTCGATACCGGCTCGTCGGTGACCACGCCCGTACCTTCGATCACCAGCCGGCATTTTTTCAGCTCGGCCAGCGTGTATTTCGCCACTTCGCCCTTACAGGTGGTCGTGCGGTCGAGCCAGCTGTCATGCATGATGACGAACGCGCCGTCCTTCGAGCGCCTGACATCGACCTCGACGATCTCGGCGCCGATCGCGATCGAACCCTCGACCGCGGCAAGCGAGTTCTCGGCATAGAGCGTCTTGCCGGCCTGCATGCTGCCGGCCCGGTGCGCGGCGATCATCACATGGTCGCGCCACTGGTTGGCGTGCTCGAAGCGGTCGAGGATTTGGGCAGAGCGCGTCTCGCCGGCCAAAGCCTGGCTCGAGGCAGTTGCAAGCGCGGCGGACAGAAGAAGGCTCAGCCAGAGTGTTCGCATCAGGGGGAATCGCTCCGTTCCGGGTCAGGACCCCGGTTAGGCGATGCCCATGACAGGGCGGTGAACGAAGCCGGCTAGCTGTCTCCTTGTTTTGACGCAATTGCGGGCGGAAAACACTTTTCCTGGAGTTGCTTGGGCCAAATCCGCTTGGAAAGACGACGGAACCAAGCCAGCGCCGGCCTCTCGACGAAACGCCAGGAGAACCAGGGCGCAACGATGACGGCAATCAACATCGCCACGATCGCGGCGAAGCCGATCCATGGCGAGCCGACGCCGAAGCCGGCCACCTGATCGCCGCGCAGGGTCATGCCGCCGACGATGCCAAACCCGAGCTTGCGCTCGATGAGGCCGCCGATGTTGATCATGCGCGCCTGGACGAAGATGTGGATCATGTGGATCGAGTAGGAGAGCGAGCCGAGCAGCAGCATCGGACGGCTGCGCAGCAGCGCACTGACCAGGCCACCCTCGTGAGCGAAGAGGTAGAGGGCCAGCGCGAAGACGACGGGTGCTGCAATGCCGGTGTCATTCGTTCCGGCGACGGAAACGAACATCCCAATCACCGCGATCATGACGAACTCGGCCAGCGTCCAGGCGATGCGCCCTGCCCCGCCGACCATCGCCTGTCGCGCCTCTGCAATGGAATCATGCTGAAACCAGGCAAGCAGCGCGCCGAGCGAGAAGCCATAAAGGCAGCGAATGAAGCCGAAATCGAAGGACACGTCCATATGACGGGTCGAAAAGGCAAGCAGGAAGAAAGGCGCTGTCGCCGCGGCGGCCACGAACCATATCCAGGCACGCTTGCCGGTCGCGAACACCACGCCGGCAAAGAGCGGATAGGTGAAGAACTCGGCGGAAATGCTCCAGCTCGGGGCATTCCAGCTCAGATGATCCTCCACCCCCATGCCCTGCAGCAGGAAGAGATTGGCGACGAGGCTTCTCACGCCGAAGCCGCCGGTGAATGGCGCGGAACCCGTTCCGTGCAGTGCCGGCAGCACCAGCCGCATGGCCTCGAAGCCGGCGAAGGCGGTGAGCATCAGGAGATGCAGCGGGTAAATGCGGCCGAAACGCACCAGCGCGAAGCTGGCAAGCTCATTCGGCTCGCCCAGCCGGCTGCCATAGGAGCTGGCGATGACGAAACCGGACAGCACGAAGAAGAAGTCGACGAACAGATAGGAGCCGCCGACAAAGGCGCTTTGGGAGATCATCGACATCGTCGGGAAATGGAACAGTGCCACCAAAAGCGCGCAGATGCCGCGCCGGGAATCGAGCACCAGGAAGCGCTCGCCAGCCGCCGCGCCGGTCCGTGTCGCCGCCGGAGCGGGTGCGAGGTTCAGCAAGGCCGCTTCGGTCATAATGATACAAATCCTGTGTTGCCCTGGCACTCGGCGAGCGCCGTTCCGTATCCCGCAAGCTGTGACTGGCATGTTGCGTGCCGGTTCTGTAGTTGTGGCTGCCCGTTGACAACCGAGGACCCGCAATGGCGAACAAAGAGATCGACCACGCCTTCACCGCCCGTTCCAAGACGGGCGCGTCGTTCGAGCCGACCTATGCCGGGGCGCTGTCGTTCATGCGGCGCAAATATACGAAGGACGTGAAGGGCGCGGACGCCGTCGTGTGGGGCATTCCCTTTGACGCCGCGGTCACCAATCGTCCCGGCGCGCGCTTCGGCCCGCAGGCGATCCGGCGCGCCTCGGCGATCCTCGACAACGATCCGCAATATCCGTTCTCGCGCGACCTGTTCGAGCAGCTCGCGGTGGTCGACTATGGCGACTGCCTGCTCGACAGCGGCAACCATCAAAAGACTCCGGGCGCGATCGAGCGCGAGGCGGCCAAGATCCTGAGATCAGGCGCCTTCCTCTTGACGCTCGGCGGCGATCATTTCGTCACCTGGCCGCTGCTCAAGGCGCATGCCGCTATCCACGGGCCGCTGGCGCTGGTGCAGTTCGACGCGCATCAGGACACCTGGCCGGACGACGGCAAGCGCATCGACCACGGTTCCTTCGTCGCGCGAGCCGTGCGTGAAGGCATCATCGATCCCGACCGCTCGATCCAGATCGGCATCCGCACTCATGCGCCGGACACCTTCGGCATCAAGATCCTCTACGGCCACGAGGTCGAGGAGATGCGCGCCTCCGACATCGCCTATGCGATCGTCGAGCGCACCGGCGGCAGGAAGACCTATCTCACCTTCGACATCGACTGCCTCGACCCGGCCTTCGCGCCCGGTACCGGCACGCCGGTTGCCGGCGGCCCTTCATCGGCCAAGATGCTTTCGACGCTGCGCCAGCTCGGCCAGGTCGATATCGTCGGCGCCGATGTCGTCGAGGTTGCGCCGGCCTACGATCATGCCGATATTACGGCGATCGCCGGATCGATCATTGCCATGCATTATCTTGGCCTGGTGGCCGAACGGAAGGCGCGGCTTGAGGACCTGAACAACGGCACTCATGCAATTTTGCATAACGCAAACGGCATATAGTCTTGAAATTGCAAGGAATTTGGTAACCGATGAAACCGAAAATCTTCATTGATGGCGAGCATGGCACGACGGGCCTGCAGATCAGGGCGCTGCTGGCCGACCGCGGTGACCTGGAGATCATCTCCATTCCCGCCGAGCGCCGCAAGGAAGCCGCGGCCAGGGCCGAATTCCTCAACGCCGCCGACGTCGCCATCCTCTGCCTGCCGGATGCTGCGGCCAAGGAGAGCGTGTCGCTGATCGAGAACGGCACGACAAAGGTCATCGATGCCTCGACCGCGCATCGCGTGGCGGAGGGCTGGGAATATGGCTTTGCCGAAATGGACAAGGATCAGGCGAAAAAGATCGCCAACGCAAAGCGCGTCGCCAATCCCGGCTGCTGGCCGCAAGGCCCCATCGCGACGGTTCGTCCGCTGGTCTCCGCCGGTCTGCTGCCCGCCGACTTTCCCATCACCGTCAACGGCATTTCCGGCTATTCCGGCGGCGGCCGCCCGATGATCGAGGACTATGTCGGCAAGGGCGAGGATGCGCCCGAGTTCCTGCCCTATGGCCTGACGCTGCAGCACAAGCATGTGCCGGAGCTCAGGACCTACGCAAAACTGTCGCACGATCCGATCATGCAGCCGGCGGTCGGTAATTTCGCGCAGGGCATGATCACGGTGGTGCCGCTGCAGCTCGGCGGCCTCGATCGCGCGCCGACGGGAGCCGAGCTTCATGCGGCGATCGCCGACCACTACGCCTCGATCGAGGGCGGCGTGGTCGAGGTCGCGCCCTTCACGCATATGGAGCGCCTGCCGGAGATCGACCCGGAGGTCTATAACGGCACCAACCGGATGAAGGTCTATGTGTTCGCTAATGACGAGCGGGCGCAGGCGCTGCTGCTCGCCGTCTACGACAATCTCGGCAAGGGTGCCTCGGGCGCTGCCGTGCAGAACCTGGACCTGATGCTCGGCATCGCGCACTGAGCGACGATGCAGGCGCTGCCTGAGCGCGGGAAGCTCAGCGCGCCCGAGCTCGTTGCCGAGACGTTCTCCAGCCGCATCTGGGAGGTGACGTGCGAGGACGGTCGCCGGCAATCCAGGCGATCCGGAAGGTTCGCTTCAGCCCCTGATGGCGATCTCGGTCGGCAGCGGATAAGCGCCCTTGGTGCCGCGCCAATGTGCAGCGGCAAAGCCGAGCACAATCAAGGCAAAGCCCTGATGGGTCAGCGCCATGTGCAGCGGCACCTGCATCAAGAGCGTGCCGATGCCGATCGATGCCTGCAGCAGCACCAGTAGGAACAGCAGCGTGGCGCGGCGGGCATGAGTGGTGCCCGGCTGGCGTCGCCATGTCGCGATCATGTGCCAGAGCGCCACCACAAAGAGTGTATAGGCGCCGAGCCGGTGCACGAACTGCACCGTCTTCGGATTTTCGAAGAAGTTCAGCCAGGCCGGTTTCAGAAGCAGGAGATCGGACGGGATCACCTTGCCGTCCATCAGCGGCCAGGTGTTGTAGGAGAGGCCGGCATGGAGACCGGCAACCAGGCCGCCGAGATAGATCTGGATCAGCGCCAGGAGCACGATCACGCCGGCGAGCCGCTGCGTAGAACGGTCGGCGGCCCGCTCGGAGTGGGGCGCCAGGCCGCGTGCGACCACCATCGTGGCGGTGAAGATCATGGCGGCAATCGTCAGATGCGTTGCCAGCCGGTACTGGCTGACCGAGACGCGGTCGACCAGACCCGAAGCCACCATCCACCAGCCGATGGCGCCTTGCAGGCCGCCGAGCAGCAGGATACCGGCCAGTTTCGGGCCGAGGCCGTGCTCAATGCGGCGCGTCGCCCAGAAGAACAGAAGCGGCAAGGCAAAGACGACGCCGACGCTGCGTGCGAGGATGCGGTGCACCCATTCCCACCAGAAGATCGACTTGAAGGCCTCGATGCTCATGCCCTTGTTGAGCTCGGCATATTGCGGGATCTGCTGGTAGCGCTGAAACTCTTCCAGCCACTCGGCATCGTTGAGCGGCGGAATCACGCCGTGGATCGGCCGCCATTCGGTGATCGACAGGCCGGAACCGGTAAGCCGGGTGGCGCCGCCGACCAGCACCAGCGCCACCAGCACGAGCAGCACGAAATACAGCCAGCCGCGCACCAGCGCCCGGTTGTGGAGATCGCGGTCGCGGGCGGCGTATGGGGCCGTGGCGGTGATGGCAGCCATGGGACTTTTCCCGGCGGTTGAAACGCGCGATTGGTGGACCATGACCGCCCCGCTGGCAAGGCCGGACAGCGCGGCACGCCGTCGCGCTGGCTGGAGACGGTTGCGCGAGCCTTCCGTTCGGCCTAATCGAGGCTGGTCAACGGGACCGCGACATGCCCATTCGCCTGAAAAAGCTGATCGGAACCATCCTGCTGGTGGCGCTGGTCATTATCTACGCGCTGATCGCCTCGGCCATCGCGGTCACCAGGCTCGCCGAATATGGTTCGATGGCGCACTTCCTGTTCTTCCTGCTCAGCGGCCTGCTCTGGGTGCTGCCGGCGATGGGCATCATCAAATGGCTGATCATCGAGCCGCCGCAGAAAGGCTGAAACGAGCAGCTTTCTTTGTTTGTCGCAATTCCGGACTGAAAACCGCTGCACACTCTTCCTGGAATTGCTCAGATGGTGACGACCATCCTGCCGGCGTTGGCGAGGGGCGTCGTCACACCCGACAGCATCGTGCGGATATGGGCGATGCTCTGGTAGCGGCCGTTGACGGAGATGCGCGGCAGCGCATGCAGGAAACCGGCATGTTCGGCTCTGAGCACGCCGTGCCGGGTCGTCACCGCCGAGACATAGCCGGCGTCGCGGGCAAAACCCACCTCGCGGCAACCGACCGCGCGGGCATAGCCGTAGGGGTAAGCGAAATGGCGCGGCTCCTGCCCGAGTCTTTCCTTGAGGATGCGGCGGACGTCACCGATCTCGCGGCGCGCGTCCGCTTCGGACAGCCGCTTGAGGTTGCGGTGGTTGACGGTATGGGCGCCGATCGTCACCAGCGGGTGCTCGGCCATCGCGCGGATCTCGTCCCAGTTCATCAGCGTTGCGGAGCGACCCGTGCCAAGCTCGATGCCGTTCGAGCGCCCCAGTTCGCGCAGCGCAGTGCCCTGCTCTTCTTCGGGGACTTCAAGCGTCAACCAGGCATTCAGACGCGCGACGGTCTGGATCTTTCGGCCGGGTGTCGAGCAATCGATGACCGAGGATCCTCTCGTCGTCTTCAGCGCCAGGCGTGAGCTGGTGTCGACGATATCCTCGACGACGTCCCACCACAGGTCGACGGCACCGTCGATCAAGCCTGGCGCGACATAGATGGTGACCGGCGCGCCATGCTTTTCCAGCACCGGCAGCGCCTCGGTCATGTTGTCGCGATAGGCGTCGTCGGCGGTGATTGTGGCGAACTGGCCATGTTTGCCGCCCGCCTCAATGCGCGCGATCGCTTCGTCCAGACCGACGAAGGCATAGCCCCTTCCCTTCATGTCGGCGATCAGCTCGTCGAGGAAGGCAGGGGCGATGTTCAGATGGCGGTTGACGCTGTTCGGTTTCTCCGGCGTCGCGGTCACGCGATGCAGCATTAGGATGGCGCCGATGCCGCCGACAAATGGCTTCGCCAGCGGTGCGAGGCCGGTATAGCGGGCAACGTTCAACGCCAGTTTCCGGATTGCCTCGCCCCCGTCGATCATTCCTTCACCTTTTCCGCCTAGGCTCATCCCAGCACGACACGCGCCTATGCGAACCCCAGGTTGCAACCAATACGTCTTAAGGATTGAGGGATGGTTGACGCCGCCGCGTCATTTGACGGCAATCGGGTCGCGGCCAACGAAGCGCCGGCGCGCGCGCCTGCCTCGAGCCGGGACCGGTTGACGACAGCGGTGGGCGCCGGGCTCGCGGACTATGCGGAATTCTGCGCTTCGGCGCTGTTTGCCCCGGCGCAGAGCGCCTCCTGGGTGCGCAACTGGGCGGCCGAGACCAAATCCGACATGGTCGTCGCCACGTTGAATGTCGAAGGCCGACCGGCGTTTTCATTGGCGCTGGAAGTCGTGCGAAGCGGTCCGTTCCGTGTCGCTCGTTTCGCCGGCGGACGTCACGCTAACGGCAATTTCCCCGCCGCCCACCCGCGGCTGCTGCCAAGCATCGACGGCCCGGCGATCCGTTCGCTGTTCAAGGCAATCGCCAAAGCGCGGCCGGACATCGACCTCGTCTCGCTGGAACGTCTGCTGCCCGATCTCGACGGCGCCGCGAACCCGCTTGCCGCGCTGCCCAATTTTGCGAGCCCGAACCTTGCGCTGGCGGTCGATCTCGACGGCGGTTTCGATGCGCTGCTTGCCCGTGCGAGCGGCAAGCGCAAGCGCAAGAAGCATCGCTCGCAGACGCGCAAGTTCGAGGCCGTCGGCAGTTTCCGCCGTGTCGAGGCGCGGAGCCGCGAAGAGGTCGACAGGCTGCTCGGCACCTTCTTCGACATGAAGGAAGCGCGCTTCGCCAAGATGGGCATCGCCAACGTCTTCGGCGATGAAGGAGTGCGCGCTTTCTTCCGGGCGCTGTTTGCCGACGCGCTTGCCGAGGATAAGCCGGCCTTCCTGCTGCACGGGCTGGAGGTGGCGGGCAAACTCCGCGCCGTCACCGGCTCCAGCCGCTCGGGCAAGCGCCTGATCTGCGAGTTCGGCGCGATCGCCGAGGACGATCTCGCCTTCACCAGCCCCGGCGACTTCCTGTTCTTCGAAAACATCCAGGAAGCCTGCGGGCTCGGTTTCGACGTCTACGATTTCTCGGTCGGCGACGAGCCCTACAAGCGGCTCTGGTGCGACATCGAGGTCCGGCATCTCGAAGTGCTTGCGCCGCTTACGCTGAAGGGGCGGGCGCTGGCGACGGGGCTGCGGCAAGGCGCGCGGGCGAAGGCCTTCATCAAGAACAATCCGACGGTCTGGAACCTGACCAAGATGCTGCGCCGGAAGGCTGCCGGACAAACAGCAGCACCTGCCGCGGCCGAGGACGACAGTTAGTTCCGGAGAGAGTCGCACAATCGCCGTCGAGCCCCTGGTCGATGCGGAACCTATCAAGTGCCGAGAGGTTTTCGCACTCAGAAGGAGAACGGCCATGGCTAAATGCGATCAGTGCGGCAATGACTACGACAAGGCGTTCCTAGTGAGCCTGGGCGGGCAAACCTACACGTTTGACAGCTTCGAGTGTGCGGTCCAGAAGCTTGCGCCGACTTGCCCTCATTGCAAGGTACGGATCATGGGGCATGGCGTCGAGCAGGGCGATATCATCTATTGCTGCGCGCATTGCGCCGGGCAGGAAGGCGCCAATGATCTGACCGATCGCGCGCCGTGAGGTTCGCGATCGCTTTGCCACCTTCTACGGAAGGGCGGACGCCTTCCCAGGTAGCGTTCTAAACCGCGATCCTGGGCAGTCGTTCAGGCGCTGACTACGCCGCCTGAACGATCTCGACCAGTTCAACGTCGAACACCAGATCCTTTCCGGCCAGCGGATGATTGCCGTCGAGCTTGACGCTGGCATCGTCCACGCCGACGACCGTCACTTGCATGGGGCGCCCTTCAGGGGTACGGGCCTGCAATCGAGTGCCAATATCGACGTTGACGTTTTCCGGCACGCTGGCGCGGTCGATGGTTACGACCGCTTCGGGGCGATGAGGGCCATAGGCCGCGTCGGCGGGAACGGTGACGGTGCTTTTCGCGCCGACTTCCATGCCCTCGACATGGGTCTCGAGACCGGGAATCACCTGCCCTTCGCCCAGTGTGAATTGCAGCGGCTCACCACCGGAAGAATCGAATTGGGTGCCGTCGACCAGACGTCCGGTATAGTTGATGCGTACAGTGTCGCCATTCTTGGCCTGTGTCATAGCAGCCATCCTTTTGGGAGTTTTTGTGGGACCGGCCTAGGGTTCACGGTCCCGCACTCGATCATCCACGCACGAAGCGCGCGGCGCGAAACGTTAAAACTAGGTGCCCTGCCGCCGATGTAAAGTGCTGGTGCCGCCGAGAAATGCCCCGGTCCGGCGTTTGCCTAGGGGCTAGCGTGCCTGACGCAGGCTGAACCATGCTCAGTTCGTCGCGGTCTTTGTCTCTTTTCCCGGCGGCTTGCAGTGATTCTTGGCAGAGTTGCGACGAAAGTGCGTACCAGGTCGACTGCCGCTCAGCCTTAAGCAGCCGAGCGACGTCCGGGCAACGGATCTCCCGGCTCATGGCCGACCGGGGTCACCAGCGTGACATCCGGGTGGCCGTTCTCGATCAGCTTCACCGCCGCCTGAGTCACCTCGTCGTCGGCTTCGAGCATCGACAGGAAGACTTCCGTGCCGTCACCGACGAGGCGGTTGATGCCATGCGCATCGGCCGGGCCGCATTCGACGACGACGAGGTCGTAGGCAGTGGTCAGCGACTGCATGATGATCGGCAGCCGGTCGGCGGCGCGCATGGCTCGGATCGGGTCGGCGGTGCCGACCGGAATGACATGAGCGTCCGAATAGAGATCGGGATGGATGACATCGCTGAACTGCGCTTCGGAGGCTAGGAGATTGGTAATGCCCGGGAAAAGTCCGCTGTCCAGCATCGGCCGCGATGCCGCGCCCGAAGCGGTGAGATCGAGCAGCAGCACGCGCAGGCCGGCGTCGGAGACCTCTCGCGCCACCAGAACGGCCGTCGCGGCTGCCTCGTCGCCCTCCGGGGAGACGAAGATGGCGCGCACGGCGCCCGAGGCGATCAGCTTTTCCGCCGCCTTGTCGACATCGATCTCACCCAGCCTGGACTGCCACAACCGGGATGCTTCCGGCGGGGACTGCTCGGCAGCCGGTTCCTCGATGGCGGCAGCCCGCCTGACCTGGTCGTCGGCCACCGAATCGTCGCCGGCTTCGTCCGCGGCTTCAGGAATCACCGGCTCGGGGTGCGCCGCCGGCATCGCCACCTGCTCGATCGGCTCGAATCTCGCGCCGGCGGCCGGACGCATGGCACGGCCGGAGAACAATTCCCTCAGAAGCGTGCCGATCGCCATCAGCAGCAGCGACGCGGCCGCCGCGGCGCCGGTAATCGGACCGGTCTTCGGGAAATAGGGTTCCGCCGGCACCTGCGCTTTCGACAGCAGACGGGCGTCCACAGGCAGATAGTTGCGGTCGGCGCGCGAGGCTGCCTCGCGATAGCTCGCCATATAAGATTCGAGCTGCTGACGTTGCGCATTCGCGTCACGTTGCAGTGCATCGAGTTGCACCTGCTGTTCGCCGGCGCGGGCCGAAGCGGCCTTTAGCTGGTTGACCTCCTGGAGGAGCTGGTCCTCGCGAGCCTTGGCCGTCTGCGCCTGAGTCGCCAATCCCCTGAGGATCTTCTGCGCCTCGTTGCGGATCTGGCCGTCGAGATCGGCAAGCTGCGACTTCAGCGCCCGAATGCGCGGGTGGTTGTCCAGCAGCGTGGTCGACAGGTCGGCGATGTTGGTCCTCAGCTCCACCTGCCGCTCGAGCAGGCGCTGGATCAATTCGGAAGACAGAACTTCCGGCACGGTGTCGAGCGTGCCGCCATTCTGAAGCGCCTTGCGCACGCTGTCGGCGGTCGCCTCGGCGGCGGCGCGATTGGCGCGCACCCGCGACAGCTCCGTCGACAGCTCCGAAAGCTGCTGAGTCGCCAGCACCGAATTGTTGCCGCCCATCAGGAGGTCCGATTGCGCGCGGTAGGCGGCAACCTTGGCTTCGGCCTCCTTCACCCGGTTCTGCAGATCGGTGATTTCCGGGCCGAGAAAGCCGGTGGCGGCGGTGTTCGATTCCTTTTTCGCATTGCCCTTGGAGGCAAGGTAGGCCTGGGCGATGGCGTCCGCGACCCGCGCCGCAAGCTTTGGGTCCTTCGAGGAGAACTCGACTGCAATAACGCGCGTCTTTTCAATGCTGTAGACGTTGAGCTTATCGTGCATTGCCTTGAGCACGCGCTCTTCCGGCGGAATGTCGAAGGGATCGCTCTTCAAGCCGACAAGGACGAGAGCGCGACTCAGCGCCGACATATTCAGTGCTTCGTCGAATTCGGGCAGCTTCTCCAGATCGAGGTCCGTCGCCACCTTCTTGAGGATATCGGGCGACGATATGATCTGGACCTCCGTGGCAACCGCCTCCTCGTCGGTTGCCGGCTTGTCTTCATTGGTTGCGCCGGCCGGACGCGTGAAGACCGACTCGCGCGGTCCGATCTCCAGCTTGGCGGTCGCTTTGTAATACGGCGTGGCCAGCCAGGCGAAGGCAAACGCCAGCCCGGTGACCACAAGCGTGACGAGAACAATGCGCAGCCAGTTCCTCGCCAAACTGGCGAAGAGCTGCCTCAGATCGACATCGACATCTGCGGCCGCGGACTGAACGGACATGCATCCTGCTCCGGAACTTTGAGTCGAGGATGGACCGTAAACAACTATGGTAACTCACCCGTTAAGATCAGAGCGCCTGCTTATTAGAAGACACTCAAAGAACATTGGGCGAAAGCAATAGAACAATTGGGTTTTTTGCTGGCCGTCGCCGAGTCCGGCCACGGTCCTTTACCGGCCATTAACCCTAACAGGATGATAACGGGCGCACTTCCTGGGGTTGGCCGCAGCACTGGCGGCGAGAGCGACGAAGGTCCGTGTCCGATCATGAAAAGCACTGCTTATCTCTTTCGCGCCATGCTTGCCTTGTCGCTGCTTACCGGCTGCTCCAGCTACCGCCCGACACCCGCCGCCTTCCATGAAGTGCTCGACCAGCCTTATAGACTCGGCGCAGGCGACCGCATCCGCGTCACCGTGTTCGAGCAGGACGGGCTGACCAACACCTACAGCGTCGATCAGTCAGGCTACATCTCCTTCCCGCTCGTCGGCGCCGTGCCGGCGCGCGGCCATACCGCCCAGCAGCTGGAAAAGGAAATCGCCGACAGATTGCGCCAGGGGTATCTGCGCGATCCCGACGTCTCGGTCGAGATCGATCGCTACCGGCCGATCTTCGTAATGGGCGAAGTCGGAGCCGCGGGGCAGTATTCCTATGTGCCGGGTCTCACCGTGCAGAAGGCGGTCGCGATCGCCGGAGGCTTTACGCCGCGCGCCAACCAGGAAAGCGTCGACATCACCCGCGATATCAACGGCAAGGTCATGACCGGCAGGGTGCAGACTTCCGATCCGCTCCTGCCAGGCGACACCGTCTACGTCCGCGAACGCCTGTTCTGAAAATCAACGTGGCGGCTCACCTCCGGATCGTCCACTGCTTTCGCTCACCTGTCGGGGGAATCTTCCGGCACGTGCGCGACCTGGCCGAGGCGCAGGTCGCCGCCGGCCATTCCGTGGGCATCGTCTGCGACTCGACCACGGGCGGCGACTATGAGGAGCGGCTGTTCGGAGGAATGCAGGAGAGCCTGGCGCTGGGCATCCATCGCACGCCGATGCAGCGTCACATCGGGCCGGGCGACATCGCCGCGGCATGGCGCACATATCGAATCATCAAGGAATTGCGGCCGGACGTGCTGCACGGGCACGGCGCCAAGGGTGGCGCCTATGCCCGTCTGTTCGGCTCACTGTTGCGGGTTTCAAGGTATCGCGTGGCCCGCCTTTATTCGCCGCATGGCGGCTCGCTCCACTATGACGAAACGACGGCAACCGGAAAGCTGTTCTTCGCGCTGGAGCGCTTCATGGCACGCTTCACCGACTGCCTGCTGTTCGTTTCCGACTATGAGCGGAAAACCTATCGTCGCAAGGTCGGCGAGCCGCCCATCCCCAACAGGCTGGTCTATAACGGCCTGCGGGCCGCGGAATTCGAACCCGTGGCACCGGTTGATGCCGCCGATCTCCTCTACATCGGCATGATGCGCGACCTCAAAGGCCCGGACATCTTCATCGACGCGCTGGCGCTGGCGGGCAGCGAGATGGGCCGCCCGCTGAGCGCGGTGATGGTCGGCGACGGCGACGACCTGCCGCGCTACCATGCCCAGGTGGAACGGCTTGGACTGAAGAACCAAGTCCGTTTCCTGCCGCCGATGTCGGCGAGAGAAGCCTTCGCGCTGGCCGGGCTGATCGTCGTGCCGTCGCGTGCGGAAGCAATGCCCTACATCGTGCTCGAGGCGCTGGCCGCCGGCATGCCGATGATAGCGACCGCGGTCGGCGGCATACCGGAAATCTTCGGCGAAGGCTCCCCTGCCCTGATACGGCCGGATGCCGGCCAGCTCTCCGGCAAGCTCAGAACGGCTCTCGACGATCCCGGCGCCTACCGCAAGCTAATGCCGCAGGGCGGTGAGCTCAAGGCGCGATTCGGCGCCGACGTGATGGCGGCGGAGATCGAGACGGCTTATTTCACGGCGCTAAAACTTTAGAATTCACTAATTCACCAACGCTCGTGAGAAGACCGTCAGTCCTCACAAGCAACAACACGCATTCAAAACCATCGGTTGTTTCAAGGCTTTCTTAGCTCTCTTTTGCTATTCACTCGCGCATAGCTCGCGGACAATCCCATGAACGAGATCGATCCCGCGCACCGCTTTTCCATGGACGCGGTGCGCAAATTCGACGGCCCGGCCGAGGGCCAGGTGCCCGGCGGCATCAATGACGTCGCGCGCCAGGTCGCCTCGCAGTACCGGCGCGATACGATGTCGCCGATCATGGTCAGCGGCGTGCTGCGCATGGTCGAGTTCGCGGTGCTGTTCCTGTCGGGGCTCGGTCTCTATTTCTACTTTGTCGGCTTCTTCAACTATCTCGCCTGGCAATATCCGCTGTCGATCGCGGCAGCCTCGTTCCTGGCCGTGGTGCTGCTCGACGTCACCGACAGCTACCAGATCGCGGCGCTGATGCGCCCTCTCGCCAATTTCGGCCGCGTGCTGCTCGTCTGGGCCGGCACCTTCGCGCTGATGGCGCTCACCGCCTTCGCCATGAAAGCCTCGGAGGACTATTCGCGCCTGCTGTTCGGCAGCTGGTTCGTGGTCGGCTTCGTGCTGATCTTCGGGCTCAGGCTGGTGATGTCCAGGCTGATCAGGCGCTGGGCGCGCGACGGGCGCATGGAGCGCCGCGCCGTCATCGTCGGCGGCGGCAAGTCGGCCGAATCGCTGATCCGTTCGGTCGAGAAGCAGCCCTACAACGACATCCGCATCTGCGGCATCTTCGACGACCGTGGCGACAAGCGCTCGCCGCCCATCGTCGCCGGTTACCCGAAGCTCGGCACCATCTCCGAACTGATCGAGTTCGCCCGCATCGCCCGCATCGACATGCTGATCGTGTCGCTGCCGCTGACCGCCGAGTCGCGCGTGCTGCAGCTTCTGAAGAAGCTTTGGGTGCTGCCGGTCGACATCCGGCTCTCGGCGCATTCCAATGCGCTGCAGTTCCGGCCGCGCGCCTATTCCTACATCGGCTCGGTGCCGATGCTCGACATTTTCGACAAGCCGATCAACGACTGGGATTCGGTCGCCAAGCGCAGCTTCGACATAGTCTTCTCGCTCGTCGGCATCCTCCTCTTCTCGCCGGTGATGCTTGCCACCGCGACCGCCATCAAGCTCGACAGCAAGGGGCCGGTGCTGTTCAAGCAGAAGCGGCACGGCTTCAACAACGAGGTGATCGAAGTCTACAAGTTCCGCTCGATGTATGCCGACAGGTCGGACCCGACCGCCAAGCAGACGGTGACCAAGAACGATCCGCGCGTCACCCGCGTCGGCCGCTTCATCCGCAAGACCTCTATCGACGAGCTGCCGCAGTTCTTCAACGCGCTGCTCGGCTCGCTGTCGCTGGTCGGGCCGCGCCCGCATGCGATCGCCGCCCAGTCGCACAACCTGCTCTACAATGAGGTGGTCGACGGCTATTTCGCCCGGCACAAGGTCAAGCCCGGCGTCACCGGCTGGGCGCAGATCAACGGCTGGCGCGGCGAGATGGACACCAATGAAAAGATCCGCATGCGCACCGAATACGATCTCTACTACATCGAGAACTGGTCAATGCTGTTCGACCTGCGCATCCTGTTCCTGACGCCGATCCGCCTGCTCAACACGGAAAACGCCTATTGAGCGCCGTCGCGCATGAACTGCCGGCGTCGGCGGTCGACCAGTGGCCGCCTCGGGCGGTCAACCAGTTGCCGCCTCGGGCGGTCAACCAGTTGCCGCCTTCCGCGGTCAACGCCAAGCTGATCGCGCTGATCTCGTCGGCGGCGATCGTCGTCGGCATCCTGCTTTCCGGCTTCGTCATCAGCGAGCCCGCGCCCTACGAGCTCTATATGGCCGGGCTGATCGCCGTCTGGGCGCTGTTCGGCCTGAGAATATCGCGGGCCATACTGCCGCTGCTGGTGTTGTTGGTGGCGATGAACATCGGCGGCATGATGGCGATGACGCAGATGGCGGATCTCGCCAACACGCCGCTCTATCTCGCCGTCTCGCTGTTCCTGGCCTTCAGCGCGGTCTTCTTCGCCTCTGTGACGTCGGTTCAGCCGGACCTCTACCGGCTGATCTTCATCGCCTATGTGGTCTCGGCCGTCGCGACGTCGCTGCTCGGCATCGCCGGCTATTTCCACGCCTTCCCTGGCGCGGAGATGTTCACCAAATACGACCGCGCCGCCGGCGCCTTCCAGGACCCGAACGTGTTCGGGCCGTTCCTGGTAATGCCCGGCACTTACCTGCTCTACCTGCTTTTGACCGGTCCGGTGTCGCGCATGCCGCTGCTGGCGGTGCCGTTGCTGATCATCGCCGCCGGCATCTTCTTCTCCTTCTCGCGCGGCGCCTGGGGCATGTTCGCGGTGTCGGCGGTCCTGCTCACCGCTTGCCTGTTCCTGCAGAGCGCCAGTGGCATGTTCCGGCTACGGCTGGTGGTGATGACGATCGGAGCCGTCGCGCTGCTTGTCATCGCCATCCTCGTCATCCTGCAGTTGCCCGGCGTGTCGGACATGTTCACGCAGCGCGCGCATCTCGAGCAGAGCTATGATACCGCGCGTCTCGGCCGCTTCGCGCGCTACACGATCGGTTTTCAGATGGCGATGGAGCATCCATTCGGCATCGGTCCTCTGGTGTTCGGCACCATCTATGGCGAGGATACGCACGACATCTGGCTGAAGGCGCTGATGGACTATGGCTGGCTGGGCTTCGTCTCGTTCCTGACGCTGACGTTGTGGACGATCGGGGCCGGTTTTCGCATTCTGCTGCGCGACCGGCCATGGCAGCCCTATCTGCTTTGCGCCTATGTCGCCTATCTCGGCAATATCGGGCTCGGCACCTTCATCGACATCGACCACTGGCGCCATCTCTATCTGCTGCTCGGGCTGATCTGGGGCGCGATCGCGCTCGAGTACCGGCATCAGAAGCAATTGCGGCTGGCGCGAGCGCCTGTCGCGGCTGCGGCCGCGCTACTTTAAGCCGGCCTTGCGCAAACCATCGACAAGCAGCTCAGTGTCCTCGGGATATTTATGCGGGGGCACCTTGCGCCACTGCTCGGTGGTGAAGTTGGGGTGCACCTCCAACAGCGCATGGGCATGCATCTCGGCTTCCCTTGTGTTGCCGAGATAGGCATGGCTCGCAGCCATGAGCCGATGACCCTCTGAGCCATCCCGCATCTTTTGCAGTGTCTCTATCGTTTTTTCATATTCGCCCAGCTGAAAATAGGCATCGCCAAGATACCAGAGATAAGCGTCGGGATAGTAGGGATTGAGACGCATCGCCCGCTCCAGCAGCTTCACGGAGCGCTCCGCCTGCCTGACATAAACAAGGCAGTCACCCATCTCGGCCAGCAGATCGGCGTCGTTGGGATTGAGTTGCAGGGCGCGTTCGTAGGCGGCGATCGCCGGATCGTGCTGCTTCTTGTAGAGGTGGGCCAAACCCATCTCGGAGTAGCCGCGCGCATCCAGGTCGTCATGCTGGACGGCCAGATTCGCCAGTTTCAACGCCTCGTTCAGCGCAGCTTCCGGATCCTTGGTCCACGCATAACGCCACTCGACATTGAACGTCCGCGACAGGGCCGCATAGCTGCGGGCATAGCCGGGATCGAGATTGCGCGCCTGCTCGTAGAGGCGCCTGGCATGCCAATTGCTCTCCGGGCGGAAGCGGAAGCTGAGATCCTGTCCGCGCAAGATCATGCCGTAGGCGTGAATATTGGGATGGTTATGCGCCATAAGCCGCCGCTTCTCGGCCATGTCGATCTGTATGGCCAGCCGCGACGCAGTCGTGGCCGTAACGTCGTCCTGGAAGGCGAAGACGTCCTCGATGCTGCCGTCGTAGCGTTCCGACCAGATGGTGTGCTCGGTTTGCGCTTCGATCAGGTCCATTGCAACCCGAAGACGGTTGCCTGCCCGGCGTAGACTGCCCGAGAGGAGATAGCGAACGCCCAATTGATTGGCGATCTCGCGCAGTGATTGCGTCTGCGCGACAACGGCAATCGTCGAGTGCCGCGCGATCACCATCAGGTTGCGGAATCGGCACAGATTGGAAATGAGGTCCGCCACGACACCCTGGCACAAATGAAAATCGGCCGGGTCGCCCGAAACGTTCTCGAGCGGCAGGACTGCCAGCGAACTCTCCGGCACGAAACGCTCGGGCGCAGGGGCGAAGAGCAGCGGCGGTGTTGCGGACTCGGAATGCGACAATTCGAAATCGACGGCGAAGACCTCGACTTCCTCGGCAATGTTCTTCAGCTTTTGCTTGCCCAGCGACCGGAACGAGCACTCCGGGTCATCGCGAACAAATTGGCGAACGGATTCGGCGATGCAAATGCCGCGCGGCGCCGCCAGCGATTGGATTCGGGCGGCCAAATTGATGCCGTGGCCATAGATGGTGCCGTCGCTGGCGATCGTGTCTCCAACAGTAATTCCAATCCGGTAGGTGATGGGATCGTCGGCGCCCGACCATACCGCCTCGTTGGACAGCTCCCGCTGCATCTCGACCGCGAAATGCAATGCCTGGGTTGCGCTGGGGAACAGCACCACCAGGCCGTCGCCGGCGGTGTCGACAATTGAACCGCCATAGTCGCCGGCCAGGCCGCGTATCAAGTTAAGCGATCGGGTCAGGCGGACAACCGTCCCTGCCTCGTCCTGATCCATCAGGCGGCTGTAGCCGTGCACGTCCGCGTAGACGATCGCCGACAGCTTTCG
The DNA here is from genome assembly GCF_029625675.1 of Mesorhizobium sp. WSM4884. Taxonomy (NCBI): domain Bacteria; kingdom Pseudomonadati; phylum Pseudomonadota; class Alphaproteobacteria; order Hyphomicrobiales; family Phyllobacteriaceae; genus Mesorhizobium; species Mesorhizobium sp. WSM4884. Next base: position 39,186 of record NZ_JARTVO010000025.1, read on the forward strand.
ACTAAGCATCTCGTATCGGCTGATGGCCATGGCTTCCCTTGTCCGCGCTCGCAACGCAAATCAATGCACCATATAGCACGCAGATACCGCGCACTGCAGCACGGAAAGAATGGCACATTAGATCGTGCTCAAGGGAGTGTCGCCGGGACCATGGTCCGCCCAAGGAGCGATGCCCGAAATATGCCGCATCCCGGTCATCCGCTCGGCGCGACGGGCCCCTCGGGACGGCGCAGTTCCGTATCGCCGCCCCCAAGCCGTCGCCAATCCCGGCACGATGCCGGCACACGCTAAAACCCGCATTCCATGCGGTCAGTCGCTGTTGCCGCCGCCGCGGGCGCTCATGCCACGCGCGCTCATCCCCCTCGCGCTCATGCCGCGCGCGCTCATCCCCCTTGCGCTCATCCCGCGCGCGCTCATGCCGGCGCTATCCATGCCTCCTGGTCCGCCGCCGAGCGTCGCGGCAAGCAGCACATCCTCGAACATGCCTGTCTCGACATCCATGCGGACCGTGTAGTCGGCCTTGTCGTAGGACCAGACTCGCAGGCCATCGGCGAAGTCGAAGTCGGCTGCCGCGAGGCCCGTCAGCCCGGTCGGACTGGGTGAGCGGGCGGCACTGAACGTGCCGAGATCCTCCGCCACAAGCTCCCCATCTCCGTGCACCAGAAATATTATAGGCCTTGGGAGGTCGTAGTAGCTTCCCTCGAAACTGAAGCCATATATCCTTGCAAACCTGCCGTTTTCCAACTGATCTTCAAGCAGCCTGTTCTTCCCGCTTCGGTTTCCCGCGCCCGGGCGGCGGCCGATGAATTCGAACCCGCTCTCAAGCTTCATGAAAAAACCGACAAAGCTATCCCCGCCCGTCACCTGGATTATTGCACCGGTAGGCGTGTCATCCTTGGTCCACGCACTGTCTGCGCCGCCTACCGTATAAACCCCAATCTGATCCAAAACCTTCTGTTTCCAGACGACAACCTTGTTCTTATTTGCCACACGCAGGCCATTCACGACCTTATTGCCAGTCAACGCTGGTACATGCTTCGCCGTCGCTACCTGTGCCATGATCGGATTCAGAAGTGGGTTCACCACCTGCAAATCGATCACAAAATGGCCGAATAGATTTATACCCGACACGCTAAGAAGGCTCTCTACCATTGCCGCTACCCTCCGGTTTCTGGATCATTTATCTAACGTGTTAAATAGTATGATTTTTGTCATCAGGCAGCCTTTTGGCCTCGGCTTTGTCTCTCATCTACTTCCAACTCATGCGTCACAACATAAACACGGTCGCTTTCACGCCATAGTACACTTATGACCCTGCCCCGTTTTTTAGATATGTTATTTACATGATCCTGCAGTAGTTCGATGCTATCCATGATTTCCGTTACGACGTATTGCATAAGATGGTCCTCCTCGTCTTATTCAAAGAACGCCAGCCCTGCTGCTTCTGGTCAGGCCGCTTCGCGTTCCCGCATGTCTCGCGATGCGCAGGTGCCGTGCACAACAAGCGCCATGACGCGCCGGGACGAATACCCTCGGCAAACCGAAGTGGCTTTTCGGCCCGAAAGGCTTGATTTTGGGGCCGGCACTCACAAAACCGATCGCCCTGCGATTGAGATTGACGTCGATGATGGTGCGCCAGCGTCCGCCGGTCATCATCCTGTCGACGGCGCGCAACGTGTTCCCGACCTCGGCATAGCTGAGACCATCCGGCGACAGCCGACGCCAGGTTTCGGCAAGAAGCATGCCGAGCTCGTCGCGCGAAGCGACCAATGCCTCGCGAAACGCCCAGGGTGACGCAGCATAGGCTTCGTCGAACATCGGCTGGATGACGCGGAAATAGTCGGGGCTGTCCTCCAGCCTGTCGGACAGATCTTCCTGGTCCTGGGTGATCAGACCGCGGGCGACCAACTCCTCGTGAAAGAGGTCGACGAAAATGTCGAACATCGCACCGGTGAGCGGTTGGGCGAGAGCATGCTCGTCGCTCCAGCCCTGGACGAAATCCAGCATCGATAGCGGGTTGGCAGCGAGCCTGATCTGGCTGTTACCGGATAGCTCGGCGATGCGGTTGACGAGATTGTGCGTGTAAAGATTGCCGTGGCTCGCTTCCAACAACTCGTCCACCACGGAATCGAAATGCAGGGCCGCGACGAGCGCAGCAAGGTCGGCAGAGGATTCGTGAAAACCGTAATATTCCGCGCTGGCTGTCCCGGGGTCGGGCACGCCGATGATGGAATAGATGACGCAGTGGCCGACCTCGTGGGCGACAACGTCGAAGTTGAGCGTGAACGGCTCGACCTGGCCATCGGGCGTCTCGTGTATGCCGACCTCCAGAAAACCGTAACCCATGAAGGCGTTTTCGTGCAGATTGCGCTGTATCACCAGTTCCAGCCGGTCGAGGTCGCGCTGGAAATGCCAGGTGATGGGATGGCCGAAATACTTCTCCCACACGTCCAGGGTGAAACGCACCGAGCCAAACAGATGCGCAGCCTCGAATGTCGGATCGTCCGGGCCGATGTGATCGAAATGCCCGTCGACATCGGGAAACGCCGGAGGAAAGACATCGCCGCGCCAAGGCGGCATTAAATAGAGCGGGTCACCGCGCACATTTTCCGCCAGGCCGTAGGCAAACGCCTTGCCAATGGGGTCGACGACATACATGCGCCTGTCACCGGGGCCGGGGCCAACGGACCCCGCAGGCGACGACACGTGCACGATTTCGGGCCGGTGGAAAGCCCTAAGGAACGGCGCTTGGGCAAACAGCCGGAAGCGCGTTCCATTCTCGAATACAGAGTCTTCCCCTCCAGATGTCACGATTGTCCCCCCGTACGGACAAAGGCATGCACGTCGCGATATCGTCAGCGAATGCGGTTTCAAGTTAGCCCGATTTCGTCGGTCAGGCCAGAGTCGTCGGGCGAGCTGCGGCCGGCCGCGAAAGCATATCCATGAGCCAGAAGGTCATAGAACTTGTCGACACCGGGCAATCCGATGGAAGTGGCATAGTCGGCAATGTCTCGAGGTATGGCGCGGCCGAGTTGTTCCTCGAAAAACCAGGCAGCGAGCAGGGCACGAGGCATCGGCGCGGATAACGATGGCGAGTGACGCTGTCTGGCCAGGGCATTCTCTCGATAGCCAGGGTAGAGCTCGAGTTCGCGTAACCGGTCGAGGATGCCTCGATGCAGCTCGGCATCGCGATCTCGCGCGAGCATCTCGACGGCCGCATCATCCTCGATCATGCGCTCTAGGCCCGGTAGATCCGTTCCGTTTTTGCGTATCCAGTCGATTACGTCCGTTTGCCGCATAAGCCTTCGCCGCGAGCGAAACTCGCCCATGGCGCGCCTGACCGCCAGGCGATCCGGCGTTGCGTCATCGCCGCGGGCAAGCAGACGTAGCAGTGCCTCACGACGCAACCGCGCATAGTCGCCGCGCAGCCGAAGCTCATCGAGGATGGCAGCTTCCTCGGCAGTAGCTTTGTTGCTGATCCACGCCGTTTCATTTCGCCAGGATGCATTGTGCCAGTTTTCCGTCCACTCGAAGTGGAAGTCGGGAGGCGCTTGTGCAACGCCGCGGCGGACAAACGCCTCCATCTCCTTCAGCAGTTGCAATCCGTCCTCGCGCTTCCTGTCGACCTTGCCTGTCCGCAGCCAGGCCGCCAGCTCCTGCGCCGTTCGGGGATCGCCGACGTCTTCCAGGACGTCCGCCCAGGTCCTATCCCGATAGAACCGCGCCTTGGACGAAGCTGCCAGACGCGCGCATGTCGGCCTGTCGATGATCTCTTGTGCGACCGCCTGCTCGAGCGTCGCGCGAATATTCACCATCGGCTCGCTCAGGTGGATATAGCCGGTTTCCGGCGGACCATGGATAAGCGCGACCTCGTCGTCGTCGATGAGTTCGCCGTCGCGATAGGCTTCGAAAATGTGCCCGACGCCGCGCATGCCGAATGAATGCAACTCCGCGGCGCGGAGCGCGCCCATGCTGGATGCGCCGAACACGGCGATCCCTTGCGTCAAGGCCCAAAGTATCTCCTTGTGCAAGACGGCCGGCTGACCATCGAAATAGCCGTCGATGACGCCGATTGCTCTTGGGTCGCCGCGAGCGGCGGTATAGAGGTCTCCTTGGCGTACTGGGGGGCGGAATTCGAATCCATCGTAAGGTGCGATGTCGTGCGCCCGCAGACTTGGTCCGCAAAACACAACCGGATTCATTGTCCCTCGTCCGACATTCGGCGGGCTCGCTCGCCGGGCACATAGGCGTCATGATCGTCGGGACCTTCCAGGCCAGGTATCACCACGCGAACCACAGGCAGGCCGATATCCTCCTTGGCCAGATCGACGGCGATGATCTCGCTTACGCCAGCCGCCTGCAACCTTTCGATCAGCCAGGCCACATTCTGCTCGATCCCTCGTGCGGCCCTCCCCGCGGCAGAGGCAATTCGCCTCGTTGCGGAACAATCGGCCAGCAATCTCTCGGCGTGCCGACGGCGTTTCTCCCGATAGTCTTCGCCATATTCCTCGGCGGTCAGATCGTCTCGCGCCGCCGATACGTAGGTCGTTCGCACCTGAGCGGCTTCGATGAGCGCCTTGAGCAAGGCGGTCTCCGGCACCGGGTGCGCTGCCGCACCTATGCCGCAATGGCTGTTTCGGTCTCGGCGATCGACGATCAGGCAGAAAAAGGCCGGCACGCCGACGTCGGAGGTCGTTTCCCACGCCGCGACGTCGAAGTCTGCGGCTTCCAGCTTCTTCAACACGTCGCGGCATGGGCCGTCCGGCGCACCGCCGAGGTCGACGCCGGTGCGCCGTCGGCGAGCGGATGGCATCCGATTCCACAGGGCCGTCGCGTCGCGTTCGACGATCTCGCAAATCCCATGATGGATGGCTTCATCGAATGTATTTCCGGAAGCGAGCCCGTTGCTGCTGCAGTCGAAAAAACCACTTCCGGGGGGCGGCGGAACCGTGAAGTTGGCCCGCACCGACTCGAACGGCAGCCAGCGTGCCTCATCGGAGATCATCTCCCGGCCTTCGATCCATAGCGTCACGATGTCCTTAGTGAATGCCCTTCCGGTGATGCGAGGCAGCCTGCCAATCTCGGCGAACCGGTGCGATTGGGAAAGTTCGGCCATGCTGCCGAGCTTCAGCGGGCGCTCGATGTGCTCGGCATGGTAAAGTTCCGCCGCTTCCATTAGTCCTGAAGCCGTGGCCGCTTCCAGGTCGATGCCCTTACCCTGCGAAACAGCCAGAGAACGAGCGTTGGGGCGGCACACCATCACCACCGGTATGCCTATGCGATCAAGCCCGGTCACATTGGCGACCCTGGTAATCCCCATCCGCGCCCAGTGTGGGCGAACCCGAGCAATCGCGCTACGAGCGCCCTCCATGCGATAAGGAGTTGCTGGCACCGTGTCCAACGACACTGAGGTTGTCTCCTGGTCCCCGAGAGATCGCGAGACCTTAGCGATTTCCGCCCACGCACAACAGGGCAGGCCTCGCTAAAGCGCGTCGCGGTGAAGCGGATTCAGGCGACGCGCTTTAAGTCTTCGTTTTATGCACCTCGTCTTCGCAAAACCGCTGCACACTTTTGCGCGACATGCATTGGTCAGCCAACAACCGAATAGCGTCCGACTTGCGATGTGGTCTTCGGCAGTTGGTTACCAACGGCACTTCGGAATCCGCTTCGTTCCAATTTCGAGGATTTTGCCCGACTGGCCTCTTGCGCTTCAATCTTTGAGACTATAGGGCTTTGCGCGGTACGGAGTGTAGCGCAGCCCGGTAGCGCACTTGACTGGGGGTCAAGGGGTCGTCGGTTCGAATCCGGCCACTCCGACCATTTCAAGCCTGAGACTTGGCCCTCAAGCCCTTCTGCACCAATCCCCTACTGGCAAACATCAACCCATTTGGCGCCGACGAGATCGGCCATCCTTTGCGGCGCGATTCGCACGGCGGCGTTCGTGGCGCCTGCCGCGGGGACAACCTCGTCGAAGGCCCTTAGCGTCACGTCGCAATAGACCGGCAGCGGCGCCGGCAGGCCGAAGGGGCAGACGCCGCCGGGCGGGTGGCTGGTCGCCTCCAGCACCTGTTCGCCGTCGAGCATGCGCGGCTTGCCGCCGAGGGTGTCCTTGCACTTGCGGTTGTCGAGCCTGGCGGTGCCGCTGGCCACGACCAGCATGGTCTCGTCGCCGACGCGCAGGCAGATGGTCTTGGCGATTTGCGCCGGCATCACACCATGTGCCTCCGCCGCCAGCGCCACGGTCGCCGAGCTTGCTTCGGTGACCAGGACCTCGATGTCGGGCGCATGCTTGGCAAAGAAAGCGCGGACCGATTCCAAGCTCATGAGCGAACCTCGTCAGGCATGTTGGCAAATACCGCCGAATCTCGGCGCCGGGATTGGCACATGGCGCCTCGGCCGTCGGCAAGAGCCAGGCTACTGTGGGCCGAGGGCACAAAAAAGCCCGCCAGGTGAATCCCAAGGCGGGCTTTTCATGTGGGCGTTCGAGCGCCCTTATTGTTGTGTGGGCCGGTCCTGTGAGGCCGGCACCATTATCAATTCCTCTTCCGGCACCTGCAGCGCGGAAGCGATTCGCCTGAGCTTGGCGGGATCGGCGTCCTTGCCGTCCTCGATGTCGACGATCTCACCCACGGCCAGGCCGCAGGTCAAGGAAAGCTCCTCGATCGTATATCCCCTCGTTTCGCGCGCGGCTTTCAGCGGATTGAGGCCGGACGCGGCAATGATGTTGTTGGAAACAGCGTTTCGTGCGGTGTTGGGCATGGCAACTCCTTGGGATGAAACAAGACCGATGAAATGTGGCGTTGCCTGAGACGGGCGGGAGAATGGCCGTTAACAGGTGATTTGCCAAGAGGGACCGTTGCGGCCGTCACGCCATCGTGAACCGGTCCCGCCGACCGGAGGCCAAGGCCGCAAGCCACCGACATGTAAGGTGCCGCGACGGCCAATCAAGTTCTTTTGAAGCGGTGAAGGCCGGCCCTGCCGGCATTTTGCCCGCTCCAATTCGTTAGGTTTTTGTCAGTGGTCGACGGCGGGCGGCATCAAAACCCCTTTGGAAGGATCGGATGCCATGAAACTGAAGTTATTCGCGATTGTGCTCGGCACGATTTCAAGTCTTGCCAGCGTAGCACAAGCGGACACCGTGCGGGTGCGCGGCACGGTGGTCGACCTCGCCGGAACGGCGCTGACCGTGAAAGGCCGCGACGGCAAGACCGATACGGTCACCCTTTCTCCCGATTGGATGATCTCCGGCGTCGCCAGGGCATCGGCCGCCGATATTAAACAGGGCGATTTCCTCGGCATCGCATCGGTTTCGAAGGCCGACGGCGGCAGTGGCGCGCTGGAAGTCGTGATCTTCCCGGCAGCCCTGAAGGGAACGGGAGAGGGCGACCGCGCCTGGGATCTTAAACCCAACAGCCGGATGACGAACGGCACCGTCGCCGACGTGACCGAGGTCAGCGGCCGGACCGTGACGCTCACCTACAGCAACGGCCAGAAGAAGCAGATCGCCATCCCGCAATCGACGCCGATCGTGAAATTCGCAACCGCCAAACCGGCGGATCTCAAGCCGGGGACGGCGGTGTTCGTCACCGCCTCGCGCGGCAGCGACGGCAAGCTCGTTTCGCGCCGAGTGGTGGTCGGCAATCATGGCGTCGCCCCGCCGATGTGAGACGAAGAAGCCGGCGAGTTCCAAAAGATCATGATGCCGCTTCGCGCCCTGCGCGTCCGACAGGCGCGCAGGGCCGTCGTGGTTCAGTCGGAAACAATCCAGAAACAAGAATCTACAGTCCGGAAAAATTGTCGAAAAAAACCAGGAGGATAGTCCCGATCGCGAGGCCTGGGTCACCGATTTGGTCCGGTGAATCTCGGAGCGCCCGCGAAAGGAAACGAAGTCATGAAGAAGTCCCTCCTGTCCGCCCTCGGGCTGGCTCTGGCCCTGGCGTTCACGATGCCGATCCTTGGCGCGACCAGCGCCGACGCGGCTCCGATGAAGAAGCATCATCACCATCGTCATCATCACACGCATCACCACCGCGTGCATCATCGCCATCATCGTCACCACCACCAGAAGATGGCTCCGAAGAAGGCCTGATCCTTCCGTTTGCCGATGGGAAGACAGGCCTTCTTTGTATTGACCAAGCATGCCTTTCCCATCGGAATCTTTCGCTGCGCGGGGCAGCGCTTGGCTCGTGCACCTACCGGCCTTGATGGGACGCGCGGTCGCGTTCGACCTTCTGCGTTGCAGTCCCAACCACAATCCGCCCGACGAAGAAATCGTGCGGCACCATGAACCTTCCCCATTGGATGCCGCACCAAGCGGTCATGGACGCCACGAAGGCGCTCCTCGGCCCAACCGGGACGCCAGGAAGGCGATCCCGACGACCAATGGAAGGAAATGCTCAGATGACCAACTTCAAGCATATCTCGCTCGCCGCCGCCCTCGTCGTCTCGGCTTCCGGGTCGGTCTCAGCCCCTGCCTTTGCCGGCACGCATCCCACGGGCGACGGCGGCGCCGTCTGCAAGGGCTCGGGTTCCTGTCTGGTGCTGCAGCTCGACTGCAAAGGCACCTATACCGACGCCACGGACAAGAACGGCACCGTCTACGGCAAATGCAGCCAAGTCATGAAGGTCGATCCGAAGAGCCGGATCAAGCTCGCGAACTGATCGCTCCCATGGCACGGAGGTGGCGTAGACGCGCCGCCTCCGTTTCGTATGCCTCGAAGATCAGCGCCGGCTGATGAGCAGGCCGGCAAGCAGCCCGACAACGACCAGCCCTACCGCTGCCACTGTGGCCGGATGATCGTGCGCGGTGCGTTCGAGCGCCTTGCCCTTGCGCCTGATCGCCGGCAGCGCCTCGTGGAGGCGGTCGGCGAGCTGCGAATAGTAGTCGGACGCGGCCTCGCGGCTATCCTCGTAATAGGCATCGCCGCGTTTGGCCAAGGTTTTCCTGAGATCGTCGAGTTGCCGCGAGAGCGCCGCAAACTGCTTGTCCAGATCATGATCGGTCGCGAACAACGCCATGCCAGCTGTCCTTCTCCTGCAGAGAAGGCCTAACGCGTGGGCTTGACGGCAGTTCCGACTTTCAGAGCCGCTGACGGCTCAAGCCCGCAGGACCGGCAACCGGAACTCAACGCACCTGGTCGAGCAGGCGCTTGCACTCCAGGAGGTCAAAGAGCGCCTCCTGCAGCAAAGCCCGGTTGTCACGTGACAATTTCGAGGAGTCCGGCTGTACGGGGCCTTCGTCGTCACTCTTGCCGAGGCCGAAGAAACGGCGGCTGGGTTTCACCTTGGGCTGGCCGACAAGCGCATCCTCGTCGCCGCGCGGCTGGGCAGCCGCCGTCAGCGGCACCTGATCGGCCTGTCGGCGCTGCGCGATTGCCTCGACCGCGGCCATGTCGCCATTGCCGATGGCGACCAGGAAGTGATTGCCGTTCTCGCGCAGCAGCTTCTGCACGCCCTTGATCGTGTAGCCTTGGTCATAGAGCATGTGCCGGATGCCCTTGATCAGATCGACATCCTGCGGCCGGTAGTAACGGCGGCCGCCGCCACGCTTCATCGGCTTGATCTGGTTGAAACGCGTTTCCCAAAAGCGCAGCACATGCTGCGGCAGGTCGAGATCTTCCGCGACTTCGCTGATGGTGCGGAATGCATCGGGGCTCTTGTCCATGGGCGAATCCTCACGCTGGACGACGATCCGGTATTTATGCCGAATCAGGCCTTATTTCAGCGATTTATGAAACAATATTCAAGCCCGGCGTCAAAGCTGACGGCGTTTTTCAACCGTATTTGTCGTCGCGCTATTTGCCGCCCTTGGCCTTGCTGTTCTGGTGCGAGCGCAGGATGCGGTTCTTCAGCACGTTCGACGATTTGAAGGTCATCACGCGGCGCGGCAGGATCGGCACTTCCTCGCCGGTCTTCGGATTGCGACCGATGCGCTCATTCTTGGAGCGGACATGGAAGGTTGCGAAGGAAGACAGCTTCACCGTCTCGCCGCGAACGATGGCTTCGCAAATCTCATCCAGAACGGCCTCGACCAGCTCGGCCGATTCAGTTCGCGACAAACCAACCTTGCGGTAAACGGCCTCGGCTAGGTCGGCACGCGTAAGTGTCTTTCCCCCCATGCGACCGTCCCATCAGCTCAAAAAACGTAAATCGATACAGGCAACGGCAGAGCCTAAGTAATTGATCCGGCAAGGTCAAGGACCGAACCCGTGCGTTCGGCACTTAGCGTTCGGCACTTACCAGCGGAGCAACACCGCGCCCCAGGTGAAACCTCCGCCCATCGCCTCGAGCAGGACAAGGTCGCCCTTCTTGATGCGACCATCGGCGACGGCCACCGACAAAGCGAGCGGCACGGAGGCAGCCGAGGTGTTACCGTGCAAATCGACGGTGACCACCACTTTCTGTTCGGCAATCCCGAGCTTCTTGGCGGAAGCGTCAATAATGCGTTTATTGGCCTGATGCGGCACGAACCAGTCGAGGTCTTGCGCCGTGATGCCGGCCTGGGCAAAGGTCGCCTCGATGACGTCGGTGATCATGCCGACCGCGTGCTTGAACACCTCGCGACCTTCCATCCTGAGATGGCCGACGGTGCCCGTCGTCGACGGGCCGCCGTCGACGAAAAGCTTGTCCTTGTGGATGCCATCCGAGCGCAGGCTGGCCGCCAGCACGCCGCGATCGGCGATGCCGCCCGCCTCTTCCTGCGCTTCCAGAACGATCGCGCCGGCGCCGTCGCCGAAGAGCACGCAGGTCGAGCGGTCGCTCCAGTCGAGGATGCGCGAGAAGGTTTCGGACCCGATGACCAGCACGCGCCTTGCCAGCCCGCCGCGGATATAGAGGTCGGCGGTGGCGACCGCATAAACGAAGCCGGAGCAGACGGCCTGCATGTCGAAGGCAAAGCCGTGATGCATGCCGAGCCGGTTCTGGATATCGACGGCGGTCGCGGGGAACGTGTTGTTGGGGGTCGATGTCGCCAGCACGATTAGGTCGATGTCGGCAGGCGTCAAACCCGCGCTGTCAAGCGCGGCGCGCGCCGCGGCCTCGCCCAGCGAAGCCGTCGTCTCGTCGTCGGCCGCGACGTGGCGCTGGCGAATGCCGGTGCGCTGGACGATCCACTCGTCGGAGGTCTCGACCATGCCTTCGAAGTCGGCATTCTTCATGATGCGGCGGGGCAGCGCGGCACCGTTGCCGCGCACGACTGATCTGATCAAGGTTCGTTCCTATTCCTCGGCGTCGACGGCGACGCCGGATTTCCTGTTTGCCTGGGCATTCGGATTGCGCGCGTGGAACAGATCGAGGTCGGCCTCGATCCGGTCAAGCAGATTGTTGCGCACCATGTCGTAGCCGAGCTCGATCGCCGCCGCGAAGCCATCCGAATCGGCACCGCCGTGGCTCTTCACGACGATGCCGTTCAGGCCCAGGAAGACGCCGCCGTTGGAGCGGCCGACATCCATCTTCTCGCGCAGCCGGTCGAAGGCGCCTTTGGCGAAGACATAGCCGATCCTGGCCATCAGCGTGCGGCTCATGGCGGCGCGCAAATAGCCTCCGATCTGCCTTGCGGTGCCCTCCGCGGTCTTGAGCGCGATGTTGCCGGCGAAGCCCTCGGTGACGACAACGTCGACCGTGCCCTTGCCGATGTCGTCGCCCTCGACGAAGCCGCGATAGTTCATCGAGGCCATGTTGGCCTCGCGCAGCATGCGCCCGGCCTCCTTGACCTCTTCCTGGCCCTTGATCTCCTCGACGCCGACATTGAGCAGGCCGACACTCGGCCGCTCGATGCCGAACACCGAGCGCGCCATTCCGGTGCCAAGGATGGCGAAATCGACGAGCTGGTGCGCATCCGCGCCGATGGTGGCGCCAACGTCGAGCACCACGCTCTCGCCACGCGTCGTCGGCCAAAGCGCCGCGATCGCCGGGCGGTCGATGGTGGCCATGGTGCGCAGGCAGAATTTCGACATCGCCATCAGCGCGCCGGTGTTGCCGGCCGAGATGCAGGCCTGCGCGGCGCCGTTCTTCACAGCCTCGACCGCCTTCCACATCGACGACTTCCAGCGGCCATGGCGCAGCGCCTGGCTCGGCTTGTCGTCCATCCGGACCGCGATCTCGCAGTGGACGAACTCGCTGACCTCGGCAAGCTTCGGGAACTTAGCCAGTTCGGGACGCACGGCGTCCTCGCGACCATAGATGACAAAGCGGATGTCAGGGCGGCGGATGGCGACCGTCATCAGCGCCGGGATGACCACGCCTGGTCCGTGATCACCGCCCATGGCATCGATGGAAATCCTGATCACTCGTTGTTTTTCTCACGGTTTGCCTGGCTAGCGGCGTGCGCATGCCGAGGTAAGGGGGCTCGCGAAGGTTCGGCGAAAATAGCGGTTTTGGGCTGCCGCACAACCAACTTTTCCAAAATCCAGGCCGTCTTCAGGATTTTCCGAGCAGCGAACGCAGCTTTTTTTGGAATTCGCTTTCCGCAGGCTGATCCTCGCCGGCGGCGTCGAGCGAGGCACCGGGCTTGCGCGGATAAGCATCGATCGCCAGACCGAAAAACTGCTCGGCGAGCGCGCCGACATCGACCGTGTCGCCGGAAAATGTTTCCGGGCTGTCCGGCCCGTCGGCATCGAGGACGATCTCGCCGCCGCCCTCGAAGCCTTCGCGTCCGAGCTTCGACTGCTCCGGCAAGAACAACGCCTCGACGGGCTCGTCTATATGGGTCGCGATCGGATCGAGCGTGACGATGCAGGCCTGCGTGATGTCGGCCTCGACGCGGCCGCTGACCTTGACACCGTTGCGTTTCCAGGACGCCACCAGCAGCTCGGCGCGGTAGCTCTCGACCGAAAGCAGGTCGTATTCGGCGGCAAGCGCCGCACGCTGCCGCTCATCGGCCTCGACCACAACCGGCAGGCCCTTTTGCGGCAGGCGGGCGACATTGGCGACGAAGGATACGGGGCTTCGCTGTTCGGCGTGTTGTTTCATTCTCGCCTCTTTCACGCGGCTCCGGCGACCGGGAACACCACGGTGCCGGACACGATCGATTCGGTCGGCTGCGCGGCAAGCTGCCCGGACGCCGCGGAAACATAGCTCGCCAGCAGCGGCGCTTCCGGCCACTCGCCGGCATCGGGCCTGACGTTACGAGCGAGCGCCGCGGCAAGGGCCACGCCGTCGTCGCCCCGCAAGGCCTCGTCGTAGGCCGCGGTGCGGCCATAGAACATCTTTGCCAGCTTCTTCATGCGCTTCGGCACGCCGACATCGCTGATGCCGAGCTCCCTCAGCGAATGATCGACGTCGAGGAAGAACTCGTCGATCAGCACCTGCGCGACCTCGGCGGCCGGCCCGCCCTCCCCACGCAGCCGGTGCTGGATGAGGTACATATGCAGCGACAGCATCTCGAAGCGGCCGAGCGGCGTATCCGGCACATTCCAGTCGGAATAAAACACGGTTTGCCGCGCCGCCGCCACGATTTGTGCGTAGAGCGCCTCGGTGATGGCGCGGTTGGCGTGACGTTCGCGGCCAAAAAGGCGCTGGAACATTGAGGGTGGTCTCCCGGGGACCTTTTGTTTGATTTGGCCTTGTTGCATCGGCATGCAAGCTGGTTTACCGGTTTTGCGGCCCAGCGCAAGTTGCGGGGATGTGATGGAGAATTGTTGTTGGGTGCGCTGAAATTCAAGTCGTTTTTCACGCCTGTGCCGGCGGGCGTGGCCTCTCTGCTGGTGGCGGTATCCGCGCTTTCCGGCTGCAATTCGTCCAAGATGTTCGGTGATCTCCATCCGAGCGAAACGCTGACGAAAGGCTACGTCATCGATCAGGCGGCGATCGACTCGGTGCCGGTCGGCTCGAGTCGCGAGCAGGTGCTTCTGGCGCTGGGCACGCCGTCGACGACGGCAACCTTCGACAACGAGGCCTTCTACTACATATCGCAGACGCGCAAGCGCTATGTCGCCTTCGACAACCCGCACATCATCGACCAGCACGTGCTGGCGGTCTATTTCGGCGCCGACGGCCGCGTCACCCAGATCGCCAATTACGGCCTGAAGGACGGCAAGATCTTCGACTTCATCTCGAGGACGACGCCGACGGGCGGCAAGGACCAGAACTTCCTCAGCCAGGTCATCAACGGCGCCAGCAAGCTGGCGCCCGGCATCCCGGGCGGTGGGGGCGGTACGCCCTGAGCCAGCTCAAGAGCCTACAAATGAATCAAAACCCGTCGGATCGTTCCGGCGGGTTTTTGTTTCGGGCGATGTCATCCGGCTCGTAAAAGGCCCGCGGGATCGATCCCGAGGGGCCCCCGGGGGGGGGACCCCCGGG
>NZ_JARTVO010000025.1:53493-72246 GCF_029625675.1 Mesorhizobium sp. WSM4884
CCCCCCCCCCCCCCCCCCCCCCCCCCCCCCGGGGCCTGGTGCCGAAAGAAGCGTTCCGCTCAGCCGTGCGCGAGCACGGCAAGCAACAGCAGCGCGACGATGTTGGTGATCTTGATCGCCGGGTTGACGGCCGGGCCGGCGGTGTCCTTGTAGGGGTCGCCGACCGTGTCGCCGGTGACCGAGGCCTTGTGCGCCTCGGAGCCCTTCAGGTGCTTGACGCCGTCCTTGTCAGTGAAGCCGTCCTCGAACGACTTCTTGGCGTTGTCCCACGCGCCGCCGCCGGAGGTCATCGAGATGGCGACGAACAGGCCGTTGACGATGACGCCGAGCAGCGAGGCGCCGAGCGCCGCGAAGGCCGAGGCCTTCGAGCCCGAGATCAGGAGCACGCCGAAATAGACGACGAGCGGTGCCAGCACCGGCAGCAGCGACGGGATGATCATTTCCCGGATCGCCGCCCTGGTCAGCAGGTCGACGGCGCGTGCGTAGTTCGGCTTCGAGGTGCCGGCCATGATGCCCTTGTCCTCGCGGAACTGCTTTCGCACTTCCTCGACGATCGATCCTGCCGCGCGACCGACGGCGGTCATTGCGATGCCGCCGAACAGATACGGGATCAGACCGCCGAAGATCAGGCCGGCGACGACATACGGGTTGGAGAGGTCGAAGGAGATCTCGCCCATGCCCTGGAAGTAAGGAAACTTGTCGCCGTTGGCGGCAAAGAACCTGAGGTCGTTCGAATAGGCGGCGAACAGCACCAGCGCGCCGAGGCCGGCGGAGCCGATGGCATAGCCCTTGGTCACTGCCTTGGTGGTGTTGCCGACGGCGTCGAGCGCGTCGGTGGAGTGGCGCACTTCCTTCGGCAGGCCCGACATTTCGGCGATGCCGCCGGCATTGTCGGTGACCGGGCCGAAGGCGTCGAGCGCCACGATCATGCCGGCAAGGCCGAGCATGGTGGTGACGGCGATCGCCGTGCCGAAGAGACCGCCGAGCTGGTAGGTGGCGATGATGCCGCCGACGATGACGATGGCCGGAAGCGCCGTTGATTCCAGCGAGACCGCAAGGCCCTGGATGACGTTGGTGCCGTGGCCGGTCACCGAGGCCTGCGCGATCGAGTTCACCGGCCGCTTGTTGGTGCCGGTGTAGTATTCGGTGATCACCACGATGAGCCCGGTCACCAGCAGACCGATCAGGCCGCAGATGAACAGGTTCTTGCCGGTGATGGCAAGACCGCCGACATTGCCGATCTCACCCCAGCCCAGCACCGCCGAGGTGGCCAAGGCCAGGCCGACGATGGACAGCAGGCCGGTGACGATGAGACCCTTGTAAAGGGCGCCCATGATCGAGCCGTTCGAGCCCAGCTTGACGAAGAAGGTGCCAACGATCGAGGTCAGGATGCAGGCGCCGCAGATGGCGAGCGGATAGAGCATGGCAGCGCCAAGCACCGCCGTGCCGCCGAAGAAGATGGCGGCCAAAACCATGGTGGCGACGACGGTCACCGCATAGGTTTCGAACAGGTCGGCGGCCATGCCGGCGCAATCGCCGACATTGTCGCCGACATTGTCGGCGATGGTGGCCGGGTTGCGCGGATCGTCTTCCGGAATGCCCGCCTCGACCTTGCCGACGAGGTCGCCGCCGACATCGGCGCCCTTGGTGAAGATGCCGCCGCCGAGACGGGCAAAGATCGAAATCAGCGAAGCGCCGAAGCCGAGCGAGACCAGCGAGTCGATGACGACGCGGTCGTTCGGCTGCAGGCCCATCGGGCCGGTCAGGATAGCGTAGTAGATGGAGACGCCGAGCAGCGCCAGGCCCGCCACCAGCAGGCCGGTGATGGCGCCGGACTTGAAGGCGATGTCGAGGCCGGCGGCGAGGCTGTTGGAGGCGGCCTGCGCGGTGCGCACATTAGCGCGGACCGAGACATGCATGCCGATGAAGCCCGCAGCGCCCGACAGCACGGCGCCGATCAGGAAGCCGATCGCGGAAGTGATGGAGAGCAGCCACCAGGCGAGCAGAAGCACGACGATGCCGACGACGGCGATGGTGGTGTATTGGCGCGCCAGATAGGCCTGGGCGCCTTCGCGGATTGCCGCGGAGATTTCCTGCATGCGCTGATTGCCCTGATCGGACGCAAGGACCGAACGTGTTGCCCAGATGGCGTACAGAACTGACAGCAAGCCGCAGGCGATGACGGCGGTAATGATGGTCATTGCCGGATTTTCCTCGATTGATGCCCAGAAGAACCCCTCCCTGGGCCGTTGGAACGGGGATGAATGCCGCGTACGGAATCCACCCCTTGGCTGCGGTGTATGCGAAACAGGGCTCGGAACGTCAAGATATTGTTCGGTTTTTGCCCGGCTTTCGCCCAAAAGTGGAAGATGGCCACATCCTTTCCCCTCCAGCCCTTCGAATTAGATCGATTGAAATGACCCTAGGGAAATCAGCCCCGGCTGAGATCGCGGCCGATCGCCGATAGGCTACTCCGCTTCTCGTCCCATCCGGCGCGCGGCATAGCGCTCGATTGCCGACAGGCCGTCATAGATCAGCACCGCCAGCGCCGCGACGATCAGGCCGCCCTGCAGCACGAAAGCCAAATTGTTCGAGATCAGGCCGGCGATGATCACCTCGCCCAGCGTCTTGGCAGCCACTGTCGAGCCGATGGTGGCGGTAGCGAGGCTGATGACCACGGAAAGCCGGATGCCGCCGAGGATCACCGGAGCGCTGAGCGGCAGCTCGACCTTCATCAGCCTTTGCCAGCCGGTCATGCCGGCGCCGCGCGCCGCTTCCATGACGTTGCCCGGCAAGGTGGTGAGCGCGGTCAGCGCGTTCTCGAAGATCGGCAGCAGCCCATAGAGGAAGAGCGCGATGAGCGTCGGTTTCTCGCCGAATCCGACTGCGGGCACGGCGAGCGCCAACACCGCGACCGGTGGAAACGTCTGGCCGATATTGACCAGGCTGCGCGACAGCGGCAGGAACTCGGCGCCGGCCGGCCGAGTGACCAGGATGGCGAGCGCGACGGCGACGATCGTCGCGGCCATCGTGGCGACGAGCACGGTCCTTAGATGCAGCAGTGTCAGCGTCAGCAGGCTGCCCTGGTTGTAGATCGCCGGCGCGCCGTTCTCGGTCAGCGGCCGGAGCAGCGGTTCGAACCAGAACGGGCTGGCGATGAAGACCACCAGCAGGACCAGAAGCGTCAGCCTCAGCAGCGTGGGCAGCCAGGCCTTCATGCCGGCCTCGCGCGTTTCACCAGTCCTTCAACGGTGACGCGCCCAAGCGGCTTGCCGTCGGCGCCTTTCACCGGCAGCGCCGGACGGCCCGTCCACAGAAGCTCGGCGAGTGCATCGCGCTGGCTGGCGTCGCCGGGGATCGCCTCGCCCTCGGCGCCGCCGGGCTCCACGGCATCGCGCACGCGGCCGAGCGACAGGAGCCGGAACGGCCGTTCGCTGGCGCCGACGAGGGTTTCCACGAAGTCATTTGCGGGCTTCGCCAGGATCTCCGCCGGTTTGGCGTATTGCAGCACCTTGCCGGCCTCCATGACGGCGATCTTGTCGCCCATATGCACCGCCTCCTCCATGTCATGGGTGACGAGGACGATGGTGGTTCCGAAGCGCTTCTGGATCGCCAGGAGATCCTCCTGCGCCTTGGAGCGGATGATCGGGTCGAGCGCGCCGAAGGGCTCGTCCATCAGAAGCACATTGGGTTCCGCCGCGAGCGCGCGCGCAACGCCGACGCGCTGCTGCTGGCCGCCGGAGAGTTCATGCGGATAGCGCGGACCATACGCCTGCGGGTCTAGCTGGTAGAGCGTCATCAGTTCTTCGACCCGCGCCTTGATGCGATCCCTACCCCAGCCGAGCAGCAGCGGCACGGTGGCGATGTTTTGCGCGACTGTCCGATGCGGGAAGAGGCCATGGCCCTGGATAGCGTAGCCGATGCTGCGGCGCAGCTGATATCCGGGCAGCGAGCGATTGTCGGCGCCGTCGATCTTGATCACTCCGGAACTCGGCTCGACCAGCCGGTTGATCATCCTGAGCAGGGTCGTCTTGCCGGAGCCGGAGGTGCCGACGATCACGGCGATGGTGCGCGGCTCGACGACCATCGAGACGTCGTCGACAACGGCAGTACCGTTATAGCGCTTGGTGATGCCTTCGATCTCGATCATGCGGGGTCCGCCCTGCGCTTGGTGGAAGTCATTTCGATGATCGCGTCGAGGATGATGGCCGCGGCAAAGGCCAGCGCCACGGTGGGCACGGCGCCGAGCAGCACAAGATCCATCGCCGTCTGGCCGACGCCCTGGAAGACGAACACGCCGAAGCCACCGCCGCCGATCAGCGCGGCGATGGTAGCAAGGCCGATATTCTGCACCAGCACGATGCGGATGCCAGTCAGGATCACCGGAAAGGCGAGCGGGAACTCGACATCGAACAGGCGCTGGCGGTCGGTCATGCCCATGCCGCGGGCGGCATCGTTGGCGGCGCGCGGCACGCCGGCAAGGCCGACCACTGTGTTCGCTACCACCGGCAGCAGCGAGTACAGAAACAGCGCAACGAAAGCTGGTGCGGTGCCGATGCCCCTGATGCCGGCCCCCGCCGCACCCGGCACATGGGCGGCGATCCAGCCGAGCGGCGCGATCAGCAGGCCGAAGAGCGCGATCGACGGGATGGTCTGGATGATGTTGAGCACGTTCAGCACCCCTGCCCGCAGCGCCTCGACGCGGTGGCATAGGATGCCGAGTGGAACTCCGGCGACCACCGCGGCTGCCAGCGAGCCGAGCGCCAGCGTGATGTGCTTGGAGCCTTCCGCCCAGAAACTGTCGGCGCGGCTGACGTATTCCTTGAGGATGGAAAGATTGTCCCAGCTTCCCGACACGAGCAACGCGCCGATGGCGAGCGCGGCGACGGCAAGAACGCCGACGCGCGCCAATGGCGAGAGGTTCAGCCGGGTCAGCACATCGGCCAGAAGCAGCGTGAAGGCGAAGATCAGCAGCCAGAAGCCCGAGGCCGGCGCGACGCGGGCGAAGGTGTTGCCGGCAGGCGTCAGGAAACCTCCGGCAACGCCGATCAGGACGGCAAGAGCGACCAACGCAACGACGCTGGCCGCCAGCCTTAGCAAGAGGGGCGTCCTCAGCAGGGCGACGATGCCGCCGACGAGCAGTATCGCCAGCAGCAGGATGCCAATCGTGGACGGCAGTGCTTCGAGGATAGAGCGCGCCTGTCCGGGCACGATGCGGTTGGCGCGGAAGGTGGCGAAGGGTGCCGCGAAGGCGGCGTAGCCAACGATCGCGGCGATCACCACGCCGAGCTTGTCGAATCGGGGGGTCATAACCGGCCCGCGCGGCTATTTGGAGGGGCAAAATCAGAAAGGCCTCGTTCCGTCGCGCCCCCCTCTGTCCTGCCGGACATCTCCCCCACTTGGGGGGAGATTGGCAGCTTTGGCGCTGGCGCCCGTCCTGCAACGTCGGAGGTTGGCGAAAGCCGGCACGAGGGCTGATCTCCCCCCTGTATGGACTGGGGACATCGCGAACAGGTGTGCGAAGACATCGCGAACAGTTTCGTGCGTTTTGCGCGGGGAGGTTCGTGGTGCCATTCGAGGCCAGGAGCGTGATGAGCCAGAAGGAAGAGTTTGTAAGACTGGCGCTGGCGCCAGGGGCGAATGTGAGCGCGCTGTGCCGTCGCTTCGGGATCGGACGAACCTGCGGGCACAAATTGATCGCGCGGTTTCGTGCGGAAGGCGTAGCCGGGCTGGCGGAGCGTTCGCGGCGGCCAAAGTCGAGCCCGCGGCGCAGCCCGCCGTCGCTGGAAGCAGCGGTTGTGTCGCTGCGGAAGGAATGCCCGGCCTGGGGTGGGCGCAAGATCGCTGGCGTGCTCGAGCGCGACGGCATCGGCGCCATTGCTCCTTCGACGGTGAGCGGCATCTTGCGGCGCAACGGCGTCGAGCTGGGTGCGTTGGGCGGCGGCGCTCAGCCCTTCATCCGCTTCGAGCACGAAGCTCCCAACGATCTGTGGCAGATGGACTTCAACGGCCATGTGCCACTGCGCCAGGGACGGCTGCATCCGCTCACCGTGCTCGACGACCATTCGCGCTTCTCGCTGGCCCTGGAGGCCTGCTCCGACGAGACGACCGAGACCGTCAAGGCGCGGCTGATCACGGCGTTCCGGCGCTATGGCCTGCCGTGGCGCATCGCCATCGACAACGGCCCGCCCTGGGGCGACGGCGGCCGCAACAACCTCACCGTGCTCGGCGTCTGGCTGATCGAGGTGGGCGTGGCCATCAGTCATTCCCGGCCCTACCATCCCCAGACGCTGGGCAAGGACGAGCGCTTCCACCGCTCCCTCAAGGCCGAGGCGCTGCAGGGGCCGCCCTTCGAGAGCCTCCAGCACGCCCAGAGCGCCTTCGACAGCTGGCGCCATCTCTACAACACCAAGCGCCCGCACGACGGCCTTGCCGGCGCTGTGCCGCTCGACCGCTACCGGCCCTCCGGCCGCGACTTCTGCGAGACCGTGGCGCCCTTCGACTACGCCGCCGGCGATCTCCTGCGCAAAATCCAGCAGAAGGGAGCGACCTCGCTGTTCGGACGTGCCTTCAAGATCTGCAACGCCGTCGCCGGCAAGGTCGTCGCCTTCAGGCCGACCGAAATCGACGGCGTCTTCGATGTCTTCTTCCGACACCAGAAGATCCAAACCATCGACCTCAACCAGTTCCAGCGCTAGCATGGGAAACTGTTCGCGATGTCTTCGCACACCTGTTCGCGATGTCCCCAGCCCATACACCCCCGTGTGGGGGAGATGTCCGGCAGGACAGAGGGGGGCGCCTCGCACCGGCGTAACGTTGATCAACGCGAGAGCTGACTACTTCAAGAACCCGTTCTTCTTCAAGAAGTCTTCCGCCACCGCCTTCGCGGGCTCGCCACCCAGTTGGACGCGGCCGTTGAGCTGCTGCAGCGTGGGGAGATCGAGCTTGGCGAACACCGGCTTCAGCAGCGACTCGATTTCCGGATGTTCCTTCAACACCTTCTCGCGGATGATCGGCGCCGGCTGATAGACGGGTTGGACATTCTTGTCGTCTTCGAGCACGACGAGGCCCGAGGGCTGGATACCGCCGTCGGTGCCATAGACCATGGCGGCGTTGGCGCCGTTGGTCTGGTTGGCGGCCGCCGCGATGGTCGCTGCCGTGTCGCCGCCCGAGAGCGTGATCAACTGGTCCGGCTTCAGCTTGAAGCCGTAAGTGGTCTGGAAAGCCGGCAGGGCCGCCGCCGAGTTGACGAACTCGGCCGAGGCAGCAAGAACGATCTTGCCGCCACCGGAGACATACTTGCCGAAGTCCGACAGGGTGGTGAGCTTGTTCTCGTCGGCCACCTCCTTGCGCAATGCAATCGCCCAGGTGTTGTTGGCGGGCGACGGCGACAGCCAGACGATCTTGTTGGCGTCATAGTCGAGCTTCTTGGCTGTCTCGTAGGCCTTGGCGGCATCCTTCCACACCGGATCGTCCGCCTTCTGGAAAAAGAAGGCGGCGTTGCCGGTATATTCGGGATACATGTCGATCTCTCCGGCGGTGATCGCCTTGCGCACCACGGGCGTCGCGCCAAGCTGGATGCGGTCGGTGGTCTTGATGTTGTTGGCGTTCAAGACCAGCTGGATGACGTTGCCGAGCACACCGCCCTCGGTGTCGATCTTCGAGGAAACCACCACCTGCGCGTGAGCCGAAGCCGAGGTGATGCCGAGCGCGATCGCTGCTACGGCGAGCTTTCCGATTGAAAACATTGTGAAAATCCTTGTTGTGAACCGATGGGTCGGGGGCCGCATATGAGCATGGCTTTAACGCGCCGTCGGGGTACACGGTTTCATACCTAGCGGGATGCACGCAATAATTTTGTTCCCGGCGCGAATGCCGCGCCGCGCCATGTCCAAACAGCGTAATGTCAGTTGGCTCTGCGCAAGCCCGGCAGCTTCAAGGCCCCCAGCGCGACGAAGCAGAGCGCGACAACCGGGAACACGACCCAGTTCAACATCGTCCAACCCCAGGCGTTGTAGATCGCGCCCGACATCAGCGACGCGAAGGCGACCGAGCCGAACAGGACGAAATCGTGGAAGCCCTGCACCTTGCCCTTTTCGGACGGCCGGTAGCAGGCCGCGACCATGGCGGTCGCGCCGATGAAGCTGAAATTCCAGCCGAGGCCGAGCAGGATAAGCGCGGTCCAGAACTGCCAGAGCGCGAGGCCGGAAAGCGCCACCGTTCCGCAACCGATGAGCAGGACCAGCCCGATGGCGACGATGCGCTCGGCGCCGAAGCGGTGGATCAGCGAACCGGTGAAGAAACTCGGCCCGAACATCGCCATGACATGCCAGGAAATGCCGAGCGTCGCATCGTCGGTCGAGAGCCCGCAGCCGACCATCGCGAGCGGCGCGCCGGTCATGACGAAGCTCATCAGCGCGTAGCTGCCGACGGCGCAGAACAGCGCCGCGACGAAGCGCGGCTGAGTGGCGATCTCGACCAGCGGCCGAGCGTCGCTTTGCTCGGTTGTCGCGACCTTGCCCGCCGGCATCGACATATGCAGGAAGGACAGGACGACCGCGCCGACCGCCGCCAGTGCGAGGATGGAGGCGAAGGATCCGGCAAACATCACCGGAGCCAGAAGCTCACGGGTGTAGATGACGATCTGCGGCCCGAGAATGGCGGTGACGATGCCGCCCGCCAGGACGAAGGAAATGGCGCGCGCCTTGAACCCCGGCGGCGCGTTGTCGGCGGCGGCGAAGCGGAACTGCTGGACGAAGGCACCGCCGACGCCGATCACGCCGAGACCGAAGGCAAAGAGCCAGAAGCTCGCCTGGAAGAGCGCAAGCGTCGCGATCAGGCCGCCGAGCGCGGTGATGACGGTGCCGGTCATGAAGCCGCCGCGGTGGCCTAGCCGGCGGATGATCGCGGCTGCCGGCAGCGCGCCGAGCGCCACGCCGAGATTGAAGCCGGTGACCGGCGCCGTCGCCAGCGATTTGTCGGGGCCGAGCAGATATTGGCCGGCAAGCGCCCCGAGCGAAATGGCGATCGGCGCGGCGGAGCCGACGATCGCCTGGGCAGCCGCCAGAAGCACTGCCGTGCGGCGCGCTTCCCTGGCGGGCCCGGCGACAACTGCCGTGGCGGTCACGATGCGTCCTTGCCGCGACCCTCGCCACGCACCCGGCGCGAGACACGGTCGAGAACGGCGTTGACCAGCTTCGGCTCATCTTCCTCGTAGAAGGCCTTGGCGATGTCGACATATTCAGAGACGATCACGGCCACCGGCACGTCGTCGCGCTTCATCAATTCATAGACGCCGGCGCGCAGGATGGCGCGCAACGTCGAATCCAGCCGCGAGAGCGGCCAGTCTTCGGTCAGCGCCTGTCGGATGACCGGATCGATGGTCTTCTGGTTCTCGACGACGCCGGTCAGGATGGCGCGGAACCACTGCGCGTCGGCCTCGCGATAGAGCGCGCCGTCGACTTCCTTGCCCAGGCGGAAAGCCTCGTATTCGGCGGTGATTTCGAACACGCCGCTGCCGGCAACGTCCATCTGGTAGAGCGCCTGGACGGCGGCAAGGCGGGCGGCGCCCCGCTTGTTGGCGTGGCGCACCGCGCCGGTCTGGGCAGGCTCGCTCACGATTGGGCTCCGAATTTCTCTTTCAGCGCGATCATGGTCAGGGCCGCGCGCGCCGCGAAACCACCCTTGTCGCCCTCCGTGCGCCTGGCGCGCGTCCAGGCCTGCGCATCGTTCTCGGTCGTCAGGATGCCGTTGCCGATCGCGATCGCTTCCTGCACGGAAAGGTCCATCAGCGCACGGCTCGATTCATTGGCGACGATGTCGAAATGATAGGTGTCGCCACGGACGATGGTGCCGAGCGCGACGAAGCCGTCATAGTGCACACCGCCCTCGCCGGCGCCATCCAGCGCGAAGGTGATGACGGCCGGTATTTCGAGCGAGCCGGGAACGGTGACGACGTCATAGGTGGCGCCGGCTTCGTCCAGCGCGCTGGTCGCGCCTTCGAGCAGCGCGTCGGCGAGGTCGTCGTGAAAGCGCGCCTCGACAATAAGCAAATGCGCCTTCGCCTTCGGACGAATGAACGCTTTGCCGTGTTGGGATATGCCAGCCATAAAAGTCTCCGGGGGGTTGCCGGTGACTTAGGCCGAAGCCGGATTGATCGCAAGCACAAGATTGGCAGTGGTGACGGCCTGCCTATCGCATCTTTGGGTAAGATGCAGGGAGCGGGTGGTCAGTACCGAGGGCTTCAGCCCAGGCGAGAACAGTTCCGTGGTCCACCACACGGCCGGCATCTACATCGGCCATTGCTTCGCGCGTCAGCCGCTCTTGCCGTTTGGAATTCTCACGCTCCATTGACCTCCCCTCCTCATTTGAAGAGCTCCGCGATATCGGCCATTGGCCGAAACAGCTTCATTGGCTGATCCGGAAATGGTAGAAAACTCTCGCGTTCGTAGAAGAGCCGCGCGTTCTCGTCCTTTGCATCGACAATGACGGCGAACGAGGCAATCTCGCTGCTGAGCGACTGAAGCAAGGCATCGGCGAGGAGGTATCGGCCGTAACCCCGGCCCTGTAGCCGTCGATCGACGGCCAAGCGTCCGAGCAGCGTCGCCGGGATGAGTGGACAACGCGGCAGCTTGCGGACAGTCTGGGCAGGCCATTCGCCGACATTCACCGCAGTCGATGAGAGCGTGTAGTAGCCAGCGATAGCTCCATCCGGCATGACCAGCACGAACGGCGCCGCAATGTTCTTGCGGGCGTCCTGCCCCGCCTGCATCCGAAGATACCGATCGAGCGGTTCTGCGCCGCTTTCGAACAAGGTCCTGTCGTGCTGCGGGCCAAGCACCTCAACTCGCAGGGAAACCTCAGCCGAGCCCGTCACCTCAGGTGGCAGTGGCTTGGCGATACCGACGCACCGTATCGCGCAGACGATCGTTCACCGGCTTCGGATTGATGAGGGCATCCACGAAGGCCCTGCTGTCACGGATAGACAGATCGAGCCGCTGGTGCTCCTCGATGGTCCGGCGCGCAGCTTCCTGGACGCTGGTCAGCACGAAGTCCGTCACGGTGCGACCCTGAAGTGCCGCAGCATGCTCAATCAGGCTCTTTTGATCAGCCGTGACGCGCGTCTCCAGACGCTCACCACGAACACGGCCACGGGGCGGGCGGGGATGTGCGGTCATTGTCGTTCTCCGGCACCAATGTACGGCCATTGGCCGGCAACTTCAAGGCTTACCTCACAGCCCCTCTTTCGCCGCTTCCGCCAGGCGTGCGGCATAGCGGGCCATGGTGTCGATCTCGATATTGATGCGGTCGCCCACTTGGCGTTCGCCCCAGGTCGTCACGCTCAGCGAATGCTGGATCAGAAGCACGTCGAAGCGGGTGCCTTCGACCTTGTTGACGGTAAGCGATGTGCCGTCGAGCGCGACCGAGCCCTTCGGCGCGATGAATTTTGCCAGATGCCGCGGCGCTTCCAGCGTGAAGCGGACGGCGTCGCCTTCCTCCTTGCGCTCGACGATCTCGGCGGTGCCGTCGACATGGCCGGAGACGATGTGGCCACCCAGCTCGTCGCCGATCTTCAGCGCCCGTTCGAGGTTGATCCTGGTACCGGGTTTCCAGTTCGAGGCTGTGGTGAGCCGCAGCGCTTCCTCCCAAGCCTCGACCTCGAACCAGCGCGCGTTCGAGCCATGCTCGGGCAACGCGGTGACCGTCAGGCAGACGCCGCCGCAGGAAATCGAGGCGCCGATCGCAATGGTTTCGGGGGCGTAGGCCGTGTCGATGCGCAGGCCGACGCCTTCGCTCAGAGGCTTTACCGTCGCGACGGTGCCTACATCGGTAACGATCCCGGTAAACATCACAAATCCCTTATCCACTCGGCGTAGCTGTCCTCGCCGAAGCGCATCTGACGCAATTCGCGGAACCCTGCCGGGATATGGTCGGCGTCGATGGGCGATGCAATGCCGTCCTCGCCGATCGCTTCCGGTCCTTGGAACAGGACGATGCGGTCGACCAGTTCTTCCTCCAGGAAAGCTCTAGCCACCTTGGCGCCGCCCTCGACCAGCACGCTTGCCATGCCGAGCGCCGCCAGATCCTCCAGCAGTTCCGGCAGAGCCACTTCGCTCTCATACGTTTCCGTGCCGATGAAGTGCACGCCTACACGTTCGAGCGCGGCCCGCCGATGCGGATCGGCCTCGGGGCACGCGGCGACATAGAGCGGAACACGGTCAACGCCGGAAACAAGCTTGGACGCCTCCGGCAACCGGATCTGGCGATCGAGGATGATGCGCGCCGGCGAGCGGTTCTCCAGGCCCGGCAGCCGCACGGTCAGCGCCGGGTCGTCCTCGAGGGCAGTGCCGATGCCGACCAGGATGGCGTCGGCCTCGGCGCGCATCAGATAGACTTCACGCCTGGCGATCTCGCCAGTGATCGCGACCTGGCCGGCGCCTCTCCTGCCGATCTTGCCGTCGCTGGAAAGCGCAAGCTTCAGGATAACTTCCGGGCGTTTTTTCAAAGATCGAATCAAATAGCCGGCCATCTGCTCCGCGGCTTCGGTGGCCAGCACCTTCTCCACCACTTCGACGCCGGCGGCGCGCAGGATGGCGTAGCCCTTGCCGGAGACGCGCGGATCGGGATCGCTTGCCGCGCCGACGACGCGCGCAATGCCGGCATTGACCAGCGCGTTGGCGCAAGGCGGCGTGCGACCATGATGGGCGCAAGGCTCCAAAATAACGTAAGCCGTGCCACCACGCGCAAGCTCGCCGGCCTCGGCCAGCGCCTCGGTCTCGGCATGCGGCCGGCCGCCGATGGCGGTAACGCCGGTGCCGACGATCATCGGACCGGCGCCGTCATCGCGCACGATGATCGTACCGACGGAAGGGTTTGTCGAGGTGCGGCCGGCGTTGCGGCGCGACAGCCGGATGGCCGCGGCCATGAAACGGCGATCAAGGGCCGCCTGCTCGGCCTCGCTCAGTCGAGGTGTCGCCATGGTCAGCCGGCGTCCTCTTCGGTCTTTTCCTCGTCGCCCTTCAGTTCGCCAAGCAGTTCATGAAAATCCTTGGCCTCGCGGAAATTGCGATAGACCGAGGCGAAGCGGACATAGGCGACGTCGTCGAGCGATTTCAGCGCTTCCATGACTAGGCGACCGACCTCGCCGGAGGCCACTTCCGTCTCGCCCGAGCTTTCGAGCTGCCGCACGATGCCGGTCACCGCGCGGTCGATGCGCTCGGGATCGACATTGCGCTTACGCACCGCGATCTCGACCGAGCGCAAAAGCTTGTCGCGGTCGAACGGCACCTTGCGGCCGGATTTCTTGATGACGACGAGGTCGCGCAGTTGCACACGCTCGAAGGTCGTGAAGCGGCCGCCGCAATCCGGGCAGACGCGGCGCCTGCGGATCGCCGCGCCGTCCTCGGCGGGACGCGAATCCTTCACCTGCGTATCTTCGGACTGACAATAGGGGCAGCGCATGGAGAGCCTTGGGTTCGCGATTCTGTGGCGAAAGGATTAGAGCCTTTTGTGCCTCAGAGATAGCGAGGCGCGAGCAAGATTGCCAGCGCCCTGCCCCGACCGCCCTGTCGGTGTCAGGGTGCAACGTCCTTGGTCGCGAAGCCGCAGGAGGTGCCGAGATTGCGATAGGCCTTGGTGAACCCATCCATCGGAATGCTGACAACGGCCTGCTTACCGAAGGCGATGTCGAGCGAGGTGACTTTGCGCATGGCGCGTAACAAAGCCAGGCTGGTCTTGGCCTGGTTGTCGACCATCCAGCTGGGGCGGCCGTTGACGGCATCGGCGGAGGAAACCGTCGCCGAAACCTTGACGCCGGGATCGCCGAAGGTCGCCGCGATGTTCTTGCCGGTCGGCAGATCCTTGTTATCGACAGTGATCATGACGGCGGGATAGGCATCGGGCGGCAACGCGTCACCGGTCGAGATCGACAGCGTCAGCGTGCCGGCATTGCCGTTGCCATCGACGAAGGCCGTCGAGGCGGCGCAGGTCTTGTGCGCGTCCTGCCCGGTATCGAGCGTATCGATGATCGTGGTCCATCTGCCGAAGGTCGTGGTGGCCGGCATGTCGGCGCTCGGCTGCGTCTGCTCTTGGGCAGCCGCGCCGGATACAGCGAAAGCGGCCAGCGAGCTGAACAGGGCCAGGGTGGCAGGACGGAAATTGCGCATCATCAAGTCTCCAGTAAGCGGCGCCGCCCGATCAAGACGGCGCGTGGCGCAGGATAAAAGATGACGCGAAGCGCGTGGTCAACCAAGCAAGGGGTCAACCGAGATAGGGGTAGAGCGGGAACCGATCCGTCAACGCCGTGACCTTGGCCTTGACCGCAGCCTCGACCGCCGCGTTGCCCTCGTCGGAATTCGCCACCTTCAGCCCGTCCAGCACCTCGGCGATCAGCTTGCCGATCTCGCGGAATTCGGCCTGGCCGAAGCCGCGCGTCGTGCCGGCCGGCGTGCCCAGACGGACACCGGAGGTGACGAAGGGCTTTTCCGGGTCGAAGGGGATGCCGTTCTTGTTGCAGGTGATGTTGGCGCGGCCGAGAGCCGCCTCGGCGCGCTTGCCGGTGGCGTTCTTCGGGCGCAGGTCGACCAGCATCAGATGGTTGTCGGTGCCGCCCGAGACGATATCGAGGCCGGTTTCCTGAAGGCTCGAAGCCAGCGCCTTTGCATTGGCGACGATGCTTTCGGCATAGGCCTTGAAGCTCGGCTTGAGCGCCTCGCCGAGCGCCACCGCCTTGGCGGCGATGACATGCATCAGCGGACCGCCCTGCAGGCCCGGGAAGACCGCCGAGTTCATCTTCTTGGCGATCTCCTCGTCGTTGCACAGGATCATGCCGCCGCGCGGGCCGCGCAGCGACTTGTGCGTCGTCGTTGTCACGACATGGGCATGGGGCAGCGGCGACGGGTGCATGCCGCCAGCGACGAGGCCGGCGATGTGGGCCATGTCGACCATCAGATAGGCACCGATCGAATCGGCGATCTCGCGGAAACGCTTCCAGTCCCAAATGCGGGAATAGGCGGTGCCGCCGGCCAGGATCAGCTTCGGCTTGGTCTCATGCGCGGTCTTCTCGATCGCGTCCATGTCGAGCAGATGGTCGTCCTTGCGCACACCGTAGGAGACGACCTTGAACCACTTGCCGCTCATATTGACCGGCGAGCCGTGGGTGAGATGGCCGCCGGAATTCAAGTCGAGGCCCATGAAGGTATCGCCGGGCTGCAGCAGCGCCAGGAACACGGCCTGGTTCATCTGGCTGCCCGAGTTCGGCTGGACGTTGGCGAAGTTGCAGCCGAAGAGCTTCTTGGCGCGCTCGACGGCCAGCTCCTCCGCCACGTCGACGAACTGGCAGCCGCCGTAATAGCGCTTGCCCGGATAGCCCTCGGCATATTTGTTGGTCATGATCGAGCCCTGCGCCTCGAGGACGGCGCGGGACACGATGTTTTCCGAGGCGATCAGCTCGATCTCATGGCGCTGGCGGCCAAGCTCGTTGCGGATGGCGCCGAAAATTTCCGGATCGGCATCGGCAAGCGTGGTCTCGAAGAAGGATTCGAATTTGCTGGAGGCTGCCGCGGCGTCTGACATGGCTTGCTTTCCCTTGGGGCCGGAGGTCTTGCGAGGTCGCCGCGCCATTAACACAGTTGTTTTCGGCCCGCCACGTTTGCGGCGCGAAATTTGCTAGCCGGATTGCGCCAAAGGGCGGCCCGACCTTATTTCCGCGCGTCCCAGCGTCGCCGCTTACTCGATGTCGGCGAACCTTATCGCCGGACGTTCATGAATGCAGGATCGACTTGTCCTCGGTCCGCTCGTCGTCGACGAGCATCGCCGCCTGGAAATGATGAGCGACAAGATCTCGTCGCTCTCATAGCGAACGTAGCTCTCCATCTCGCCGCTGCGGTCGTTGGGCGCGATTAAAGGAGGGACAATTAGACGCCACCAACCGAAAACAGCTGAAGACCGCCAGGCAGTCCGCTTGCCCGCATCTCGCCACTCTCTTTGAATGCCAGGCCGGAACCGACCACGAGATCGCGGACCGTCCGAGACGCGATGATCTCGCCCGGCCGTGCGCGATCGTTAAGCCGTGAAGCCAATTCGATCGCGGTGCCGGAGAAATCGCCGCCGCGCTCTTCGCATTCGCCGATGTGGACGGCTGAACGAACATCGAAGCCGGATTGCTGGAACCGACTGCGGATCGCGATCGCGCATTGGATCGAGCGAGTCGGCCGCTGGAACACGGCAAGCAAGCTGTTTCCCGAGTGCTTGATCAGCCTGCCCTCGGCAAACAGAATTTCGCTGCGGATCTCCTCCAGGTGCCGCCCGATTGGATCACCGCCGGCAACAGGGAGCAGGCCTCTGATCACTATGGACAGCACCGACACAAGCACCCGTTCGGCCGGAACTGCGGGCAAGGCGCCTGTGACGAAACTGTGGATCTTGTCGACGAGCCGATCGCAGTCTTCGCCCCAGATCACGTGGTCCCGGCCGGCAAGCTCGACATATCTTGCGCCTTCGATATGGCTTGCCAAATAGCGTCCTTCTTCCGGCCGAACCCAGCGATCGCCCGTCCTCTGCACGATCAGCGTCGGCACGTGGATAGCAGACAGAATGTCGCGGACATCGATTTCCGTGCCCCAGCGCCAGAGCGCGATCGCTTCGGCGGGCGAGGCCGAATTCCTAAGGTAGGCGGCGAACCATTCGCGCTCGAACGTATCTTCGACGAGGCTGGGAGCCGCGTTGCTCATGTCGGCGGGCTTCCCCCATTGCCGCTCGACGGCGGCCAGGTCTTCGTCCACCTGCTCGGCCGTCCTCGCCCAGGGATATTCCTTCGACCAGCGGCCGCTG
Source organism: Mesorhizobium sp. WSM4884 (assembly GCF_029625675.1). Taxonomy (NCBI): domain Bacteria; kingdom Pseudomonadati; phylum Pseudomonadota; class Alphaproteobacteria; order Hyphomicrobiales; family Phyllobacteriaceae; genus Mesorhizobium; species Mesorhizobium sp. WSM4884. The sequence goes on from NZ_JARTVO010000025.1 coordinate 70,324, forward strand.
GCATAGGTTCCGTTGAGGACAAGCGCTGCTGTCCGCTCGGGATAGGTTGCAGCAAACAGCATGCACATCGGGCCGCCCTCGGAGCTGCCAAAAAGAACGGTACGTCTGGAGCCGACCGCGTCAAGCACCGCCCGCACGTCTTGCATCCGCTCTTCCAATGTCGGCAGGCCGACATTGCGGTCAGAGAGCCCCGTGCCGCGTTTGTCGAGACGGATCAGCCGCGAGAAGGTGCCGAGCCGCCTGAGCACATGAGCTAGCCGGGGCGATTGCCAGGCAAGGTCGAGATTGGAGACCCAACCCGGCACGTAGATCATGTCGATCGGCCCGTCGCCGGTTACCTGATAGGCGATGTTGATCCCAGCCGATTTGACATAGTGGGTCGGGGGGCGCATCGGCTCGCTGGCGAATGCGGTAGGTCCGATGGCTTGCGCCTGAGAGTCCGGTGGGAGGCCTGGGGTTGAAAGGGATGAAACCTGATGCGCCGGCGACGAAGGCGACGTCGTGCGGCGAACCCTTAGCGTTTCGTACAATTGCCGTGTTTCCGGTTCGGGCGGCAGCTGCAGGTTCCGCTGCAGCCCATCGCGGCAAAGCTCATATTGCTTCAGCGCCAGATTGATCCGTCCTTGCGTCGCGTAGGCGCGCATCAGGGCGCGGTGGATGTCTTCGCGCAGCGGCTCCATGGCGATGAGGCGCGTGGCCGCGCGTGCGCAGGAAGCGGGATCGTTCGCTGCGGAATAGTGCGCGACTAGTCTGTCCAGCGCAGCGACCGCGATCGCCCTCAGCCGCTCGCGCTCGACCCGCAGCCAGTCCTCGAACAATTCCTCCTTGAGGCCGTGTCCTTCGAGCAGGTCACCGCGATAGACGGCAAGCGCCTGCTCGAGTTCTTCGGGCGCGGAGCTCGCGGCCAACGCCTCGAACCTCGCGACGTCGAAATCGAAATCGTCGAGATGAAGCGCAATGCTGGCGCCGTCGGTCAGGAAGCGCCCGCCGCCGGAAGCGTGTATCGCCTTCCTGACGGTCGACACCGCTTGCCGGAGGCTCATCCGGGCCTGGGCCTCGCCATGGATGCCCCAGAGCAGGGCCGCCAGCTTCTCGCGCGGCTGCGAATGCCCCGATTGCAGCGCCAGGTAGGCCATCATCGCGCGCGCCTTGCGGCTGAAGGTGGGGCTTACTGCCCCGACACCGGCAAAGTCGAAACCACCCAGCAGATGAAGATGAGGCCCCGTCATCGGATCTCGTCACAGCCATGGCCCGATGGCGATTGTTTCGCGCATCCGCCGCTATTTCAACCGTGATTTGCCTGCCGCGCCACATTTCACGATTCCATCACGCTGGCTTCACCTGCTCAATCACGGCGATGGCCGAGGGTTGTTCGACAACCTCGGAGGATGATCCATGCTGCTCTCAAGCTCGACCGACTGGCCCTTCGGGTATGACGACACGTTCCAGCACAGGACCGATGCACCGGCACTGCTGCGCCACGAGATAGCTATGGAACGCTACCTTGACCGGCAACGGGCTCACCGGCTGTCTGCCCCGCCCATCATCGATCTGCGGCGGATCACGAGCCGGCTCTTCCTTCTGGCTGGTGCAGCGGATCGCGAAGGCTCCCCACTCTGCAGAAGAGCGGGAGACGGAACTTCTGATCTCCCCCTTGTGCTTCCTTCCGGCATGTCGAACGGCCAGGCTCCGCCGGCGTCTCATGTCGACCTCGCCAATCCTGAAGCGATGACAATGCTGGCAGACGTTGTTCACGTCTACTCTGCGGTGTCCCTACTGTCCTGACGGATACCCCGCTTGAAGTATGTTACTTGTACACGCAAAAAGGCCGCCCTGTCGGCGGCCTTCAGACTGCTGACAAACCCCTGGCTTTTGCTGGGGGTTTTTGATTCACTGGGTCATGTTGAAGCGACCCACCCCCGA
>NZ_JARTVO010000026.1:0-41384 GCF_029625675.1 Mesorhizobium sp. WSM4884
TTGTCGCTCTTGATTGCCCTGCTTCAAATCCGGCCGAAGCCGGTCGCCGCTTAGGGCTCGGATTGTTCACGGTCGACGATTTGATGCGGTAGTCGCCTATGAGCGGTCAAAACGAACGCAGCTGGTTCGCCGATCGACCAAACGGCGAGCGCACTGTGCTTTGCTCAGACCGCCACCGAGTGCCTCGCCGTTCCCCCTTTGAAATATGTATCGAACTTGGCCGCGATGGTTCGAATGAAGGGGCGACTTTCAGTCCGTACGAGGAAACTGTCACCATCGAATTCAAGCGCTCGGGCAGGATCGTGGAGTGCGATGGACCTCGAGCGATGAAGGAGCTGCTCGCCGGCTTTGCCGAACCGCTCCACCAGGTCGACTGCCGAGAAGGCAAAATCACACATCAGCCGCTCGATGATCCAGCCACGGACGCGATCGTCGTCGGAAAGGGCAACGCCGCGGACGGCAGCCAACCCGCCATCCGCAACCATGCGCCCGTACCCGGCAGTCGAAGCCATGTTCTGCACGTAGCCTTGGCGAAAACGACCGATGGACGAAGGGCCAAGTCCGATCAGTGTCGGGCAGCGATCCTCAGTGTAGCCCTGAAAATTGCGATGCAAAACCCCTGCGCGGGCCGCTATGGCCAGCGCATCGTCGGGCTTCGCGAAATGATCGAGTCCTATTGCCTCATATCCCTTGGCGACAATTGCCCGCGCCGCGAGTTGAGATTGGGCGAAACGCTCAGTGGGACTCGGCAGCCATGCCTCGTCGATCATCGTCTGATGCTTCTTGAACCAGGGCACATGTGCGTAGCCGAACAGGGCCATCCGGTCTGGCTCCAAGGTCAGTGCCTGCGCCACCGTGGAACAGATCGTCTCGCGTGTCTGATTCGGGAGCCCGTAGAGCAGGTCCAGATTGACCGATTCGACGCCCCGCGAACGAACCCCGTCGACGACTGCCTTGGTCTGCAAAAAACTCTGCTCACGATTAATTGCTTTTTGCACTTGCGGATCGAAATCCTGCACGCCGAGGCTCGCCCGCGTTACGCCGATTTGAGCAAGTGCATCAAGGCGCGCCTTGTCCATGTCGTTGGTTTCGATTTCGATGCTGACCGTAGCATCCGGGAGAAGGTCGAAGCTGTCCCGCAAGGCCGCTCCAAGAGCAACCATATCATCGGGCCTCAGAATAGTTGGCGAACCGCCACCGAAGTGGATTGCACGGACATGTGCCTTGCCGCTCACCAGACCGGCAATCGTGACGATTTCGGCATTCAGCGAGCGCAGATAAGCGGCCACCGGCTCATATTGGTGCGTCTGCTTGGTGTGGCAGGCGCAGAACCAGCAGAGCTTGTCGCAGTAAGGAATGTGCAGGTACAGCGAGATTTCGTCGCCGCTTTCCAGCGTCTCCAACCAGCCACGGTAAATGGCAGCATCGATCCCCGAATGGAAATGCGGCGCCGTCGGATAGCTGGTGTAGCGTGGGACGTTCTCGCTGAGTTTGACAGCTATTTCCGATTGCATCTCGCGTTCACCGTGTTGCCCGCCGGAACACTGCACGCATCGCTGAAGCAGACCCTGATCTCGATCAGCCGCGCTCATGGACAAACCGCCGCAGGATTTCTCTACCCTGGATGGGTATCCTGCCGGCAGTTAGGATCGGGTAAGGCGAACGCATGACCTTTCGGCAAGACATTCATAGTTCCGGCATTCCTGTTCTTTGCTTCCCTTGCGAGGCACGGCGTCGCGGTGTCTGCGGTGCGCTCGATCCAGACAATTTGGTTGGGCTCGCCAAGACTTGCTCGCGTCGCCGGATCGAGTCAGGAATGGAGTTGACCGGCGAGGCACAGAACGTCGACAGCTACTCCAACGTGCTTTCAGGCGTGGTAAAGCTATCAAAGAGCCTGTCGGATGGGCGCCAGCAGATCGTCGGTCTCCAGTTTGCACCGGATTTTCTGGGACGTCCTTTCAAGGAGGAAAGCTCGATCAATGCGGAAGCGGCAACAGCAGTCACGCTGTGTTCGTTTCCGCGAGCGGCCGTCGAACGGATGATGAAGGCGTCACGGGAATTCGAGCATCGCCTGCTCAAACAGACGCTGAATGAACTCGATGAGGCGCGCGAGTGGATGGTGACGCTGGGGCGCAAGACAGCTCCGGAAAAGGTGGCGACTTTTCTCCTCATGATGGCCCGGAATATCGATTCCAGTCTCGATGCGGCTTCCGGGTCGGCCTCCTTCGATCTGCCGCTGACGCGTGCCGAAATGTCTGATTTCCTTGGAATCACCAGCGAGACCGTGAGCCGCCAACTGACGCGATTGCGGGCTGACGGGGTGATTCGGATTGAGAACGCACGCCATGTGACGGTGGACAGCATAAGCCGTCTGGAGAAGCGCTGTGGCGGCGGACGCGAGCGGCCCTAAGCGGCGAGGCCATGTCGCATGACTCCGGGGCGGGCCGTGTTTGCCTTTTAATGCGATGTCGCCGCGCCTTCGACGAAGCGGCGTCACGGTTGTCGAGACAAACAGCTTTCGGGCTTTGATAGGAACGTGACCAATCGCCAGGTGTGTTTCGGCACATACCGGCGAAGCATGGTCCTTAATCTGCCACGGCTCGGCGGAACGATCGCGTTCGTTTCCAATGGGATCCGAACAACGTTTGGCAGGGCATCGGCAATAGCATCCAACGCGCGCAGAGCCTCAGCTTTCGCCTCAGCGATCGCGTCTGCGCCCGCCCAACCCAGGGAACGCCTTCCATGAGGGAGTGAGCCCGCGCTGCGTTCCTCGTTCATTCGCCACCTGCTGATTGCGCCGCACAAAATCGTGCGGCCTGACATAGATCAGGGCGAGGGGGCGGCGGCTGCGCGATTAGTGCGCTGCGGATTTGGCATCCACCAGATTCGAGATCGGGATCTGCAATGAAATTCGGCACAGAGATCGTCCTTCTAAGCGTGTTCGCTTTTGCGGCCCTGGTGGCCGCCGGCTTCGGCGTGGATGAACCTTTCCGCCGACACATGTGGGTGTTGTTCTTCGCAGTGGCTGGTTTCACTGCGATCCTGTTGCGCAACACGGAGTTCAGGCCAGCAGCTCCGATTGACCCATCCGCTTACATGGATGGTCCGATCCGCTACGGCGCGATCGCCACCGTGTTCTGGGGTGTCGTCGGCATGCTGGTCGGCGTGGTGATCGCGCTGCAGCTCGCCTACCCCGATCTCAACATCCAGCCCTGGTTCAATTTCGGTCGTTTGCGGCCGTTGCACACATCCGGTGTCGTTTTCGCCTTCGGCGGCAACGCGCTGCTTTGCACGTCTCTGTATGTCGTGCAGCGCACCTGCCGCGCGCGCCTCTTCGGCCGTGATCTCGCCTGGTTCGTCTTCTGGGGCTACCAGCTGTTCATCGTCATGGCCGCGACCGGCTACCTGCTCGGCATCACCGAGGGCCGCGAGTACGCCGAACCCGAATGGTATGTGGATGTCTGGCTGACCATCGTCTGGGTCGCCTACCTCATTCTGTTCCTTGGCACGATCCTGAAGCGCAAGGAACCGCATATCTACGTGGCCAACTGGTTCTACCTGTCGTTCATCGTGACCATCGCGATGCTGCATGTGGTCAACAACCTGTCCATACCAGTCTCGTTCCCGGGCTCCAAGAGCTACTCCGCCTTTTCAGGGGTCCAGGACGCCTTGACGCAATGGTGGTACGGCCACAACGCGGTCGGCTTCTTTCTCACCGCCGGCTTCCTCGGCATGATGTATTATTTCGTGCCCAAGCAGGCGAACCGGCCAGTCTATTCGTACCGGCTGTCGATCGTCCATTTCTGGGCTATCATCTTTCTCTACATCTGGGCCGGGCCGCATCACCTGCACTACACCGCCTTGCCCGATTGGGCGCAGACGCTCGGCATGGTGTTCTCGATCATGCTGTGGATGCCGTCCTGGGGCGGCATGATCAACGGCCTGATGACGCTGTCCGGCGCCTGGGACAAGCTGCGCACCGATCCGATCATCCGCATGATGGTGATGGCCGTCGCCTTCTATGGCATGTCGACCTTCGAAGGCCCCATCATGGCGATCCGGGCGGTCAATTCGCTGTCGCATTATACCGACTGGACCATCGGGCACGTCCATTCGGGTGCGCTCGGCTGGGTCGGCATGATCTCGTTCGGCGCGATCTACTACATGGTCCCGAAGCTCTGGAACCGTCAACGGCTCTACTCGCTGAGGCTCGTCACCTGGCACTTCTGGCTGGCGACACTCGGGATCGTCGTCTACGCCGCGGTGATGTGGGTGTCCGGCATCATGCAGGGCCTGATGTGGCGCGAATATGGCGAGCAGGGCTTCCTGGTCTACTCCTTCGCCGAAACCGTCGCCGCCATGCACCCCTACTATGTCCTGCGCGCCATCGGCGGCGCCATGTACCTCTCCGGCGCCCTGATCATGGCCTGGAACATCACCAGGACCATCCTCGGCCACCAGCGCGAGGAGGAGCCGATGCCGAGCCCCGTCGCCATCCGACCTGCGCGATCAGGAGCCAGGTAATGGGCTTGATGGACAAACACGCAATCATCGAGAAGAACGCCACGCTTCTTCTCGTTGGCTCGCTGCTCGTGGTGACGGTCGGCGGCATCGTCGAGATCGCGCCTCTCTTCTATCTCGACAACACGATCGAGAAGGTGGAAGGCATGCGCCCCTATTCGCCGCTCGAACTTGTCGGGCGCAACATCTATATGCGCGAGGGCTGCTACCTCTGTCATAGCCAGATGATCAGGCCGTTCCGCGACGAAGTTGAGCGCTATGGCCACTACAGCCTGGCTGCCGAGTCCATGTACGATCACCCCTTCCAGTGGGGATCGAAGCGCACCGGGCCGGATCTCGCCAGAGTTGGCGACCGCTACTCGAATGCATGGCATGTCGCGCATCTTACCGACCCGCGCTCGGTGGTGCCGGAATCGATCATGCCGAGCTATGGGTTCCTGAAAGACACGCCGATCGACGTGAAGGATTTCTCGACGCATCTGGTCGCCAACAGGCTTGTAGCCGTCCCTTACACCGATGACATGATCGCCCACGCCAATGCGGATCTGGCGGCGCAGGCCGATCCCAATGCCGACACATCAGGCCTTGAGGCGCGTTACCCAAAAGCCAAGATCGGCGACTTCGACGGCAACCCGCAACAGGTCACCGAAATGGATGCCCTGCTCGCCTACCTGCAGATGCTTGGCACACTGGTCGACTTCAAAAATTACGACGAAGCCGCCGGCTACCGCTGAGGAGAACGCTGATGACCTACAATTTGATGCGGGCGTTTGCCGACAGCTGGGGCCTGGTTGCGATGGCGCTGTTCTTCGTGGGGTGCATCGCCTTTGCCCTACGCCCCGGCAGCCGAAGGCTGGCCGACGAAGCGGCCCGCATTCCGCTCGAGGACGAGTGATCATGAGCGACGAGCATATCGATGAAATCTCTGGCGTCTCGACCACCGGCCACGAATGGGATGGTATCCGGGAGCTGAACAACCCGCTTCCCAGATGGTGGGTTATCACTTTTTACGTCACCATTGTCTGGGCGATAGGCTACACCATTGCCTATCCAGCATGGCCTCTGTTGCACTCGGCGACAACGGGTGTGCTCGGCTATTCCAGCCGCAACGAGGTCAGGAACGAGCTGACCGCGGCTGAGGCCGCCAAGGGCAAATATATCTCGGCGGTGGAGTCCAAGAGCGTCTCGGAAATCGCCGCGGACGACGGCCTGCGCGAATTCGCAATCGCCGCCGGTGGCGCCGCTTTCAAGGTCAATTGCGTACAATGTCATGGCTCCGGCGCCCAGGGTTCCAAGGGCTTTCCCAATCTCAACGACGACGACTGGCTGTGGGGCGGCAAGGCCGAGCAGATCCAGCAGACGATTACGCACGGCATCCGCTTCGCATCCGATCCGGACACGCGCCTGTCGGAAATGCCGGCCTTCGGCGACATCATTACCGCCGACCAGATCGCACAAGTCAGCGCCTACGTGGCCAGCCTTTCCGGCAAGGTCCGCGATGCAAGTCTGATCCAACCCGGCGCCAAGGTCTTTGCCGAGAATTGCGTGGCCTGTCACGGCGACAATGCAAAAGGCAACAGGGAATTCGGCGCCCCCGACCTGACCGATGCGATCTGGCTCTATGGATCCGGTGAGACAGCCATCGCCGCACAGGTCCGTGCGCCAAAACAGGGCGTCATGCCGGCCTGGGTTGGCCGTCTCGGCGAGATCAAGGTCAAGGAACTTGCAGTTTATGTCCATTCGCTTGGCGGCGGAGAATAGGAATGGAAGGTCCTATTCTTCGGTCCCCCCTGCCAAGCGGACGAGGCCCGGCGTGAGCCGGGCCTCGACACCATCCCTAATGCGATCTGCACAACCCGGCAAGGCTATCCTACGGCGAGGCTTTACGACAGGTGCCCCTGACATTGGCTGGGAAAGTGGAGTTGCACATGCGTGACAAGACGCAGTTGACAGGGCTCGAAACAGAAACTGTCAATTCCGCCAAAACCCGCAAGCCGCTTTATGCCGCGCGTCAAAAGATCTTTCCGAAGCGCGCCTCGGGCAACTTTCGTCGCTTCAAATGGCTGGTGATGACGATCACACTTGGCATCTATTACCTGGCTGCGTGGCTGCCTTGGGCTCGCGGTCCATTTGCCCCGGACCAGGCAGTCCTGCTCGATCTCGCGAACCGGCGCTTCTACTTCTTCTTCATCGAGATATGGCCCCAGGAATTCTTCTATGTGGCCGGCCTCCTGGTCATGGCGGGCGTCGGTCTTTTCCTGATCACCTCGACTGTCGGCCGTGCCTGGTGCGGCTATGCATGCCCTCAGACGGTGTGGGTCGATCTGTTCCTCGTCGTCGAACGTGCGATAGAGGGCGACCGTAACGCTCGCATGAAACTCGATGCAGGCCCCTGGACCGCCCGCAAGCTGATGCTGCGCTTATCGAAGCACGCCGTCTGGCTGGTCATCGGTGCGGCGACCGGCGGCGCCTGGATTTTCTATTTTGCCGATGCGCCGACGCTGGTTGGCGAACTCTTCACCGGCACCGCGCCACCCGTCGCCTACATCACTGTCGCCGTGCTGACGGCTACCACCTACACGTTCGGCGGTCTGATGCGCGAGCAGGTCTGCACCTACATGTGCCCATGGCCGCGCATCCAGGCAGCGATGCTCGACGAAAGTTCTCTCACCGTCACCTACAATGACTGGCGCGGCGAACCGCGTTCTCGCCACGCCAAGAAGGTCCTTGCCGCAGGGCTGCCGGTCGGTGACTGCGTCGACTGCAATGCCTGCGTCGCGGTCTGCCCGATGGGGATCGACATCCGCGATGGCCAGCAGATGGAATGCATCACCTGCGCGCTGTGCATAGACGCCTGCGACGGGGTCATGGACAAGCTCGGCAAGGAGCGCGGGCTGATCTCCTATGCGACACTGTCCGACTACAACGCCAACATGATGCTGGCGACCGCGGGCGGCTCCAGTTCAGTCAACCCGTCGCAGGTCAGGACCGCTGATGGCCTGTTCTCCGACAAGGTGGCGCATTTCCATATCCGCAAGATCTTTCGGCCACGCACCTACGTCTACATGGGTATCTGGTCGCTGATCGGCCTGGGTCTGCTCTATTCGCTGCTGACGCGCGATCGGCTCGAAGTCAACGTGCTGCATGATCGCAATCCGCAATTTGTCACGCTGTCCGACGGCTCGATCCGCAACGGCTACACCGTCAAGCTGCTCAACATGATCCCCGAGCCAAGGACGATCGTTGTCGCGATTCAAGGCTTGCAGGGCGCCGAGATGAGCGTGGTCGGCGACGACATCCCGGAAGGCCGTTCTTTTGCCATTCCGGTCGAACCCGACCGCCTGAAAATGCTGAAGGTCTTCGTGCGCCAGCCGGCGGATCAAATCCAGGGCACAGCGCAGACCTTCAAGTTCCGTGTCGAGGACAAGGCGAGCTTCGAGGCGGACGAATACACCGCCACCTTCAACGCGCCGGAGACTGCCAGATGACCGCTAACGCTGAAAAACCCCGCGTATTCACCGGCAGGCACATGCTGGCCATCATCCTAGCCTTTTTCGGGGTGGTCATCGCGGTCAATCTGACGATGGCAACGCTCGCCAACACGAGCTGGACCGGCCTTGTCGTCGAAAACACCTATGTGGCGAGCCAGCAGTTCAACAAGAAGGCCGAGGAGGGGCGGGCGCAGGCAGCGCTCGGCTGGACCGGCAAGCTGACCATCGCATGGGGCGAGGTCCGCTATAGCCTTACCGACGCCGTCGGCAAGCCGATTGCCTTGCATGGCGTCAAGGTGCTGTTTCGCCATCCCGCCTACGAGAAAGAGGACAAGGCGGTCAACCTCGCCCTCGCCTCCGGCCAGGAATTCGCAGCCCAGCACATGCCGAAGGATGGCGTCTGGATCGTCGAAGTCGACGCTGACGCCGGTCTGGCCGAGCCCTACCGCGAAGTCCGCAGGATCATGATTTCCCATGGAGCGCTGAAATGAGTTGTTGTGCACCGGGCGCCGAAATGGCGCTTGATCTGGGCAGCACCACGTCGGTCCTGCCGTCTAGTCAAGAGATCAGGCTGGCGAGCCGATCGCTTGGAGATGATCTCCGCCAAACCGATCTTTCGGTGCCGAGCGTTCATTGCGCAGCTTGTATCCAGACGATCGAGACGGCGTTGGGAACGCTCGATCGCGTCGAGAGCGCCCGCGTCAACCTGTCGACGAAACGGGTCTCGGTCCGCTGGCGTGGCGACGAGGTTCCACCGTTCGTCGCCGCGCTTGGACGGCTCGGCTACCAGGCGCATCTCTTCGCCCCCGAGATTGATGAAAAGGACAGGACGCTTTCGGAGTTGATCCGCGCCGTCGCGGTTGCCGGGTTCGCGGCGGGCAATATCATGCTGCTTTCGGTCTCTGTCTGGTCCGGGGCCGAAGGGGCTACCCGCGACCTGTTTCACTGGGTCTCCGCATTGATCGCCATCCCAGCGCTCGCCTTCGCCGGCGGCATCTTCTTCCGCTCGGCCTGGAATGCACTGCGCCACGGCCGCATGAACATGGACGTGCCGATCGCGGTCGGAGTGTCGCTCGCTTACGCCATGAGCCTCTATGAGACGATCAACCATGGCGACCACGCCTATTTCGACGCGTCGGTTTCGCTGCTTTTTTTCCTTTTGATCGGCAGGACGCTGGATCACGTGATGCGCGAACGTGCCCGCACCGCGGTGAAAGGCCTGTCGCAGCTGGCCGCACGCGGCGCCATGGTGCTGCGCGGCGATGGCGCGCGCGACTATCTGCCGGTTGGCGAGATCGAACCGGGGATGCAGCTGCTGATCGCGGCCGGTGAAAGGATCCCCGTCGACGGCAAGATCATCCACGGAGCGTCTGATCTCGACTGCTCGCTGGCCTCAGGCGAAAGCGCGCCGAAAAACGTGGCGCCGGGCGAAGCCGTGCAGGCCGGCGTGCTCAATCTTACCGGCCCGCTGACGATCGAGGCGACCGCCGCCGCGAAGGATTCGTTCCTCGCCGAAATGGTTCGGCTGATGGAAGCCGCAGAGGGCGGTCGCGCGCACTATCGCCGCATCGCTGATCGCGTGTCGGCACTCTACGCGCCCGTGGTTCATCTCACCGCCTTCGTGACATTCCTGGGTTGGATGGCGGCGACGGGCGACTGGCACCGGGCGATGACGATCGCCATTGCCGTTCTGATCATCACCTGCCCGTGCGCGCTCGGCCTCGCCGTACCGATCGTTCAGGTGGTCGCCGCGCGGCGTCTGTTCGAGAACGGCATCATGGTCAAGGACGGTTCGGCCATGGAGCGCCTGGCGACGATTGATAACGCAGTGTTCGACAAGACCGGAACGCTCACGCTCGGACAACCCCGGCTCCTCAATGCATCGTCGATCGATCCGGCCATGCTGGCAATCGCGGCAGACATGGCCGCGCACTCGCGTCACCCGTTTTCAAAGGCCATAACCGGCTTTGCCGCTCCTGGCGGGCAACACAAATTCGATGCCGTCACAGAGCATCCGGGGTTCGGGATCGAAGCCACTGTCGCCGGAAGCATCTGGCGGCTGGGTCGACGCGGATGGGCTGGATGGAAGGCCCGGACCGGTGGTGAAGGCAACCATGGCTATGGCGGAACGGTGCTGACAAAAGACGGGTTCATTGTCGCGACCTTCGATTTCGAGGATGCGCTGCGCGCCGACGCGGCGGCGGCGATCAAGCGATTGAACGATACTGGGGTGTCGATGCAAATGCTGTCGGGCGATACCGCAGGTGCCTGCGGTGAAGTTGCAAGAATGCTGGGTGTCGAGGACTTCGTTCCGTGCCTGCTGCCGTCGGGCAAGGTCGAGCGCATCGAGACCCTGGCGAAAGACGGACACAAGGTTCTGATGGTTGGCGACGGCCTCAACGACACGCCGGCGCTGAGCGCGGCGCATGTCTCGATCGCTCCGGCCACCGCCGCCGACATTGGCCGCAATGCCGCCGACTTCGTATTCCTGCGCGAAAGCCTTCTGGCAGTGCCTCTCGCGCTGGACGTCTCGCGCAAGGCGGGACACCTGATCCGCCAGAACATCGCGATTGCGATCGTCTACAATGCCGTCGCCGTGCCGATCGCCATCCTGGGCCACGCCACGCCTTTGTTAGCGGCGATTGCCATGTCTGCCTCATCGGTGCTTGTTATTGGAAACGCATTGCGCTTGCACGGCTTCGGGGCGAATGCGACGCTGCAAGTTATTCAAAAAGTCGGACGCTCCGCAGTCAGCTATTCGGCATAATCCTCGTGACGACGTTGCTCTATCTCATACCAGTGGCCCTTTTTCTGGGTGCACTGGGTGTGTCCGGCTTCGTCTGGGCATTGCGAAGCGGTCAATACGAAGATCTCGACGGAGCCGCCGAGCGGATACTAATTGATCGGGACGACAAACCGGAACGCTGATTTCAATCCGCTGTGCATAAGATGCGCGGATCGCGCTCGTCAGTCGAGCCGGCTCGGTCGGGAACAAGCTGTCCATGCTCCATGCTCCATGCTCCATGCTCCATGCTCCATGACCATCTTGACCTAAGCTGCACACTACATTTGTGAAAAGCCTCTGTCGTGCGAAGGACTGCCTCCCATTGCACCCAGTATGAGGCGTGTGATGCCACGAGAGTACCTCGCGTGGCCGGACGAGAGCTTGGCAATGTGCGCACGGGTTCCAAAGTGGAACGTCACGGTCGATCACCTGACCGTGAACCGCCAGTGCCGATTGGTCATGTCTGGCTGATCCAGATCAGGGTCATACTCATCGGCGTGGTCTATTGACCAGTCTTCGACGGAGAAATGCATGACTTACGGAAAGATTGGTCGTCATTATCAGCACCTTCACGGTTCTGGGTTTTCTGTCGTGTGGTCGGCCATGCCTTGTGCTTACGGCGCAGCCATTAGCTGACCGGCGTCGTGTGTATCTCGCTTGCTGGCTGACCATCCGCGTGGCTTGCGCGGACAGGGGGCCGATCAACAGCTTTCGCCTTTGATGGGTTGTGTGCGTCGTTGCCGATCCATCCCGATTCCCGGCCCGCGCCTTGAGGCTATGCGACGGTACCGGAACCCAGCGCACGTCACGCGGTTCCGCGCGCGTGGTGTCCGCTCGTCACGACGATGAACGAACAAGCGGCTGGAGTACCATGAACACCGTACACATCATCGACTGCCACAATGCAAATGACTACTTCGCCGACAGGCAAGAGGGACCGATCGTGCAGCACTTGTTAAAGGCTGTCAACATCCGCGCGGAGCTCCAAATGGCGTTGAACCGAACGAAATTTGGTGAGGCTGTAGTACGAGCGATGGAGGCGGAGTGCGACGTGCTTCACATCGCCGGGCACGGCAATGGTGACGGGATCGCTTCGTCCAGTGGGCGAAGTGGCCTTCTTTGGGCTGACTTCGTAAAAATGTTCCAGGGCTCGCATCCAGCGCCGAAGATCCTCGTGATGTCAACGTGCTGCGGAGCATCATCGGGGTTGGGACGTGCGTTTTCGAAATCGATCAACCGTCCGAAGTTGATCATTGGTTCGAGTGACGCGCGCTATTTCGACGACTATGTCGCCGCGTGGGCTTTGCTCTATCGGCGACTGAATTGCAAGGACATCGACATCGAAGCCATGCAGCAGGTTCTTGATGAGATATGCGCGGTCGTGGATAAAAGTTTCCGCTACCTTGGCTGGGATGACGAGAGAGAGCGCTACGTTCGATACCCTCACCCTCGCAAGAGAGCCCGCTTCGACGTCGTGGAGCGTGAGTAGTATGCGCAAGGGTTCCAGGTGGAATGTGGCGATCGATGCGGCGCGGCCGTCGCTGACCAGCGTCGCGAGTGTCTCGCTTGCTGGCGGCGATCTGCGCGGCTGCGCGGCGAAAGGGCGGGATCGGTTAGCCGCATCCACCTCTGAGCGCTTTGAGTGCTTCGTTGCCGATCGATGCGAATCTCCCGGCCCAGCGCCTTTAGGCAATGCGGCGGGCACGGAGCTCATGTCACTCGGCTCAGTTCCACCGTTACACGAGGATAGGCGACCGGATGGCGGCACGCTGATGGGCTCTGACGATAATTTTGACATCGTTGTCGTTGGAGCCGGCCCGGTCGGCCTTTCGTTCGCTGCGTCGCTTGCCCAAAGCGAACTCAAGGTGGCAGTTGTTGAACAGAACACATTCGATAGTCTGGCGAATCCGGCTTTCGATGGTCGCGAAATCGCGCTGACCAACGCTTCGATCAGAACCCTTCGCGAGCTCGGCGCCTGGGATGTCATCCCGGCTTCGGACAAATCAGCACTTCAAGGCGCGCGCGTGCTCAACGGCTCGAGCGCATTCGCTCTTCGTTTCGATCCTCCCAGCAACTCTGGAGAACCGCTGGGGGTTTTGGTTCCAAATTGCCGGATCCGCGAGGCGCTGTTCAAAATCGTCCGCTTGCAGGATCGCGCCCGGCTGTTGTGCGGCCACTCGGTCGTCGATGCAACAAACAGCCAAGAAGGAGCAGTCGTAACGCTCTCTAATGGCGCGCGTTTAACTGCTCGGCTGGTTGTTGCCGCGGATTCGCGTTTGTCCGCCACGCGTGATCTGCTAGGCATCGGCGCCGATATCAACCGGCTTGGCCACTCGATGCTGATTTGCCGAGTGAGGCACGAGCGCGCCCACCACCAGATCGCCATCGAATGGTTCGATCACCATCAGACGATAGCGATATTGCCCCTCGCGGAGGGCATGTCGTCGCTGCTGCTCACATTGCGCTCAAACGAGGCCTATAGACTGCTTGCCTTCGATGATGATTTGTTCCTGTCGGAGTTGACGAAACGGTGTCGAGGGCGCCTTGGAAAAATGACCTTGGCAAGCAAGCGCCACACCTATCCGCTGGTCACGACCTGGGCGCACAAATTCCGGGCGCCGAGCGCCGCACTCATCGGCGACGCTGCCATCGGCATGCACCCGGTGACCGCTCACGGATTCAACATCGGTCTCAGCAGCCAGAAGCAACTCGCCCGTGGAATCATGACTGCGTGCCGCGACGGCCGCAATGTTGGCGACCCCGACATGCTGCATATATACGAAAGGCGGCTGCGCCTGTCGGCGGCGCCGCTCTACCATGCAACGAACATATTGGTTGGACTCTACTCCAGAGACCACCTGGCGGCACGGCTTGCAAGGCATCTGGGGCTTCGCTTTGCCCAACATGTTCCCCTTGTCCGGCATGGGATTTCGGCGGAGCTCCAGCGGTGATACTGCACCAGCAGTCGCATTTTTGCGCGTGCTGGGCGAGCGATGAGAGAGTGCATGATGCACCGGAGTAATCCTGCTCCCCGACGCTGATCTCCGATTGAAGAATTAACCCGTCCTTCAGGGGGGCTGCATAGGCTGCGGACAAGCAGGAGTAAGCAAGCTGACCCGTCCAGCCTTGGAAAAAGAAGATCCGCTGGAGGCGAGAATCCTTCAGGACCAGCTCGCTGATCTGAGGGCAGGCCTTTTCGTCTCAATGCCGATAAGCATTGTGCTGTCCGGGCTGATTTTGACCGTGCAGGCCCTTTCCGGGAACGGTCTTGCTGGCGCGGCCTGGTTTTCGGTCGTTAATGCGATAAATGCCGCCCGCCTTGCACTCGCCCGTCATCAGCTGAAGGAACCCGGAGTCCAGGATGATCTGACACGGGTTTGGCTGCGGCTTC
Source organism: Mesorhizobium sp. WSM4884 (assembly GCF_029625675.1). Classification (NCBI taxonomy): domain Bacteria; kingdom Pseudomonadati; phylum Pseudomonadota; class Alphaproteobacteria; order Hyphomicrobiales; family Phyllobacteriaceae; genus Mesorhizobium; species Mesorhizobium sp. WSM4884. The sequence continues at coordinate 14,189 of NZ_JARTVO010000026.1, forward strand.
GCTGGTTTGGCAGGCTTGCTCTTCTGGCGGGATTCACCTGGTCATTCCTTGCCGTCCTAACGGCTGGATACACGACGTCTCAAGCATCGCTGCATCTAATAATTCTGGCGGGCATTTCAGCTGGCGCGGTCACGTACGGCAGCTCATATGCTGCGGCAGCGATATGCTTCATCACACCGCCACTCCTCATTGCCGCCGCATGTTTGCTGACGAAGGGAGCCCCGGAAAACTACATTCTGGCTTTTGCCGTCCTGCTTTTCGAGGGCGGCCTGGTTCGATCCTCGTTCGTTGGACAAGCGCGCTTCCGTGACGCGAGCCGCCTGAGACATCAAGCCGAGCGGCTTGCCGCGGAAATGGAGCGCAATTCCAGGGAGGACCATCTTACCGCGCTCCTCAACAGGCGGGGCCTCGAACATGCAATCGATCAGTTTGAGAACACCGATGGACCCTTTGTGGCCATGCTGATTGATCTGGACGGGTTCAAATCTGTCAACGATACCTACGGTCACAGAACGGGTGACGAGCTGCTTGCCAGGATCGCCCGCCGAATAGAGGAAGAAGCACCGGAGGGCTCAACGCTCGCCCGCATCGGTGGGGATGAATTCGTGCTGGTTTTTTCTTCGCGAAAGAATTCTCCTTCTCCCACCAATCTCGCGTCCAATCTCATAGCCAAGCTTGCTCGCCCCTATCCTGGGATCGCATCAGTCCGCATTGGAGCGTCTATAGGAATCTACTTGGCTGAAAACCCCGGACTAACGGAAATGTTGTTGCGGGCCGACATCGCCCTTTACACAGCTAAGCGCCGCGGCAGGAATGAATTTTGTCTGTTCGATGCCGAGCTAGCCCGGGAGTTGCAACGCCGCCAGTCAATCGAACGCGATCTTCATTCGGCGATAACGATGAGAAGCTTGGTCGCTTGGTTTCAGCCAATCGTAAGACTCGAAACTGAAGCCGTCGTCAGTTTTGAAGCCTTGCTAAGATGGTCTCACCCGCTTCACGGTCCCATTTCTCCGCCCGAGATCATGACAGCGGCACGCGAAACTGGAATGCTTCAGCTGCTAACTCAAACGGTATTCGCCGACTGTTGCGCTCTTATCGAGGGCTTGGTCAAAGCTGACCGTCGTGATGTTCGTGTGGCGATGAATGTTTCACCGTGCGAGTTGGAAGCTGGCGATATTGACGAGATGATTCTTAATGGTCTGGCGGCAAAAGACCTCCCTGCAACGATGTTCGACATCGAGATTACCGAAGAAGCCCCAGTGGATCCGGACAGAGTGGATGAAAAGCTCGCCCGGCTTTCACATGCTGGCATTTCTATCGCGCTCGATGACTTCGGCACCGGTTTTTCGACGTTGGCATCGCTCAAGGACAGTCGGATCAGGAAGGTGAAAATAGATCAGGGCTTCGTTCGCGGCTTAGCCAAGTCCCGGGAGAATCGGCTGCTTGTCAAAGCGGTGATTGATCTTGGTAGGACGCTCGGGATCGAGGTCATGGCCGAGGGCGTTGAAACAGAGGCAGATCGGCAAACTCTGTACAAGCTTGGCTGCAGAACCGCGCAGGGCTTCCTGTTCTCTAAGGCAGTGCCTCTCCATTTGGCACTTGATTCGGTAGTAAAAGAGCACGCGAAGGAGTTGTGACCGGCCTCTCCGTCCGTGCTGCTCGCGGAACTTTCATGTGGGGTGGACCTGACGCGCGAAAGCCGTTTCGGACGGTAGAGTTATTACGGGGGCGAAACTGAGCACGTGGTTTGGATAGCAGCAATCCGGTCCACCGGCGCACATGCAGCGGCTTCATACAAGCGTTCAAGTTGCGAGATGAGCTTGAGTGAACGACGTCGGAGAATTGCGTCCTTTGGACGCTGGTTTCGCGGTTCCCGTAGGATTCGATTACGGGAAGCGTTCTTGGCTGCTTCTCGGCTCAGCGCTCATCGGGATGAACAACGTACCCGCGGTCAAGGTCTTCGCGACCTCAACCCAGTCACCATCCCGCAACAGCAGCGGTCGGGTCCTGATCAAGCGCTCAGCCTCAGCACAGGTGCTGGAGCAACGGTAGAGCGCGGAAAACGTGTATCGGAATGCGCTGGCTCACCATAGGAAGCTGCCACGGCATGTCGAATGTCCCCAGGGGGCGGACCGTTCCCTTGCATTTGTCTCGATGACGGGCTCTCAAAGCTAAAGCCAAGAGAGCTTTATAAAAATCGCACCCGATCGGCTGCGCAACGACGACCAGCTGAGGCCCGATCGGGTGCTAAGGTCGTGCCAAAAAAGGCGCGTCACTGTCGCATTTCTAGCCGGCTTGCGATCGGACGTCATCTCTTGGCGATCGCTGCCCCTTCTCTCAAATGCGCTTAGCGGCGCCGATGGCGAATAGCGCAAGCTTTTCCACCCGTTTCTACTCCACTACCGAGACTCGTCACCAACCTCCTTTTATTCGCTTCCATATGGCCCATCCTGTCTCCAATCGAGGAGGAGCGCGAACATGGGCCAAGCCGTAGAACGTCTCAGTCTCGGGAATTCTTCTGCTCGCCAAACTGCCGTTGTCGCCGGCACCATATTTGGCAGGGTGACAGTGCACGACAAGATATCAGGCGTTCTTGTCTGGGCTGAACTATGCTTGCAAGCCATAACCCAAAAATCGCCGATCCCTTTGAATTCGAGCCGGATGAATGGGTGTTTCAAAATTTTTGGCGGTTTTAGGCAGAACCCTCCGATGGCCCGCGTACCGGTCAAGCTTCGTGAGCACTTTAGGTTCGTCGATCAGGCATAGGTTTCTTTCCCATGCCACATGCTGGCCGTTTGCCTAGTTCGGAAGCCCTCGAGAGGCGTTGCTCGTCTTGGTATGGCGTCGCCCCTTTTTCCGATCCATCGGCCACGGAGCTAGAATGGTGTCTAGCTGTTGCCGCCTACTTGGTCATCCGGCATGGAGATGCCTATATACCGACCTTCGAAAGGCTGGAATACGAGGTCGAACAAATGCGGCGGAAGCTCGGAAATCGCGAGCGAGCGCAGCGCGTGCTGGCCACGCTCAACCTAAATGGCTCGGACAGCTGGAGCCGTGAGGTTGGTTCTCAAGGCCTGGATGGCGCCGCAATCACATTCGCCCGGGCGGGGTAAAAGCGATTTTTTGGAGCCACTCGCGCTTTTGCGCTAACGAAGGTCCCGCGCCGTATTTGGGCCGGATCCATTTGTGGCCCATCAGAGAAGCAATTACCTTCTCCGGCGCCTCAACTGCCGTCAGCCGGTCCTCGAAAGTGTGTCGCAGGCTATAAAGACTATGCTCGGAAGTCGGCAGAAGTTCCTTGCTGGCGAGCACCTTGTTGACGAGCGCTGAAAGTGACGCGGCCTTGTCGCGATAACGAGGAAAGCCGTCCGGATGGAGCTTGATGGCTGCAAGTGCGCCGCCAACCAAGGGAATGTCACGGGCTGAATGACCGGTCTTCAAGCGACGGCCATTGGGGCGCACCCGCACATGCGGGATTTCTCGATCGAGGTGGATTGTTTCGGTGGTGAGGTTTGCCGCTTCAGAAAGCCTGAGTCCGGTATCGGCAATCACATAGATTAGATGGCGGGCTTCGTCATTGAGTCCGTCGAGCGCGCCTTCAGCGAGTATCTTCTCCTGAATGAACTCCGCTGTGAACGCAGCGCGTTGCCCGGGGACGGCGCCGGAAAGACGCAGGTTTCGAAAAACCGGCTCCAGCTTGAGCTGGTGAGTCAGATCGACGACGCGCAGCATTTTCGAAACATGGCCGATGTCCTTGTTGGCCGTACCGATATCAAGTCCATCCTCAACGATCCGCTTTTGCCACCACTCGCGGAACGCGATTGCGTCGTCCCGAGTGAGGCTTGCGATCTCCTTGTCGCCAATGACTCCAACCAGATTGGCAACTGCGCGCTTTTTGGGGTTACGCCATTTCTTGATTTGGTTGGGCGACATGGTCAGCAAGTTCTGTTGCTCGATCGTCTCGAATTCCTTGATAAGACCGCTCAGGCGGACCGCTGGCCGCTTCTCCCCACCCATGACGGCCGAGACGTCCTGCGCGTCCTCGATCGATTTTTTGTCGAGGAGCAGCTTGATACGGGCCATGAGTTCGTCGAGCGGCCCCGCTGCTAGTTCCTCGTTAGTGCGATAGGCCAATCCAAATGACCGCGCGCGCTTCCTCGCGGCTTCGAAACGCAGCCCCGCCTCGGCGGATTGGCCTTCCCGCAGTCTACGCCAATACGCCTCCAGCCCCGCGCCGAGGCTTTGCACTGCATCTCGCGCCCGTACACCGCGGGGATCGTCAGCCACGGCGACGCCCGTGGAAATGCGTACTAGGCAGCGGCGATCAAACGCCGCGAATTCCTTCGGCACCCTGCGGACGAGATACCAGATGCCTTCACGTTTATGCGGCTTTGGCGCTGCGGAACGTCGCATTATCTTTCTCTAATGTTACACAGTTTGTTACACAGTCTAAGATATGTTTCGCTTCGTGCTGGTCAAGCGCAACAAGGAAGCTTTTGAAAGGAAAGGATTTTTATGGAAGCTAAATGGCGGAGAGGGAGGGATTCGAACCCCCGATACCCTTGCGAGTATGCCGCATTTCGAGTGCGGTGCATTCGACCACTCTGCCACCTCTCCGCGAGGTCATGGTCGGCCGTTGTCGGCGCGGCGCACTAGATAACGGCTGGCTGCCGCAGTTACAAGGCCTTATTCGACCGATTTCCCGCTTCTTGGAAAAGCGTCGGCGAGGCGACGACGATCTTCGCCGGCAATGCGGCTCGCGGCATTCTCCGAGAGCAGGGTCCGCTTGCCTTGACTCTTTCGCAACCTTCGGTTAGGGACAGCCCGCATTCGGCGTGGGGGCTTCTCCGCGCCGCTTGTTTTTTGAACCCGCAGACTGACAAAAAGACGGCCGAACCGCTTCAGGCGGCTCATCAAGGCCGACCGAACAGCGAAAGGCAAAAAATGTTCGCAGTCATCAAAACGGGCGGCAAGCAGTATCGCGTCGCCGCCAACGATCTCTTGAAGATCGAGAAAGTCGAAGCCAAGGTCGGCGAGATCGTCGAGATCGGCCAGGTGCTCGCGCATGGCGAGGGCGAGAACGTGACGTTCGGCGCGCCGTTCGTCGATGGCGCCATGGTCACGGCGGAAGTCGTCGAGCAGGGCAAGAACCGCACCGTCATCGCTTTCAAGAAGCGCCGCCGCCAGAATTCGCGCCGCCGGATCGGCCACCGGCAGCTTTTGACCACCGTCAGGATCTCCGAGATCCTCTTGGGCGGCGCCAAGCCGTCGAAGAAGGCCGCCGCCAAGGCCGAGGCCAAGGCGCCGGAGGCCAAGGCCGAGGTCGCCGCCGGGGCGAAGGCAGAAGCCGCGCCGAAGGAGGCCAAGGCCAAGAAGGAAGCCAAGGCAGAGGCTTCGAGCGAAGAGGCCAAGGCCGCTCCGCTGTTCAAGGCGCCGAAGGGCGAGCCGGACGACCTCACGGTCATCAAGGGCATCGGCCCGGTCGCGGCGAAGGACCTCGCCGAACAGGGCATCGTCACCTTCGCGCAGCTCGCCAAGCTCACCGACAAGGATGTCGCCAAGATCGACGAGCACATGCCGTTCAGCGCCGACCAGATCAAGGACTGGCGCGAGCAGGCCAAGGAACTGGCGAAGAAGTAAGACGAGCGAAGAAAGTTAAGACGGGCCGGCGACAATCATCGCCGGTACGCACTTGAAACGGAACGCGAACGCGTTCATAAGACCATTCAAGCGCCTCACGGCGCATCGGAGTTAGTTAGATGGCACACAAGAAAGCTGGCGGTTCGTCGCGCAACGGTCGCGACTCGCACTCCAAGCGGCTCGGCGTGAAGAAGTTCGGCGGCGAAGCAGTCGTTGCCGGCAACATCATCATTCGTCAGCGCGGCACGCAATGGCATCCGGGCACCAACGTTGGCATGGGCACGGACCACACCCTTTTCGCACTCGAGGCAGGCGCAGTCGCCTTCAACAAGAAAGCCAACGGCCGAACCTACGTGTCGGTAAACCCGATTACCAAAGCAGCGGAGTAGCCGGTTCCGCACCATAACACCGGCGCCCATCTCGGGAACCGGTGTCTGGCCAGGCCAGGAAAAGGATCAGGAGAGATGGGCTTCCATCTCTCCTTTTTCATTTTTCTTTGCCCTGGAGGACTAAAATGGTTGCCGAAGCGGAAGACACCGAAGACGAAAGTTACGCGATCGATTGCCCGGTGCTCGCCACCGAGCGCTTGGTCATGCGCGCCCCGCGCGAGAGCGATGTCGAGCAACTCGTTGCCTTGGCCGACAACCGACATGTCGCGGAAATGCTGGCCCGCATGCCGCATCCCTATGGCGAAGCCGAAGCCAGAGCCTTCCTCGCCATGGCGGCCTCCCGCCGCGCCGGCATCGTCTACGCGCTGACGCTTGCCGGCACCGGCACCTTCGTTGGCTGCGCGGGGCTCAACATCACCGATCGCGGGCTGGAGCTCGGCTACTGGATCGGCGAACCCTACTGGAAGCGCGGCTATGCGACGGAGGCTGCGCATGCGCTGGTCGACCTCGCCTTCCAGAAGACCTCGATCCAGGTGCTGCATGCCTCGACCAGGGTCATCAATCCGGCCTCCCGCCGCGTCATCCACAAGTGCGGCTTCCAGTATGCCGGCCAGGGCATGCTGAACTCGATCGTCGCCGGTCAGGTGCCGGTCGAGCGCTACCGGCTGGATCGCAAGACCTGGACCAGCCTGCGCAACTGGGTGCACTTTTGATGATTGCTTCAGAAGGTTGAGCAAGCGCCCCTCACCCGGACCTCTCCCGTGGGGAGAGGAGTTTGAAGCGCCGGCGTCTACATCTTCTCCTCCCGAGAGAAGGTGGCCGCGAAGCGGCCGATGAGGGGCCTCCGCGGTTGGGCTCAGCTCAGTTCGACCCAGACCGGCAGGTGATCCGATCCACGCGCCTGCCGGTCGACCCACAGGCGCTTCAGCGAGCCCGCGAGCGAGGCGCTGGTGAAGACATAGTCGATGCATTTGTGGCGGCCGGTATCGTCGGGCTGCTTGGGGTCGATCCAGGTGACGAGATCGGAAACGTCAAGGCGCTGGGCGACGTCGACGGCGAGGTCGGCGGTGAGCGGCATGCCGAATTCATGGTCCGGGCGTCCGGCGAGTTCGACATATTCGGGCGATCCGGGCAGCATGTTGAAATCGCCCATGACGACGAAGGCCTCCGGATAAGGCAGGTCCGGCAATCCGATCTCGGGAATGCCGGAAAGCCCGCCGCCTTCCAGCGCATAGTTGAGCAGGCGCTGGCGCAGGAAACGGATCTGGCCCTGACGCTCGACGGGACTGCGATGGTCGAGATGGGTGGAGTAGAAGCGGATGAAACCGAGCGGCGTCTCGATCAGCGCCTCGAGCGCGCCGCGCTGGAAGTTCATCCGCTCCAGGCTGCGGCTGCGCGGCAAGAGGAGATTGCGCGACAGATGAATGGGTGTCTTCGACAGCACCATGTTGCCGAGCTGGAAGGTCCGGGTGACGGCGCGGCCGGCATCCAGGCGCGAGCCGATATTGACCTCGAAATTGCTGCCATAGGCGACGAAATAGTCCGGCAGCGCCTCGCCGATCTCGGCCACCATGTCGCGGTCGCCGTTGCGCGGGTTGTTGCGGGTCACCTCCTGCAGGGCGATGACATCGGCGCCACGCACGGCGTCGGCGATGCGGCCGACATCGTATTGGTCGTCGAGGCCGATACCGTACTGGATGTTGTAGGTGACGAGCTGCATTCCGCTACTCCAACACTGACCCGGGGCGGCGAAAACCGGAAACGATCGCCGCGCGGAATTATTCCCAATCGGGCAGTGCTGGGATGTTCACCGCGTGCCCAAAAGCGTGTGCCAGCGCTTTCGTCGCAAAACAGCCTCGCCCTTGGCCCCGCCTTGGTTTAGAGCAATCGCGCAAAGCAATCAGCAGAAACCTCGAAAATCCGATGAAATTCCTCGACCAGGCCAAAGTTTACATCCGTTCCGGCGACGGCGGCGCCGGTTCGGTGTCGTTCCGGCGCGAGAAATTCATCGAGTTCGGCGGCCCGGACGGCGGCGACGGCGGCCGCGGCGGCGATGTCTGGGCGGAAGCGGTCGATGGGCTGAACACGCTGATCGACTACCGCTACCAGCAGCATTTCAAGGCCAAGACCGGCATGCACGGCATGGGCCGCAACATGACCGGCGCCAAGGGCGCCGACGTGACACTGAAGGTGCCGGCCGGCACCCAGGTCTTTGCCGAGGACAACGAGACGCTGATCTGCGACCTGACCGAGGTCGGCCAGCGCTTCCTGCTGGCCAAGGGTGGCAATGGCGGCTTCGGCAACCAGCATTTCAAGACCTCGACCAACCAGGCGCCGCGCCGCGCCAATCCGGGCCAGCCGGGCGAGGAATTGAGCATCTGGCTGCGGCTCAAGCTGATCGCGGATGCCGGCCTTGTCGGCCTGCCCAATGCCGGCAAGTCGACCTTCCTCGCAGCCGTCACCGCCGCCAAGCCGAAGATCGCCGACTACCCTTTCACGACGCTCTATCCCGGCCTTGGCGTCGCCCGCATTGACGGTCGCGAATTCGTGCTGGCCGATATTCCAGGCCTGATTGAGGGCGCGCATGAAGGCGTCGGCATCGGCGACCGTTTTCTCGGCCATGTCGAGCGCACGCGCGTGCTGCTCCACCTCGTCTCGGCGCTGGAGGAGAATCCCGGCAAGGCGTACAAGGTCGTGCGCGCCGAGCTCGAAGCCTATGGCCACGGGCTGGCCGAGAAGGCCGAGATCGTCGCGCTCAGCCAGGTCGACATCCTCGACGCGGACGCCCGCAAGAAGAAGGCGGCGTCGCTGAAGCGCGCTGCCGGCCGCGCGCCGATGCTGTTGTCGGCCGTCACCGGCGAAGGCGTCGAGGCCGTTCTGCGCGCCCTGATGGCGGTGGTGGCCGAGGCCCGCGACGCCATCCCCGCTCCTGTCGATACGCGCTGGCAGCAAAACCCATGAAATCGCTGAAAACATACCGGCGCATCACCGTGAAGATCGGCTCGGCGCTGCTTGTCGACCGCGCGAGCGGCTTGAAGCGCGACTGGCTGACCTCCTTGGCCGACGACATCGCTGCGCTCGCCGAAGCCGGCGCGGAGGTGCTCGTCGTCTCGTCGGGCGCCATCGCACTCGGTCGCACCATTCTCGACTTGGGAAAAAGGGCGCTGAAGCTCGAGGAGAGCCAGGCCGCAGCCGCCGTCGGTCAGATCGCGCTCGCCGGCGCCTGGTCGGACGCGCTCGGCAAGAACGGGCTGAAATCGGGGCAGATCCTTCTGACCCTCGGCGATACCGAGGAGCGCCGCCGCTACCTCAATGCGCGCGCGACGATCTCGACCTTGCTCAAGATGAAGGCGGTGCCGGTGATCAACGAGAACGACACGGTGGCGACCTCGGAAATCCGCTACGGTGACAACGACCGGCTGGCGGCCCGCGTGGCGACCATGATGGGCGCTGATCTTCTGGTGCTGCTCTCCGACATCGACGGGCTATACACGGCGCCGCCGGCCAAGGACCCGCAAGCCAAGTTCATCCCGGTGGTCGACCGCATCACCCCCGACATCGAGGCGATGGCAGGTGCCGCCGCTTCCGAACTGTCGCGCGGCGGCATGCGGACAAAGCTGGACGCCGGCAAGATCGCCAATGCCGCCGGCACGGCGATGATCATCACCTCCGGCACGCGGCTGTCGCCGCTGATGGCGATCGAGCGCGGCGAGCGCGCGACCTTCTTCCGTCCGAGCGCCAATCCGGTGAAGGGCTACAAGACCTGGATCGCCGGCCAGCTCGAGCCGGCCGGGCGGCTCACCGTCGATGCCGGCGCGGTCGGCGCGCTGAAATCGGGCAAGTCGCTGCTGCCGGCCGGCGTGAAGCTCGTCAGCGGCAATTTCTCGCGCGGCGACACGGTGGCGATCCTGTCGGCCGATGGCCGCGAGATCGCGCGCGGGCTGGTTGCCTATGATGCCGCCGATGCCGTAAGGATCGCGGGTTTGAAGACGGCCGAGATCGAAACCGTGCTCGGCTACGAGGCGCGCTCGGCGATGATCCATCGCGACGACCTTGTGGTAAGCGTCGCCGGCGACCAAGTATTGGCCAGCGATTAGAGCAATTCCAGGAAAAGTGTGACGCGGTTTTCCGTCCGGAATTGCGATAAAAGGAAGACCCAGCGGAGGATGAACCATGCTGAAGCTGCATGAAAAATCCGGGGAAGACACGGTGGCGCTGATGGCCGATATCGGCCGCCGCGCCCGCGCTGCTGCCCGACCGCTGGCGGTCGCCACCACCAAGGCCAAGAATGACGCCTTGGCCGCCATGGCCGACGCCATCCTGCGCAACGAGCAGGCGATCCTCGAGGCCAACGCCGTCGACATGTCTAACGGCGAGGAAGCCGGGCTTTCAGCGTCCTTCATGGATAGGCTGAAGCTGACGCCGTCGCGCATCAAGGCGATGGCCGACGGCATTCGTGAGATCGCCGCGCTCAAGGATCCGGCCGGCGACGTCATCGCCGAATGGGACCGGCCAAACGGGCTCCACATCGAGCGCGTGCGCACGCCGCTCGGCGTCGTCGGCGTCATCTATGAAAGCCGCCCGAACGTGACCGCCGATGCCGGCGCGCTTTGTCTCAAGGCCGGCAATCCGGTGATCCTGCGCGGCGGCTCGGATTCGATCAATTCGTCCTCGGCGATCCATGCCTGCATGGTCGAAGGGCTGAAAGCCGCCGGCCTGCCGCAGGATGCCATCCAGCTGGTGCCGACCACCGACCGCGCCGCCGTCGGCGAGATGCTCAAAGGTCTCGGCGGCAATCTCGACGTCATCATCCCGCGCGGAGGAAAAAGCCTGGTCGGGCGTGTGCAAAACGAGGCAAGGGTGCCGGTGTTCGCGCATCTCGAAGGCATCTGCCATCTCTATGTCGACCGCTCGGCGGAGCTCGGCATGGCGGTCAAGATCGCCGTCAATGCCAAGATGCGGCGCACCGGTGTATGCGGCGCGGCCGAGACGCTGCTGGTCGACCGCGCGGTGGCATCCACGCATCTGGTGCCCATCCTCGAAGCGCTGCGCGCCGCAGGCTGCGAGATCCATGCCGACGCCGAGGTGATGAAAGCTTTCTCGGATGCCAGTCCGGCGACCGATGCCGACTGGGTGACGGAGTATCTCGACGCCATCATCGCGGTGAAGCTGGTCGACGGCGTCGCCGGCGCGATCGAGCATATCGAGACCTTCTCCTCGCACCATACCGAGGCGATCGTCGCCGAGGATGCGCACGCAGTCGAAAAATTCTTCAACGAGATCGACTCGGCGATCCTCCTGCACAACGCCTCGACGCAGTTCGCCGATGGCGGCGAGTTCGGCATGGGCGCCGAGATCGGCATCGCCACCGGCAAGATGCATGCGCGCGGACCGGTCGGCGTAGAGCAACTGACTTCGTTCAAATACCGTGTGCGCGGGTCGGGACAGGTGAGGCCTTGACTGCGGGTCTTACCCTCTCCCTTGTGGGGAGAGTGGTGAGCTTCGCGAGCCGGGTGGGGGTACGAAGCTGAATTCCACGATACCCCCACCCCGCTCCGCTGCGCGTATCGACCCTCCCCACAAGGGGAAGGGCGGGCACCTCGTTCCCATCTCCTACCTTCGCATGCCGCATGCCGGCAGGGGACTGACCGTCGGCCTGTTCGGCGGTTCGTTCAACCCGCCACATGCCGGTCACGCGCTGGTCGCCGAGATCGCGCTGAGAAGGCTGGCGCTCGACCAGCTGTGGTGGATCGTGACGCCCGGCAATCCGCTGAAAAGCGCACATGAGCTGGCGCCGCTCGCCCAACGCATCGTGCTGTCGGAAAAGATCGCCAGGAATCCGAAAATCAAGGTCACCGCCTTCGAGGCGGCGCATCATGTCCGCTACACCGCCGACACGCTGGCGCTGATCAAGGCGCGCAATCCGGGTGTCGACTTCGTCTGGATCATGGGCGCGGATAGCTTGCGCGATTTCCATCGCTGGCAGCGCTGGCGCGAGATCGTGCTCACCTTCCCGATCGCGGTCATCGACCGCCCGGGCGCTACGCTCTCCTTCCTGTCGTCGGTCGTCGCCAAGACCTTCGACTACGCCCGCATCGACGAGGGCGACGCGCCGCTGCTCGCCCGCATGCGGGCGCCGGCCTGGACCTTCATCCACGGCCCGCGCTCGTCGCTCTCCTCCACCGCGATCCGCAATGCGGGGAAGGGTTGAGCGCTTTTACCTTCTCCCCTTGTGGGAGAAGGTGTCGCCGAAGGCGACGGATGAGGGGTGTTCCGGCGAACGCCAGCGTCTCACTCCGATGGAGCACCCCTCATCCGTCTTGCCGCTTCGCGGCAATCCACCTTCTCCCACAAGGGGAGAAGGGAAGTTTGGCCATGTCGCTTTTACGGCTGCTTTTCGCCTGCGGGCGGGCGATGCTGCAAAGCCATGCTTGAGAAGAGCCGCATCACGACCGATCCGGGCGCGCAATCGGCGCCGCTGATCGCCATTGCCAGCGTCATCGTGTCGATGGCGCTGATCGCGATCGGCAACGGACTGATGTTCGCCTTCATCCCCGTGCGGCTCGGCGCCGATGGCTTCGATCCGACCTGGGCCGGATTGATCGTCACCGGCCTTTCGGCCGGCGGGCTCGCCGGCTGCATCCTGACCGGTCCATTGGTGCGCCGGGTCGGTCATGCCCGCGCGTTCATGGTGCTTTCGGCGCTGATCGCGCTCTCCAACGTCGCGATCGGGGCCGGGCCGATCCCGTTGCTCTGGATCGCGGCGCGGGCGCTCTACGGGTTTGCCATCTGCGGCCTCTTCATCGTCGCGCAGAGCTGGCTCAACGATGCCTTGCCGAACGCCATACGCGGCCGGGTCATGGCGGTGTTCTATGTCGCTTATATCGGCGGATTGGGCGTCGGTTATGCGACGCTTGCCACGATCGACATCCATACGGCGGCCGCGCCGCTGATCGGCATCGCGTTCACCGCTTTGTCCATCCTGCCGGTAGGCATGACGCGGCTTGCCCAGCCGCCCGCGCCGCAGGCGGCTTCGGTGGCGCTCGGCCAAGCCTGGAAGATCTCGCCGGTCGGCGTCGTCGGCATGCTCGCCGTCGGCGGCCTGTCGATGATCATTTCCGGTTTCGCGCCGATCCACGCCACCGCCAAGGGCTACAGCCAGGCAGATGTGGCGCTGCTGTTGTCGGCGATGCCGGTCGGCACGCTGATCCTCCAGATTCCGCTCGGCTGGCTCTCCGACCGCACCGACCGGCGCTATGTGCTGTCGGGCGCGGCGGGGCTCGCGGTAGTGGCGAGCCTGCTCGCCATCGCCTTCGACGGCGGAGCGCTGATGGCGCTGGTGGTGATCTATCTCATCTGGGACGGCGCATCGGAATCGATCTATTCGCTCTCCAGCGCCCACGCCGCCGACCGCGCCAGGAAGGACGAGCTGCTGGCGCTGTCGAGCTCGCTGCTCTTTGCCTGGTCGCTGTCCGGGTTCATCGTGCCCGGCATCGTTACGGCGCTTTCAGCAGTCTTCGGCACCGAGACCTTCATCTATGTCGGCATCTTCATCGCTTCGGCGTTCTGCCTGTTCGTGCTGTGGCGGGTGTTCGCGGCGCGACCGACGCCTGCTGCCGCAACCGGCAGCTTCGCGCCGATGTCGGCGCAGACGCCCCTGCCGGTGGAGCTCGCCTTCGCGCCGGAAGAGCCGACAATGCCTGCCAAGGACTGAATTGCTCTACTGCTTGCGAGCCTCCGCAGTCGGCAGTTCGGGCGGCGGCAGCGGAATCGAAATGCCCTCATTGTCGAAGGCCTGCTTGGCGCGCTTGGTCATGTCGGCCTGGGTGGCGAAATAGTCGGCCGCCGTCGTCCAGTAGCGCAGGGTCAGCGAAACCGTGCTCTCGCCGAGGTTCGCCACGAAGGCGATCGGCGCGGGCTCTCGCCTGATGCGCTTCTCGGCGCCGGCGATGCCAAGCAGCGTCTTCTGCCCGCGGTCGATGTCGTTCCACGAGCCGATGTTGAGTGTGATATCGGTGCGGCGCACGCCGTTGCGGGTGAAGTTGCGCACCGGCTGGTTCCACAGCGTCTGGTTGGGCGCCAATATGTACACACCGTCGACCGTGCGCAGCGTGGTGGCGAACAGGCCGATCTCCTCGATCGTGCCGGCGATCGGGCCGACCTCGACATGTTCGCCAATGCGGAAAGGCCTTAACGCGAGCAGCATGATGCCGGCGGCGATATTCTGCAGCGTGCCCTGCAAAGCCAGCCCGATGGCCAGGCCGACGGCGCCGATGGCGGCAATGATGGAAGCCGTCTGCACGCCGAACTGGCCGAGCACCATGATGACGACAAGGGCAAGGATCGCGTAGCGGACGATCTTCGAGAAGAAATGGCGCAAGGTGGCGTCGAAGCCGTGGATGTGGCCGAGGCCGGCGAAGATCGAGCGCTCGGCAATGCCGGCGACGAAGTAGCCGACGATCAGAAGGATGATGGCGCCGATCGCCGAGAAGGAATAGGAGACGATCAGCGTTGAGAGCTGCGCAAGCCCGGCCTGGATGGTGAACAGAGCGCTTTGCGGGTCGGTTGGCATGGTTGGGATCCCCTTTGTCCGGTGAGCCGATAACCCGTGCCGTGAGCATCAGTTCCCATCTTTTCCGGCTTGCCGCCGAGCCATCCGGACGACCATCACGCAACGGCGGCGGGGCGGTCGTCTTGAAACTGCAACGGAACTCTGCCTATTTAAGTGGTGTCACCTGATTTGCGGGGTGATTTGGTTGTTCTTATTGGGAAAGGAAACACACTGAGAACAGCACTGCGGAAGAAGGCCGACATCGTGCCTTCGCCGGCCGGGATCAGCGGAAACGATGCTGCCTCCCTCGCCATCAAGACAGTCCTTGCCAGTCTGGAAGACTCCAAGGCCGAAAACATCGTCTCAATCGACATCCAGGGTAAATCGAGCCTCGCCGACTATATGGTCGTCGCGTCGGGCCGATCGCACCGTCATGTCTCGGCTGTCGCCGATCACCTCCTCAAGGCGCTCAAGGATGCCGGTCTCGGCATGGCGCGCGTCGAGGGGCTGGCCAGCGCCGACTGGGTCCTGATCGATTCGGGCGACATCATCGTCCACGTCTTCCGCCCCGAAGTCCGCGAATTCTACAATCTCGAAAAGATGTGGCAGGCGCCGGACCTCGAGGAAGAGACCTTGCACTGAGCCGTATCGCGTGCCGTGACCGTTCCGGTCCGGCGCCGATCGAGGCTCGCCGAGGCGAGGATGAAGATCACCGTTCATGCCGTGGGCCGGATGAAGACCGGCCCCGAGAGAGAGCTCGCCGACCGCTATTTCGAGCGCTTCGCCAAGAGCGGACCCGCGGTCGGGCTGGAATTTGCTGGTATCGTCGAGATCCCCGAGAGCCGCGGGCAGAGCGCCGACGAGCGCCGCCGCGAGGAGGGCCAGAAGCTGCAGGGTCAGCTGCAGCAGGGCACCGTGCTCATCCTGCTCGACGAACGCGGCAAGGCGCTTTCCTCCGGGGATCTGGCGGCGCGCATCGGCCAGTTGCGGGACGCGGGGCGCAAGGCGCTGGTCATCGCGATCGGCGGCGCCGACGGCCATGACAAATCCTTGCGCGAAGAGGCCGATCTGGTGGTGTCGTTCGGAGCGCTGACCTGGCCGCATCAGCTGGTGCGCGTCATGCTGGGCGAGCAGCTCTACCGGATCGCCACGATCCTGTCCGGACATCCCTATCACCGCTCGTGAGTCGTGGTCAAAGGGCTGGAGGAGGGGCTGGACGAGGGATTGCCAGGAATAATCTCGGCTGGTGTAGCAAACATTGACAATATTTGCGACGCCTTCCATAATTTTGGAGGGAAGCAAAGGATCGGTTCATGGCCGCAGATAACAGCATTCATGTCCGCGTCGGTGGTCAACTCCAGGCTCATCTGCAACAGCAGATTGGCGAGAATGGTCTTTATGAAAACGCCAGCGAATATATCCGTGCCCTGATCCGCCGTGATCTGCAGACGCGCAACGAAGCGTGGGACTGGCTGAAAAGGCAGCTTGAGCCGGGTCTGAGGGCCGAGGAGAGCGAATTCCGGGCCGTATCGGCCCAGGATGTTGTTCGGCGCAATCAAGGCCGACGCCCCTAAGCATGGCAGGGTACCTGTTCTACCCGCCAGCGGACGCAGCGCAGGACCACATCTGGAGCGATACCGTTGAGAAATGGGGCGAAGCCCAGGCTATTCGCTATATCGCTGACTTGCATCAGCACTTGCAAACCCTTTCCGAAGTACCTGCCCTCTGGCGAAAGCTTCCAGGCAATCTGGCGATTCCGGCCGATTTGAAGATGGACGCCTATTTCAGTCACTACGGACGTCACTACGTGTTCTTTCGCAAGCTTTCCGGCGACCGGATCGGCGTCATAAGCATCCTGCATGATCGGATGGACGTGCCTGTACGCTTGGCCGAGGATCTACGGACCTTGGAAGCGCGATCGGGAGACAGCTAGATCAGGATGAGGTTTCGTTGAATCGTCATCCTGATCCAACTCCTTTTTTCTGGAGCATGATCTTTTCCGAAAACCGGTTGCCACTTTTCGGAATGATGCTTTGGTTCTCCGGATTTCCGCCTCAATGACCCGACATCACGGTTGATACGGGTGCTTCCAACATGGTTGATGGTTCGTTAACGAAGCGGCGGATAGACTCGAGGCCTGATGTCTGAAGGCTGGAATTCGAGAACGCGCGCCTGGCGCAGCCGCTGCGGCTTGACACTTGTCGCCGCGCTGATCGCGTTCGGGCAGGCCATGGCCGCGGAAAACACGCTCGACGTCGCGCCCGATCCCGACCAGAGCCGAGCCGAATACGAGCAGGTCTCCAAGGAAATCACCTTGTCGTCCGAGCGGCTGGCCAAGCTTGCCGCCGACGTCGCGACGGTCAAGAAGGATCATGCCTCGATCAGCGCGGCGCTCATCCAATCGGCCATGACCGAGCAGAAGCTCGGCCAGGATATCGAGGATATCGGCGCCAAGCTCGAAGGGCTGAAGACCGAGGAAGAGAAGCTGCACAACTCGTTGGTGGCGCGCCGCGACGTGCTTGCCGAAGTGCTTGGCGCGCTGCAGCGCATGGGGCTCAACCCGCCGCCGGCGATCCTGGTCAAGCCGGAGGACGCGCTGTCGTCGGTGCGCAGCGCCATCCTGCTCGGCGCCGTGGTGCCGGAACTGCGCCAGCAGACCGACAGGCTGACGGCCGACCTCAAGGAGCAGACCCGGGTGACGGCGTCGATCGAGGCCGAGCGGGCGCGGCTCACCGCCGCGGTCACCGAACAGACGGCGGAGAAGAAGCGGCTCACCATGCTGCTCGAAGCCAAGCAGAGGCTGCAGGCCGATACCGAAGCGGCTTTGACCGCCGAGCAGCAGCGCTCGCAGCAGCTGGCAGCCAAGGCCAGCAGCCTCAAGGACCTCATCGCCTCGCTCGAAGCCGACAAGGCGCGAAAGGCGGCAGACCAGGCCAAGGCGGGCGAGCAGAAATCGGCAGATGGCGACACGACGGCGTCCACGACGGAGCCCGCCACGCCGCCGGTGCCGGAGGGCAACCGCTTGACCGCTTCCGCCCCATTCGCGGCGCTGCAGGGCCAGATCGCGCTGCCGGTCATCGGCAAGATCAAAAGGCGCTTCGGGGCCGACGACGGCAATGGCGCAATGATGCAGGGCGACATGGTTGCGACACAATCGGGAGCCATCGTCACCGCGCCGGCGGATGGAAACGTGCTTTATGCGGGGCCGTTTCGCTCCTATGGTCAACTCTTGATCCTCAATGCGGGCGATGGGTATCATGTCGTCCTGGCGGGGATGAGCAGAATCAGCGTCGCGACCGGACAGTCGGTGCTCGCAGGGGAGCCGATCGGCGCGATGGGAGAGGCCCGGGTGGCAAGCACCTCGGCCTCGCAGAATGGAAATGCGACGCCGGAGCTCTATGTGGAGTTCCGCAAGGATGGAAAACCCGTCGATCCGAACCCTTGGTGGGCGGAGCGATTTTCTGGAAGGACGTGAAATGATGCGGAAATTGTCGCTTCTGTTTGCCGGCGCGCTGATGGGCGCATCGGCAATGAGCCTGGTCTACGGCGCACCCGGCTCGGCGGCGAACGCTGCGGGCTCCGAGACCTATAAGCAACTGGCGATCTTCGGCGACATCTTCGAGCGCGTGCGCGCGCAATATGTTACGCCGCCGGATGACAAGTCGCTGGTCGAGAACGCCATCAACGGCATGCTTGCCTCGCTCGACCCGCACTCCTCCTACATGAATGCGGAGCAGGCGCAGGATATGCGCGTGCAGACCAAGGGCGAATTCGGCGGCCTCGGCATCGAGGTCACCATGGAGAACGATCTCGTCAAGGTGATCACGCCGATCGACGACACGCCGGCCGCCAAGGCGGGCGTGCTTGCCGGCGACTACATCGCCAAGATCGACGGCGAGGAGGTGCGCGGCCTGACCCTCAATGACGCCGTCGAAAAGATGCGCGGCCCGGTCAACACGCCGATCAAGCTCACGATCCTGCGCCAGGGCGCGGACAAGCCGATCGAGCTGACGGTGGTGCGCGACATCATCAAGGTCAAGGCGGTGAAGTACCGGGTCGAGAACGACGTCGGCTACATGAAGATCACCTCCTTCACCGAGAAGACCTATGACGATCTCGAGAACGCCATCGAGAACATCAAGAAGCAGGTGCCGAACGACAAGCTGAAGGGCTATGTGCTCGACCTGCGCCTCAATCCGGGCGGCCTGCTCGACCAGGCGGTGAGCGTGTCGGATGCCTTCCTGAAGCGCGGCGAGATCGTTTCGACCCGCGGGCGCGACCCGAAGGACGTCACCCGCTTCGACGCCAAGCCGAAGCAGAACGACGACATCAACGGCAAGCCGCTGATCGTGCTGGTCAATGGCGGCTCGGCGAGCGCGTCCGAGATCGTCGCCGGCGCGCTGCAGGATCTGCGCCGCGCCACCGTCGTCGGCACCCAGTCCTTCGGCAAGGGCTCGGTGCAGACCATCATTCCGCTCGGCGAGAACGGCGCGCTGAGGCTCACAACGGCGCTCTATTACACGCCGTCCGGCAAGTCGATCCAGGGCAAGGGCATCACGCCGGACGTCAAGGTCGAGCAGCCGCTGCCGCCGGACCTGCAGGGCAGGGATCTGACCCGCGGCGAATCCGACCTCAAGGGCCACATCAAGGGCGCCGACGAGAGCGCCACCGGTTCGGGTTCGGCCGCCTATGTGCCGCCGGAACCGAAGGACGACCTGCAGCTGATCTATGCCGAGCAGCTGCTGCGCGGCCAGAAGACCGATCCGTCGTTCCCGCCGAACCCGGACAAGGCCGTTTTGAACCAGTAAAGGCGTGTCGGCCGGGGCAAGCCTCTGGCCGACCGACCGAAGCGATGCAATGCTGCCGGGACCCGCGAGGTTCCGGCAGTTTGATTCGGGGACAAGTCGGTTCGCCAACGGGCGCCGGGGGCGCCGAGGATTTTGAATTTCGCACGTGACCGCTGACGATCCGATCGGCTGGATCACGAGCTTGGGGATGCGGCTTGGCTGACATCGGCAAGGACATCGAACGCCCGCTCGGACAGACGCTCCGGGCTCAGCGCCCTGCTTCGCGCCGCATCAGCGCCGGCATGCTCGGCGTGGCGGTCGCCGTCCTCGGAGTGATCGGCATTTCCGCTGCGATCGCATTGCGTGAGAAACCTTTCCGCAAGCCGGACGAGATGGCCGTTTCGACGCCGAAGGTGACCGCGGCGCCAACGCCCGCGCCGGCACCGGCGCCGAAGCCGGCTCCGGCTCCGGCCGACGTGGCGACGGCGCACCCCGGCACGAGCACGCCGATGAAGAGCGGCGGCCCACAGATCATCCACGTCCAGACCGAAGAGGGCGACGGCCCGCCCAAAGCGGGCATCGTCATCCGCGATCCGTCGGCGCTCGGGCAGAATCTCAAGGTCGCGCACATCCCGGACAGGGCGCTGATCGAGGCCAGCGACAGCGGTCCGCTGCCGATCCGTTCCGCCGACGGCAAGCGGCCGTTCGACGTCTATGCGCGGCCGTGGTCCGGCGCGCGCGGTGCGCGCGTGGCGATCGTCATCGGCGGGCTCGCCGTCTCGCAGACGGGAACGCAGGCGGCGATCGCCAAATTGCCGGCCGAGGTGACGCTGGCCTTCGCGCCGCAGGGCAACAGCATCGACCGCTGGATGAAGGCGGCGCGGCAGAGCGGACATGAGATCGTCATGCAGATACCGCTCGAGCCATTCGACTATCCTAACGTCAATCCGGGGCGCAACACGCTGACGGTCTCGGCAAGCCAGGACGAGAACCTGAAGAGTCTGCACTGGGCGCTGTCCAGGACGACCAACTACACCGGCGTCATGAACTATATGGGCGCGCGGTTTTCCGCCGACGCAAACGCGATGGGACCCTTCATGACCGAGCTCGGCAAGCGCGGCCTTGCCTATGTCGACGACGGCTCGTCCTCGCGGAGCCTGGCGCCCGACCTGGCGCTGAAGGACGGCGTGCCGTTCGTGGCAGGCGACATGGCGATCGACGCGGTGCAGGACCGCGGCGAGATCCTCAAGAAGCTGGACAGCCTCGAGGCGACCGCGCGGGCCAAGGGCAGCGCCGTCGGCATCGGCTCGGCCTTCGATGTCACCGTCGACACGGTGACGTCCTGGGTCACCGAGGCAAAGAAGCGCGGCATCGAGATCGTGCCGATCTCGGCCGTCGCCATAGACCCGCAAAAAGGCTAGTCATCGGCTTCTCGCCGATACTGGAATCCGGAAATGTCCAAGAAAATGATCGATCCCGAGACGTTGCCCTATCGTCCCTGCGTCGGACTGATGATCCTCAACCGCGCCGGGCTGGTCTGGGTCGGGCATCGCATCGCCGAGCCGGACAGCGAGTTTTCCGGCACGACGAAACTGTGGCAGATGCCGCAGGGCGGCATCGACGATGGCGAGGAGCCGCTCAACGCGGCGGAGCGGGAGCTCTACGAGGAAACCGGCATGCGCAGCGTGTCGCTGCTGGCCGAGGCGCCGCACTGGATCAATTACGACCTGCCGCCGCATCTGGTCGGCGTCGCCTTCAAGGGGCGCTACCGCGGCCAGACGCAGAAATGGTTCGCCTACCGCTTCGAGGGGGACGAGAGCGAGATCCGGATCAATCCGCCGCCGGGCGACCACAAGGCCGAATTCGATCAATGGGCATGGCGGCCGATGCAGGAGCTGCCGGACCTCATCGTGCCGTTCAAGCGCAAGGTCTACGAGCAGGTGGTAGGGGCTTTCGAGCATCTAGTCCGCTAGAACAGGCTACTGTTGCCGCGCTGATACCGGCGTCCTAATGATTGCCTGGATGCAATGAGGGGGTCGCCATGAACGACGACACCAGGCGCGGTATTCTAGCGACAGCAAATGACGCTAGCGGTTCTATGGTAAGCGAGGCAGCCGCCGGCGCGATCCTGACCATCGATCTCAGCGCCGTCCGCGAGAACTACCGGCGGCTCAAGGCGCGGCTGGCGGGCGTGCGCTGCGCCGGTGTGCTCAAGGCCGACGGCTATGGTCTCGGCGCCGCGCAGGTGGCGTCGGCGCTGATGAAGGAAGGCTGCGACATCTTCTTCGTCGCGCTGCTCGGCGAAGGCATCGCCTTGCGCAAGGCGCTTGGGCCAGGACATGACATCTTTGTCCTGAATGGCCTGCCGCCGGACTCGGAATCGGAAGCACTCGCGGCCGGACTTCATCCCGTCATCAACAGCGCCGCTCAGTTGAAGGTGTGGCGCGAAGCGACGCGCGCCACCGGCCGAAAGCTGGCGGCCGCGATCCAGGTCGACAGCGGCATGTCGCGGCTCGGCATGCCTCCGGCCGAAGTCGCCGCGCTCGCCAAGGATGCTTTCGACGGCATCGATATCCGGTTCGTGATGAGCCATCTCGCCTGCGCCGATGAGCCGCGCAATCCGGCCAACGAAGCGCAACGGCTGGCGTTCGAGCGGCTGCGCGGGATGTTGCCCGAGGCGCCCGCCTCGCTCGCCAATTCGTCCGGCATTTTCCTCGGGGCCTCCTACCACTACGATCTCGCTCGTCCGGGCGCCGCGCTCTACGGCATCAACCCGACGCCGGGCGAGGCCAACCCGATGCTGCCGGTGGTGCGGCTGCAGGCGAAGGTGGCGCAGACGCGCAGCGTCGAAGACGGCGCCGGCATCGGCTACGGCCATACTTACCATGCGCGCGGACCGCTCAGGCTGGCGACGATCTCGCTCGGCTATGCCGATGGCTGGCACCGGCGTGCCGCTTCGGCCGCCTGGTTCGAGGACGTGCGGCTGCCTTTCGTCGGACGGGTGTCGATGGATTCGATCATCCTTGACATTTCGGCGCTTCCCGCCGGTCGGCTGGGCGAGGGCGACCTCGTCGAGCTCATCGGCCCGTCGCAAAGCGTCGACGACGCGGCCGCACATGCCGGCACCATCGGCTACGAGGTGCTGACCAGCCTGGGGACGCGCTTTCACCGCCGCTACATCGGCGCGTGACCGCGCTACTTGGCGGACGCAGCAAAATCCGGCAGACAGATGAAAGGGCCAACGCCGTCAGGCATTCGGTCGGCTTTGAGGGAGCATAGAATGAAAGTCCTGGTGATGGGCGGCGGCGTGATCGGGGTCACCACCGCCTACTTCCTTAACGAGGCCGGCCACGAAGTCACGGTGATCGACCGGCAGCACGGTCCGGCGCTGGAAACAAGCTTCGCCAATGCCGGCGAGGTGTCGCCCGGCTATGCCTCGCCATGGGCCGGGCCCGGCATCCCGGTCAAGGCCATCAAATGGCTCCTGATGAAATACGGTCCGCTGGTGGTGCGGCCGGCCTTCGATCCGCATATGTGGTCGTGGCTCATCAAGATGCTGCGCAACTGCACGGCCGAGCGCTATGCGCTCAACAAGTCGCGTATGGTGCCGGTCGCCGAATACAGCCGCGACACGCTGAAGACGCTGCGCGCCGCGACCGGCATCACCTATGACGAGCGGTCCAAGGGCACGCTGCAGCTGTTCCGCAAGCAGAAGCAGCTCGACGGCACCGGCGGCGACGTCGAGGTGCTGAAGAAATACGGCGTGCCCTACGAGATCCTCGATCGGGACGGCTGCATCGCGGCCGAGCCGGCGCTGGCTGGCGTGCGGGAAAAATTCGTCGGCGGGCTGAGATTGCCCGGCGACGAAACCGGCGACTGCAAGATGTTCACCGAGAAGCTCGCCGAGCTCTGCGTCGCGCGCGGCGTCACTTTCGACTACGGTACGACGATCAAGCGCGTGGTGCGAAACCGCAACCGCGTTGCCAGCGTCAGCACCGACAAGGGCTGGCGCCAGGCGGACGCTTATGTGATGGCACTGGGCAGCTATTCGGCCCCCTTCATGCGCAAGATGAAGCGGCCGATCCCGGTCTATCCGGTCAAAGGCTATTCGATCACGGTGCCGATCGCGAATGCGGAAGCAGCGCCGGTGTCGACCGTCATGGACGAGACCTACAAGGTGGCGATCACCAGGCTCGGCGACCGCATCCGCGTAGGCGGCACGGCGGAGATTTCGGGCTTCGACCTGCGCCTGCATGAATCGCGCCGCCGTACGTTGGAGCACTCGGTGGGAGACCTGTTTCCAGGCAGTGGCGACCTCAAGGCCGCGACCTTCTGGTGCGGCTTGCGGCCGATGACGCCGGACGGGCCGCCGCTGGTCGGCCAGAGCGAGCTGTCCAACCTCTATCTCAACACCGGCCACGGCACGCTGGGCTGGACCATGGCCTGCGGCTCGGCCAAGGTGCTTTCCGACATCATGTCCAACCGGGTGCCGGAGATCAACGCGCTCGACCTCAGCCCGGACCGGTACGTCAAGGCGTAGAGCGTTCACCATTTCACGGAAACGGCGAAACGCTCGATCTCTTTGTTTTGGCGCAATTCCGGACGTCGGTGGGTAGCATGCCTTGGAGATTGGTTGGAATGTCCGTCGCCTCGTCATCTACGGGCGGAGCAAGGAGCGTAGCGACGCAGCGCAGACCCGAGGATCCATTCCGTGACTTCGACGCGTTGCAACCCAGAATTCTGCTCCGCTGCACGCTTCGATCAAGGTCACGGAATGGATCCCAGGTCTCCGCGACGGAGCTGCGCTCCTGCTTCGCCCTGGGATGACGAGGTTGGGGAGGCTTCGGCTAACCCCCAGCGCTCGCGCTGATTTTTATGGAAACCGAACGATGAAAATCTTGCCGCCAACAAGCCTGCAACTTTCAAAATCCCCGTGTCGAGGAACTACACGAACAGTCCCTTTTCCCGCTCCACGGCCTTGGTGATGAAATTGGCGACGAGCTGGACCCGGCGCAGTGGCCTCACCGATTCGTGATAGACCAACCAGTAGGCGCGGCGGATGGGCGCGACGATGTCGACCGGCACCAGCTCCGGCATCGAGCGGGCGACGAAGGTATGCAGGATGCCGATGCCGGCGCCGGATCGCACCGCTTCCGCCTGGCCGAGCGCCGAGGAGATGGCGAAGCTCGAGCGCCAGTCCGGGCTGAACTCGGCGGCGTAGTCGAGAGAAGGGCTGACGATGAGGTCGGGCACGTAGCCAATCAGCGTGTGCCGGCCGAGATCGGCCGCCGTCCTCGGCAGGCCGTTCGCCTCGGCATAGGCGCGGGAGGCAAACAGGCCGAGCGTGTAGTCGACCAGCTTGCCGGCCACCAGTCGCCCTTCGGTCGGCCGCTCGACGGTGATGGCGATATCGGCCTCGCGCCGCGACAGCGAGAAGGAACGCGGCACCGGCACCAGCTGGATGGTAAGCTCGCGATGAAGCGCCGTGATCTCGCCCAGGCGCTTGGCGAGGAAAGCGACACCGAAACCGTCGGGCGCGCCGATGCGCACCGTGCCGGAGACGTCGTCGCCCTCGCCGGCGATGGTTGAGCGGGCGGCGATCATGTCGCCCTCTATGCGTTCGGCAATGTCGAGGAAGCGCTCGCCGGCCGGTGTCAGCTCGCTGCCGGTGGTCAGGCGGCGGAAAAGCTTCGTGCGCAGCGCTTCCTCAAGCGCCGCGATGCGACGCGAGACGGTGGCATGGTTGAGCTCCAGGCGTTTTGCCGCGCCGAGGATTTGCCCGGCGCGGGCCACGGCGAGGAAGATGCGCACGTCATCCCAGTTCATCGGGATGCTCCACGGTAGTCGTGAGCGCCGTGTTCCCGCCAACCCCCCTCTGTCCTGCCGGACATCTCCCCCGCAAGGGGGGAGATTGGCAGCTTCCCTGACGGCGCCTCTCGTCGAGCGTTGGTGATTGGCGAAAGCGGACGTGACGTCCGATCTCCCCCGCGGGGGAGATGTCCGGCAGGACAGAGGGGGGTGTGAAGGAACGCAAGCCTTTACTCCTTTGAGCGTCCAGGCCGTACCGCCATTTGCGACAATTAATGCACGGCTTCCCGTCGCTGTCTATTTAGCGCACAACGGTTGCGATCTTCCTCGCGTTGCCATTGCCGCCGCAAAGGCGGACAATGCCTCATCACCAAACAGGGAGAGAAACCATGATCGAATACGGTCATTTCATCGGCGGCAAGCGCGTCGCCGGCACCAGCGGCCGCAAGCAGGATGTCATGCAGCCGATGGACGGCTCCGTGCGCGCCACGGTGGCGCTGGCCTCTGCGCAGGAACTGCGCGCCGCGGTCGAGAACGCCAAGGCCGCGCAGGTCAAGTGGGGCGCCACCAATCCGCAGCGCCGCGTGCGCGTGCTGATGAAGTTTCTCGAGCTGGTCCAGCGCGACTATGAAGAGCTGGCCGACATCCTGGCGCGCGAGCACGGCAAGACGATCGCCGACGCGCGCGGCGACATCCAGCGCGGCCTCGAGGTGGTCGAGGTCTGCATCGGCGCGCCGCACATGATGAAGGGCGAGTTCACCGACGGCGCCGGCCCCGGCATCGACACCTATTCGATGCGTCAGCCGCTCGGCGTCGTCGCCGGCATCACGCCGTTCAACTTCCCGGCGATGATCCCGCTGTGGAAGATCGCGCCGGCGATCGCCTGCGGCAACGCCTTCATTCTGAAGCCGTCGGAGCGCGATCCGGGCGTGCCGATCCGCATCGCCGAGCTGTTCATCGAGGCCGGCCTGCCGGAAGGCGTGCTGAACGTCGTCAACGGCGACAAGGAAGTGGTCGACGCCATCCTCGACGATCCGGACATCAAGGCCATCGGCTTCGTCGGCTCGACGCCGATCGCCCAGTACATCTATGCGCGCGGCTGCGCGGCGGGAAAACGCGTGCAATGTTTCGGCGGCGCCAAGAACCACATGATCATCATGCCCGACGCCGACATGGACCAGACCGTCGACGCCCTCATCGGCGCCGGCTACGGCTCGGCCGGCGAGCGCTGCATGGCGATCTCGGTGGCCGTGCCGGTCGGCAACGACACCGCCAACCGGCTGATGGAGAAGCTGGTGCCGCGCGTCGAAAGCCTGAAAGTCGGTCCGTCGACGGATTCTTCCGCCGATTTCGGCCCGCTGGTAACGGCGCAGGCACTGGAGCGCGTGAAGGGTTACGTCGACCTCGGGGTCAAGGAAGGCGCCAAGCTCGTCGTCGACGGCCGCGGCTTCAAGATGCAGGGCTACGAGAGCGGCTACTATATGGGCGGCTGCCTGTTCGACAACGTGACACCGGACATGCGCATCTACAAGGAAGAGATTTTCGGGCCGGTGCTGTCCGTGGTGCGCGCGCCGACCTACGAGAACGCCATCAAGCTCGCCAACGACCACGAGATGGGCAACGGCGTCGCCATCTTCACCCGCGACGGTGACGCCGCGCGTGACTTCGCTTCCAGGGTCCAGGTCGGCATGGTCGGCGTCAACGTGCCGATCCCGGTGCCGATCGCCTATTACACCTTCGGCGGCTGGAAGGCCTCGTCCTTCGGCGACCTCAACCAGCACGGGCCTGACGCGTTCCGCTTCTATACCAAGACCAAGACGGTCACCTCGCGCTGGCCGTCGGGCATCAAGGATGGCGCTGAATTCGTCATTCCGACGATGAACTAGCCCGACGGTTTCCTCGTTAGCGCGTCCTCGCCGCGTTGCGGCTGCGGGCGCGCGGCAAGGCATCAAGGATGGCGCTGAATTCGTCATTCCGACGATGAACTAGCCCGACGGTTTCCTCGTTAGCGCGTCCTCGCC
>NZ_JARTVO010000026.1:41484-72114 GCF_029625675.1 Mesorhizobium sp. WSM4884
GCGTTGCGGCTGCGGGCGCGCGGCGAGGCATCAAGGATGGCGCTGAATTCGTCATTCCGACGATGAACCGACCTGAGAAAGCCAACAAAGAGGAAAGCGTGGCGCCAGCCGCGCTTTCCTTTTTGGGCCTATGGAGCGAGGCTCGTTTGGTCTTCACCCCATTCATATTGCAGGCAAGCTTGTCACGTTGCCCGGTGCACGTCTCGACAAAGCGCAGTGCAGCTTGAAGTATATGATTTTCGACGCGACACGCGCTGGGCGCGTCTGCACATCCTAATAATTCCGCCGTTGTGTGATGGAACCAACAGGCGGCCATCCGCCTTAGCCTGTATTCCTGCGATACGTGCAGGCTAATCAACAGCGCCGGTTGCTGCCGGGGTTCTCGTCTGGCGCGAGGAGGTGTCAGATGACACGATTTCTTTTGGCGACGACGTTCCTTGCTGCGGCTGCGGTGGCCGGCGGGACCATCCAGGCCAATGCGGCCGCGCAGTGCGCACCGCGCGCCGACATCATCAAGGCGCTCGGCGACAAGTTCCACGAAAGCGAAGCAGGGCGCGGGCTGATCAATCCGAACGTCGTGCTCGAGATCTTTGTCTCCGACCGGGGCAGTTGGACCGTCCTCGCCTCCGACACCAAAGGGCAAAGCTGCATCCTTTCCGTCGGCGAAGGCTGGGATAGTCCCTCGATCAAAGCTGCCTTGCCGGGCGCCTGAATAGCCAGGCGGCCTGGCCAAAGCGCCCTCACGGCTCTTGAACGAACATCGGCCGAGGCGCTCTCAACGCCTGCTTGTTTACGAGGCCGGGGTTCACCATATCGAATCCAGGAGGTCATGATCTCCCTGCGACAGACCGGAAACCAGAAGGAGTGACGCGATGAAGACGTCCGATCCGGCCTGGAGCGTTCCGGCACACTGAGGCGGCCGAATGTGCCTCCCTTGCCGGAATGCGAAGGCAAAGGAGGTGCCCTATGGCACGCATTTTTTCGTATCGATGGGTGAAGCCGGCGGCCATCGGCTCCGTGATGATGCTGTCGTCATTCCCCGCGCAATCGCAAGTCATCTGCGGCGGCCATGACTATCTGGTCTCGAGACTGGCGGCGGCATTCGAGGAGAAACGGCTCGGCTACGGCGTGGCCGGAGAAGCCGCCATCTTCGAGGTCTTTGTGTCGGCAAGCGGAACCTGGACCATCTTGATGACCGACGTCAAAGGCCAAAGCTGCATCCTGGCGGCGGGCGACGGATGGGAAGACACGCTGGTCACCGCGGTCAGGCAGCCGGGCGGTTGAAACGCCTGGGCAGGTGATGACCTGCCGGCTCAACGCGTCGCGGCCACCTCGGCGTGGCCGCGCAGCAGCGTCATCAGCTTCTTGGCATCCTTGGCGGCCGCTTCCTCGTCGCCGTCCAGGATCGAGCGGATCAACGCAACATGATGCTCGGCCGACTCTGCAAGGCCAGTATCCGCCTTATAACGGAACCAGAAGCGGCGACTGTGCGTCTGCAGGGGGGCGGCGACGCGCGCCGCGAAGGGGTTGTCGGCAGCGATCGCCAGCGCTTCGTCGAGCGCCTTGTCGGCCTGGATGAAGGCAAGCACGTTGCCGGAGATCACCGCCTTCTGCATGGCCAGCGCCGCATCGTGAAACAGGTCCGCGGCCTCGCGGGTGACGAAGCGGGCGGCGGAGCGGGCAAGCACCACCTCGATGCCGCGCCTAGCGTCGATGACGCGCAGCCAGTCGCCGGGGTGAAGCGGCGCGACCGCGATGCCGGCGCGCGGCCTGACATCGAGCAAGCCCTCCCAGGCCAGCCTCTGGATCGCCTCACGCACCGGGGTGCGGCCGAAGCCCAGCCGCTCGATCAGCGCGCCCTCGGTGACGAAGCTCGCCGGCGCCAGTTCGAGGGTTACGATCATGTGCTCCAGCACGCGATAGGCCTTGGTCGCGACCGGCTCGAAGGTCGGGTTCGTCTCGATGGATATCAGTGGGGATATCAAAGGCAGGCTCCTGATATATTTTTTATATATCATAGCGGATTCAGCGTTGACAGGCCAATTCTTAATAAATATACGGCTGATATATCAGATGGAGATCAACCATGTGGGCCGGAGTTTTCCCCGCAGTCACGACCAAATTCACCACCGACGACCGCCTCGACCATGCCGAGATGGAACGCTGCTACGGATTGCAGATGGCGGCCGGCTGCGACGGCATTATCGTCTGCGGCTCGCTCGGCGAAGGGCCGATGCTGTCGCATGACGAGAAGATCGAGGTGCTGAAGACGGCGCAGAAGGTCGCCGGCAAGAAGCCGGTGCTTCTGACCGTCAACGAGCCCGGCACGCGCGAAGCGGCAAGCATCGCGCGCCGCGCCGCCAAGGAGGGTGCCAATGGCCTGATGGTGGTGCCGAGTCCGATCTACCACACCGACCGCCAAGAGACGGTCGCCGCCCTTCGCGCCGTCGCGGAAGCCGGCGACCTGCCGGTCATGATCTA
Organism: Mesorhizobium sp. WSM4884; assembly: GCF_029625675.1. Classification (NCBI taxonomy): domain Bacteria; kingdom Pseudomonadati; phylum Pseudomonadota; class Alphaproteobacteria; order Hyphomicrobiales; family Phyllobacteriaceae; genus Mesorhizobium; species Mesorhizobium sp. WSM4884. Next base: position 43,966 of record NZ_JARTVO010000026.1, read on the forward strand.
CTCCAACCGGCTCGCCTATCGCGTCGACGTCACCGTCGACCTGATGGAGGAGCTCGCCTCCGACAAGCGCTTCGTCGCTATCAAGGAATCGTCCGACGACATCCGTCGCTCGACCGAAATCATCAACCGCCTCGGCGACCGTTACGATCTCTTCACCGGCGTCGACAACCTCGCCTTCGAGGCGCTGTCGGTCGGCGCCATCGGCTGGGTGGCCGGCCTGGTCACCGCCTTCCCGCGCGAGACCGTCGCCATCTACCAGCTGATGAGAAAAGGCCGCCGCGAGGAAGCGCTGAAGATCTATCGTTGGTTCCGGCCGCTGCTCGACCTCGATGTCTCGACCTATCTGGTCCAAAACATCAAGCTTGCTGAAGTGCTGGCGATCGATACCAATGACCGGGTTCGCATGCCGCGCCGGCCGCTGTCGGGCGAGCGCCGCAAGGCGGTGGAAAAGATCGTCAGGGATGCGCTGGCCGTGCGGCCGGAACTGCCGGTGTTTTGAAGGTGACAATGTCGCAGGCCCTCTCATCCGGCCGCTTCGCGGCCACCTTCTCTCCCAGTGGAGAAGAGGTCGCTAACGTTGGCGCCAGCCTCTTCTCCCCACCGGGGAGAAGATGGCCCGAAGGGCCGAGGGCCTCAATGCAGCGCGCGGAGCGGGGCGGCATGCAGCCATGACAAGCGATACTTCGATCGACATCGCCGTCATCGGCGGCGGCATCATCGGCATCTGCGCGGCGGCGCTGCTCACCGAGGCGGGCCGCAGCGTCACCGTCTTCGACCGCACCGGCATCTGCGAGGAGACGAGCTCCGGCAACGCCGCCGCCTTCGCCTTCTCCGACGTGCTGCCGCTGGCGCACAAGGGCATGATCAGGCAGTTGCCGAAATGGCTTGCCGATCCGCTCGGGCCTCTGACCATTCCGCCCGCCTATCTGCCCAAACTCCTGCCTTGGCTGATCCGCTTCTGGCGCGCCGGTGCCGGCAAGCACTACGAAGCGAGCCTCGCGGCGCAGGTCGGCATGATGAAGCTCGCCGAGGCCGAATGGATGGGCCTGCTCGACCGCTCCGGCACGAGGCCGATGCTGCGCGAGGACGGCTCGCTCGAACTCTACGAAAGCGAGGCGGAATTCCGTGCCTCGTTGTCTGGCTGGGCGGCTCGCGAGCGCTTCGGCATCGGCTTCCGCCATGTCGAGGGCAAGGAGATGGCGGCTCTGCAGCCCGGCCTGTCACCGCGCTTCGTCAAAGGCACCTTCGTGCCGAGTTGGAGGACGGTCGCCGATCCGCAGCTGCTCGGCAAGGCGGTCTGGGCCTATGCGGAGCGGCTCGGCGCCCGCTTCGAGCATGGGCGCATCGATCGCGTCGAAGCCGGCGCGGATGGCGCCACGATCGTGCTCGCCGACGGCACGAGGCGGAAGGCGAGGCAACTCGTCGTTGCGGCCGGCGCGTGGTCGCACCTGCTGGCCAGGAATCTCGGCGACCGCATCCCGCTGGAGACCGAGCGCGGCTACAACACGACGCTGCCGGTGTCGGCCCTCGAGGTGAAGCGGCAATTGATCTTTTCCGGTCACGGCTTCGTCATCACGCCGCTGCAAACGGGCCTGCGTGTCGGCGGCGCCGTCGAGCTTGGCGGCATCGAGCGGCCGCCGAACTACGCGCGCTCGAAGGCGATGCTGGAAAAAGCACGACGCTTCCTGCCCGGCCTCGACCCATCGGGCGGGCGCGAGTGGATGGGGTTCCGGCCGTCGCTGCCGGATTCGCTGCCGGTGATCGGCGCGGCACGGGCGCCGAACATATTTTATGCTTTCGGCCACGGCCATCTCGGGCTGACCCAGGCTGCTGCGACCGGCCGCTTGATCCGCGATCTCGTTCTCGGGCAGGCTCCATCGCTCGACCTCACCCCTTTCCACCCGCAACGGTTCTGACATTCCCCAATAATTCTGATATTTCAGGGAGCCATCATGGCCAAGAAATCCTTCTTCTGCATCGACGGCCACACCTGCGGCAACCCGGTGCGGCTGGTCGCCGGCGGCGGGCCGCTGCTCCAGGGCGCGACGATGATGGAGCGGCGCGCGCATTTTCTTGCCGAGTACGACTGGATCCGCACCGGGCTGATGTTCGAGCCGCGCGGCCATGACGTGATGTCGGGCTCGATCCTCTATCCGCCGACGCGCGAAGACTGCGACATCGCTATCCTGTTCATCGAGACATCGGGCTGCCTGCCGATGTGCGGCCACGGCACGATCGGCACCGTCACGATGGCAATCGAGCACGGTCTGGTGAAGCCGAAGACGCCGGGCGTGCTCAGGCTCGACACGCCGGCCGGCCTCGTCATCGCCGAGTACAGCCAAGTCGGCGAATATGTCGAGGAAGTGCGCATCACCAACGTGCCGTCCTTCCTCTATGCCGAAGGACTGACGGTCGAATGCCCGGTGCTTGGCGAGATCAGCGTCGACGTCGCCTATGGCGGCAATTTCTACGCCATCGTCGAGCCGCAGAAGAACTATCGCGACATGGCCGATCATTCGGCCGGCGATCTCATCGCCTGGAGCCCGACGGTGCGCCAGCGCCTCAACGAGAAATACTCGTTCGTGCATCCGGAGAATCCCGGCATCAACCGGCTGTCGCACATGCTGTGGACCGGCAAGCCGAGAGATGCCGAGGCCGATGCGCGCAACGCCGTCTTCTACGGCGACAAGGCGATCGACCGCTCGCCTTGCGGCACCGGAACCTCGGCGCGCATGGCACAGCTCCACGCCAAGGGCAAGCTCAAGGCCGGCGACAGTTTCGTCCATGAATCGATCATCGGCTCGCTGTTCAAGGGCAGGGTCGAAAAAGAGGTCAGCGTGGCCGGCAGACCGGCGATCATCCCCTCGATCGGCGGCTGGGCGCGCATGACGGGATTGAACACCATCTTCATCGACGACCGCGATCCGTTCGCGCATGGATTCGTCGTCACATAACCGTCACGGCCTCACCTTGCGGAAGGCATTTCGGCCAAAGCCGGCCATCCTCGTCGACGCAAGGAATCGTCTCATCAACTTATTTTGACGGAGATTTCTTCGAAACGGCGCGCATGATACGGCTGAATCGTCAAAGACATTGCGTTGTGCCAATGATAGGGTCCGCGATGGTCCAGGGGCCGGGTGCGAAAAAACGGGCAATCGGGCGGCGTGCTTCCAAAACACGCCCGGCGATTGAAAAATCACGTTGCAATCCGGGCTCGAAACTTTACGACTAGGGGAAATACGAAAAGGAGTGCGACCCGGAAACGGGCGACATTCCAGGGGAGCCGCATAAATATGCAGTACTTCGTCCAGCAGCTTATCAATGGGCTGACGCTGGGATCTATCTATGGGCTGATCGCGATCGGCTACACGATGGTCTACGGCATCATCGGCATGATCAATTTCGCCCATGGCGACATCTTCATGGTCGGCGCCTTCACGGCCCTCATCGTCTTCCTCATCCTCGGCGCGATGTTCTATTCCGTGCCTGTGGTGGTGGCGCTTCTGATCATGATGATCGTCGGCATGCTGCTCACCAGCCTCTACAACTGGACGATCGAGAAGGTGGCCTACCGGCCGCTGCGCGGATCGTTCCGGCTGGCGCCGCTGATCACCGCCATCGGCATGTCGATCGCGCTGTCCAACTTCGTGCAGGTCACGCAGGGTCCGCGCAACAAGCCGATCCCGCCGCTGGTCAGCCAGGTCTACACGGTCGACGGCATCAGCGTCTCGCTGAAGCAGATCATCATCGTTCTGGTGACCGCGGTGCTGCTGGTCATCTTCTGGTATCTCGTCAACAGGACGGCGCTGGGGCGGGCGCAGCGCGCCTGCGAGCAGGACCGCAAGATGGCGGCGCTGCTTGGCGTCGACGTCGACCGCACTATCTCCATCACCTTCATCATGGGCGCGGCGCTCGCCGCGGTCGCGGGCACGCTGTTCCTGATGTATTACGGCGTCGTGGTGTTTTCCGACGGCTTCGTGCCGGGCGTGAAGGCTTTTACCGCGGCGGTGCTCGGCGGCATCGGCTCGCTGCCGGGCGCGGTGCTCGGCGGGCTTTTGATCGGCTTCATCGAGAGCATGTGGTCGGCCTATTTCTCGATCGACTACAAGGACGTCGCAGCCTTCTCGATCCTGGCGATCGTGCTCATCTTCCTGCCCTCCGGCATCCTGGGCCGGCCTGAAGTCGAAAAGGTCTGATCCTCATGGCCGTTACCGTGTCTCCGGAGCGCGACGTCGTCGTCCCTCCCATCCAACGCGCATTCCGCGAAGCGCTCTATGCCGGCGCCATAGCTCTTGGCCTGTTCGTGCTGTTCATCGGTCTGAGGACCGACCAGAACATCAACAACGAACTGATCCTGGTGCAGCGCTGGGGCTTGCTTGCCCTCGTGGTCGTCGCCGTTGCCGTCGGCCGCTTCCTCTATGTCGCCTATGCCATTCCGGCGATCGAGCGGTCCAAGGCCGAAAAGGGCAAGGCGCCCGCGGTGGCCGCGGCGGAACCGGGTTTTGTGCGGCGCAACTTCAACAGGATCGGCGCCACGGTGCTGATCGCCTATCCAATCGTGATGGTCATGGCGTTCGGCTTTCAGGGCTCGCTGAAATGGGTCGACAATTTCGGCATCCAGATCCTGATTTATGTGATGCTGGCCTGGGGGCTGAACATCGTCGTCGGGCTGGCCGGCCTTCTCGATCTCGGTTACGTCGCCTTCTATGCCGTCGGCGCCTATGCCTACGCGCTGCTCGGCACCCATTTCGGCCTGTCGTTCTGGATCCTGCTGCCGGCCGCCGGCTGCATGGCCGCCTTCTGGGGCGTGATGCTCGGTTTCCCGGTGCTGCGACTGCGCGGCGACTATCTGGCGATCGTCACGCTCGCCTTCGGCGAGATCATCCGCCTCGTGCTCATCAACTGGCGCGAGGTGACCAACGGCTCGGCCGGCATCTCCGGCATCCCGAAGGTGTCGTTCTTCGGGCTGATGTCGTTCAACGTCTCGGACCCGAACTACATCGCCAAGGTGCTGCACATCACCCAGTCGGGCGCCTACTACAAGATATTCCTCTACTACCTGATCCTGGCGCTCTGCTTCCTCACCGCCTTCGTCACCATCAGGCTGCGCCGCCTGCCGGTCGGGCGCGCCTGGGAAGCGCTGCGCGAGGACGAGATCGCCTGCCGCTCGCTCGGCATCAACACCACCACCACCAAGCTGACGGCATTCGCCACCGGCGCCATGTTCGGCGGCTTCGCCGGCTCGTTCTTCGCCGCCCGGCAAGGCTTCGTCAGCCCCGAATCCTTCGTCTTCCTGGAATCGGCAATCGTCCTCGCCATAGTCGTGCTCGGCGGCATGGGCTCGCTGGGCGGCATCGCGGTGGCGGCTCTGGTGATGATCGGCGGCACCGAAATCCTGCGCGAGCTCGATTTCCTCAAGCGGGTGTTCGGTCCCGACTTCACGCCGGAACTCTACCGCATGCTTCTATTCGGCATGGCCATGGTGATCGTCATGCTGTGGAAGCCGCGCGGCTTCGTCGGCAGTCGTGAGCCGACCGCCTTCCTCAAGGAGCGGAGAGCTGTCTCAGGCTCCTTCACCAAGGAGGGCCACGGCTGATGAACGCACAAGCTTCCCAGAGTGATTTCATCCTGCAGGTCGAACACCTGTCGATGAAGTTCGGCGGCCTTGTCGCCATCGGCGACCTGTCCTTCCAGGCCAGGCGCGGCGAGATCACCGCGCTGATCGGGCCGAACGGCGCCGGCAAGACGACGGTGTTCAACTGCATCACCGGCTTCTACAAGCCCACCGAGGGCATGATCACGCTGAACAAACGTGACGGCTCGACCTATCTGCTCGAGCGCCTGCCCAACCACGAGATCCCGGCGCGCGCCAATGTGGCGCGAACCTTCCAGAACATCCGCCTGTTCTCGGGCATGACGCTGCTCGAGAACCTTTTGGTCGCTCAGCACAACAAGCTGATGAAGGCCTCGGGCTACACCTTGCTCGGCCTGTTCGGCGTCCCGAGCTATCGCCAGGCTTCGGCCGAATCGATCGATCTCGCCCGGCACTGGCTGGAGAAGGCCGACCTCGTCGACCGCGCCGACGATCCGGCCGGCGACCTGCCCTATGGCGCGCAGCGGCGGCTGGAGATCGCGCGCGCCATGTGCACCGGCCCTGAGCTTCTGTGCCTCGACGAGCCGGCCGCCGGCCTCAATCCGAAGGAATCGGCCTCGCTCAACGAGCTCCTGATGGACATCAAAGACAACACCGGCACCTCGATCCTGCTCATCGAGCACGACATGTCGGTGGTCATGCAGATCTCCGACCATGTCGTGGTGCTCGAATATGGCCGCAAGATCTCCGACGGCAATCCGCAGTCGGTGCGCACCGATCCGCGCGTCATTGCTGCCTATCTCGGCGTCGACGACGAGGAAGTGCAAGAAGTGCTTACCGAAGTCGGCGACGAGGATGTGATCGAACAGCTCGATACCGGCCCCGACTCCGCGCATGGTCCGGGCAATTCCGCTTCGATGATGGCCGGGCCGGTTTCCGATAGTGTCGAACACGCGGACGAAGGCGAGCGAGTCACGGTCTCGAAGGGCGCGTCAAAAGCGGCTCAAGTCGACGCGCGCTCCGCGTCGGTCGCCAGCAAGCCTGTCGCCCCGGCGTCGGCGAAGTCCACCGCGGCAGCCAAACCGGCCGCGAGGTCGGGCACGGTGAAGGCCGCGCCGAAGAAAGCGGCCGCCACGGCGCCGGCGGCGAAGACCGCAGGTATTTCAAACCGTCTCGATGCACCACGCGGGGGCAAGGCCGACAGCCTGATCCGCATCAAGGGCATCGGTCCGGTCAACGAGAGGAAGCTGAACGAGCACGGCATCTTCCATTTCGACCAGATCGCAGCCTGGAAGAAGGCCGACATCGAGGCCGCCGAAGCCTATCTCGCCTTCGACGGGCGCATAGCGCGCGAGGACTGGATCGGCCAGGCGAAGATGCTTGCGAAGGAAGCGGCGGCCAAGCCCTCGGCGGGCAAGCGTGGAGGGCGTAAATAATGGCCGGCACAACGCTGCTCGATATCAAGGGCGTGCAGACCTACTACGGCAACATCCGCGCGTTGAACGGCGTCGACGTCACCGTCAACCAGGGTGAGATCGTGGCGCTGATCGGCGCCAACGGCGCCGGCAAGTCGACGCTGATGATGACCATTTTTGGAGCACCACGCGCTCGCGCCGGCACCATCACCTTTGCCGGCACCAACATCACTCAGATGCCGACGCACGAGATTGCCAGGCTGCGCATCGCCCAGTCGCCGGAGGGACGCCGCATTTTCCCGCGCATGACGGTGATGGAAAACCTGCAAATGGGCGCCAGCATCGATAACCTCAAGCATTTCGACGAGGATGCCGAGAAGGTGTTCGCACTGTTCCCGCGGCTCAAGGAGCGTATCAACCAGCGCGGCGGCACGCTGTCGGGCGGCGAGCAGCAGATGCTGTCGATCGGACGCGCGCTGATGGGGAGGCCGAAGCTGCTTCTGCTGGACGAGCCGTCGCTTGGGCTCGCGCCGCTGATCGTCAAGCAGATCTTCGATGCCATTCGCGAGCTCAACAGGTCACAAGGGTTGACCGTGTTCCTGGTCGAGCAGAACGCCTTCGGCGCGCTCAAGCTCGCCAATCGCGGCTACGTCATGGTCAACGGCAATGTGACGATGAGCGGCACCGGCAAGGAGCTGCTCGCCAATCCGGAAGTGCGCGCCGCCTATCTCGAAGGCGGGCATCACTAGAGAGGTCTTCATCATCATGGGTATTCTCTACGAAGAAGCCTCGATCTGGCATTTTCTGTTCGTCACCTGGCTGCTCGGCGGTGGGGCGGCTTGGATGACCGGCAAAGCCGTGGCCCAGACCTGGGGCACCCACGTCCGCCTGTTCCTTTACATGCTTGGCCTCGGCATCGGGGTAAGGTTCATCCATCATGCGCTGTTCGACGGCACGATGTTTTCGCTGCACTATTATATCGTCGACACCATCGTGCTGATGGTGCTGGGCTTCCTCGGCTATCAATATACGCGCACCAACCAGATGGTCACACAATATAACTGGCTCTACGAAAGAGCTTCCTTATTGAGCTGGAAGCCGAAGGGTTGAGGTTCATGATTAACGTCGTTCAGGGGAATGAATCGGCGTGACAAGTGCCTGAAAATCGGCATTCTATGCTTTCTGCGATAAGGGTGGGCATCGCATGAAAGTATCATCCACGCCCACTCCGTAAATGGGAGCGTTTCAATGAAAAAATCACTCTTGTCCGCCGTGGCGCTGACCGCGTTCATCGCGTTCAGCGGCAGCGCGTGGGCCGACATCCTGATCGGCGTCGCCGGTCCGATCACCGGTCCGAACGCCGCCTTCGGCGCGCAGCTGCAGAAGGGCGCGGAACAGGCGGTCGCCGACATCAACGCGGCGGGCGGCATCAATGGCCAACAGCTCAAGCTCGAGATCGGCGACGACGTCTCCGACCCCAAGCAGGGCATTTCGGTCGCCAACAAGTTCGTCGCTGACGGCGTCAAGTTCGTCGACGGCCACTTCAACTCAGGCGTGACCATTCCCGCGTCGGAAGTCTATGCCGAGAACGGCATCCTCGTCATGACGCCGGCCGCGACCAATCCGAAGCTTACCGAGCGCGGCCTGTGGAACACCTTCCGTACCTGCGGTCGCGACGACCAGCAGGGTAAGGTGGCCGGCGACTACATCGCCAAGAACTTCAAGGACGCCAAGATCGCCATCATCCACGACAAGACGCCTTACGGCCAGGGCCTCGCGGACGAGACCAAGAAGAACCTGAACGCCGGCGGCATCAAGGAAGTGATGTATGAAGGCGTGAACGTCGGTGACAAGGACTTCTCGGCCCTCATCGCCAAGATGAAGGAAAACGGCGTCACCCTGATCTACTGGGGCGGCCTGCACACCGAAGCCGGCCTGATCATCCGCCAGTCGGCCGACCAGGGCCTGAAGGCGCCGCTGTTCTCGGGTGACGGCATCGTCTCCAACGAGCTGGCCTCGATCGCCGGCGACGCCGTTGCCGGCACGCTCAACACCTTCGCTCCGGATCCGCGCAAGAATCCCGCCGCCAAGGAAGTGGTGGAGAAGTTCCGCGCCGCCGGCTTCGAGCCGGAAGCCTACACGCTCTACTCCTATGCCGCGATCCAGATCATCTCTCAGGCCATCGCCAAGGTCGGCTCGGCCGACGATGCGCAGAAGGTTGCCGACGTGATCAAGTCCGGCGGCCCATGGAAGACGGCGATCGGCGAGATCGGCTACGACACCAAGGGCGACATCACCCGTCCGGACTATGTCATCTACGAATGGAAGAAGGGCGAGGACGGCAAGTACAGCTACTTCGAGAAATAAGCCGGCAAATAGTAGCCGACTTTTCGAAATGCCCGGCGCTGAGCGCCGGGCATTTTTGTTGGCGGCTGTTTTCTCACCGCCCGATCGAGCCGACCCTCACGGGAGCGCCCCGCAAACCGCCCCTTGAACCATGGGATGGGAGATAAGCGGCGGTTTGGCGCAAACGAACGATTTAAATCGTTTTAGGTGTCGCGCGATTTTGTTTGCGCTGCAGCATTTTCACGCTAATCATTGCTGCCTTCATCTCACCTTCCGCTGCTGGAGCCCAGTCCTTGGCAATCACGAAGATCCTCGTCGCCAACCGGTCCGAAATCGCCATCCGCGTCTTTCGCGCGGCAAACGAGCTCGGCCTCAAAACCGTGGCGATCTGGGCGGAAGAGGACAAATATTCGCTGCACCGGTTCAAGGCCGACGAGAGCTATCAGGTCGGGCGGGGACCGCATCTTAACAGGGACATGGGGCCGATCGAAAGCTATCTTTCGATCGACGAGGTGATCCGCGTCGCCAAGCTGTCGGGCGCCGATGCCATCCATCCAGGCTACGGCCTGTTGTCGGAGAGCCCGGAATTCGCCGAGGCCTGCGCTGCCGCCGGCATCACTTTCATCGGGCCGAAACCGGAGACAATGCGCCGGCTGGGCAACAAGGTCGCTGCGCGCAACCTGGCGATCGAGGTCGACGTGCCGGTGGTGCCCGCCACCGATCCGCTGCCCGACGACATGGAAGCGGTGAAGAAGCTCGCCGCGGGAATCGGCTATCCGGTGATGCTGAAGGCCTCGTGGGGCGGCGGCGGCCGCGGCATGCGCGCCATCCGCGCGGAAGCCGACCTTGCGCGCGAGGTTATGGAGGGCAAGCGCGAGGCCAAGGCCGCCTTCGGCAAGGACGAGGTCTATCTCGAGAAGCTGATCGAGCGCGCCCGCCATGTCGAGGTGCAGGTGCTTGGCGACACACACGGCAATGCCGTGCATCTGTTCGAGCGCGACTGCTCGATCCAGCGCCGCAACCAGAAGGTCGTCGAGCGCGCGCCGGCTCCCTACCTCAGCGACCAGTTGCGCCAGGAGCTCTGCGGCTACGCGTTGAAGATCGCGCGCGAGACGAACTACATCGGCGCCGGCACGGTCGAGTTCCTGCAGGACGCCGACACCGGCAAATTCTACTTCATCGAAGTCAACCCGCGCATCCAGGTCGAGCACACGGTCACCGAAATGGTGACCGGCATCGACATCGTGAAGGCGCAGATCCACATCCTCGACGGCTTCGCCATCGGCACGCCTGAATCGGGCGTCCCGGCGCAGAAGGACATCAGGCTCAACGGCCACGCGCTGCAGTGCCGCATCACCACAGAGGATCCAGAACAGAATTTCATTCCGGACTATGGCCGCATCACCGCCTATCGCGGCGCCACCGGCTTCGGCATCCGCCTCGACGGCGGCACAGCCTATTCCGGCGCGGTGATCACCCGCTTCTACGACCCGCTGCTCGAAAAGGTGACGGCATGGGCCCCCACGCCGGCCGAGACGATCGCGCGGATGAACCGGGCGCTGCGCGAATTCCGCATCCGCGGCGTGGCGACCAACCTCACTTTCCTCGAAGCGATCATCAATCACCCGAGCTTCGCCGACAATTCCTACACCACCAAGTTCATCGACACGACGCCGGAGCTGTTCCAGCAGGTGAAGCGGCAAGACCGCGCCACCAAGCTGCTCAATTACCTCGCCGACGTCAGCGTCAACGGCCATCCGGAGACGCGCGGCCGGCCGATGCCCAAGGCCGATGCGGCGGCACCGGTCGTGCCCTATCTCAACGGCAAGGTGCCGGATGGCAGCAAGCAGCGGTTCGATGCGCTCGGGCCTGAGAAGTTCGCAGCCTGGATGCGCGAGCAGAACCAGGTGCTGGTCACCGACACGACGATGCGAGACGGCCACCAGTCGCTGCTCGCTACCCGCATGCGCACCTATGACATCGCCGGCATCGCCGGCACCTATGCGCGGGCGCTGCCGCAGCTTCTGTCGCTGGAATGCTGGGGCGGCGCGACCTTCGACGTCGCCATGCGCTTCCTCACCGAGGATCCTTGGGAGCGGCTGTCACGGGTGCGCGAAGCAGCACCCAACCTTCTGCTGCAGATGCTTTTGCGCGGCGCCAACGGCGTCGGCTACACCAACTATCCCGACAATGTCGTGCAGCATTTCGTCAAACAGGCGGCCGCCGGCGGCGTCGACCTGTTCCGCGTCTTCGACTGCCTGAACTGGGTGGAAAACATGCGCGTCGCCATGGACGCGGTGGGCGCCGAGGGCAAGCTGATCGAGGCGGCGATGTGCTATACCGGCGACATCCTCGATCCGGCACGCGCAAAGTATGACCTCAAATACTATGTCGGGCTGGCGAAGGAACTGGAAGCGGCCGGCGCGCATATCATCGCCGTCAAGGACATGGCCGGTCTCTTGAAGCCGTCGGCGGCGCGCGTGCTGTTCAAGGCGCTGCGCGAAGAGACCGACCTGCCGATCCATTTCCACACCCATGACACGTCCGGCCTGTCGGCGGCGACAGTGCTGGCGGCGGTCGAGACAGGCGTCGACGCCATCGACGCGGCCATGGATTCCTTCTCAGGCAACACCTCGCAGCCCTGCCTTGGCTCCATCGTCGAGGCGCTCAAGGGCACCGAGCGCGACCCCGGCCTCGATCCGCAGTGGATCCGCCACGTCTCCTTCTACTGGGAAGCGGTGCGCAACCAGTACGCGGCCTTCGAAAGCGACCTCAAGGGACCGGCCTCGGAAGTCTATCTGCACGAAATGCCCGGTGGCCAGTTCACCAATCTCAAGGAGCAGGCGCGCTCTCTTGGACTGGAAACGCGCTGGCACGAGGTCGCGCAGGCCTATCACGACGTGAACCTGATGTTCGGCGATATCGTCAAGGTGACGCCGTCGTCGAAAGTGGTCGGCGACATGGCGCTGATGATGGTGAGCCAGGACCTCACCGTCGCCGATGTCGAGAACCCGGCCAAGGACATCGCCTTCCCGGACTCGGTCGTGTCGATGCTGCGCGGCGATCTCGGCCAGTCGCCCGGCGGCTGGCCGCAAGCGCTGCAGAAGAAGGCGTTGAAGGGCGAAAAGCCGATCACGGTCAGGCCGGGCTCGCTGCTCAAGCCGGCTAACCTCAAGGCCAGCCGCAAGGAGATCGAGGAAAAGCTCGAGCGCAAGCTTACGGAGTTCGAGTTCGCCTCCTGGCTGATGTATCCGAAGGTCTTCACCGACTTTGCTGCCGCGCAGGAAACCTATGGCCCGGTGAGCGTGCTGCCGACGCCGACCTATTTCTACGGCATGAAGTCGGAAGACGAGATCTTCGTCGACATCGAGAAGGGCAAGACCTTGGTGGTGCGCTGCCAGGCATTCGGCGACGTCGACGAAAAGGGCATGGTCACCGTGTTCTTCGAGCTCAACGGCCAGCCGCGCCGCGTCAAGGTGCCCGACCGCGCGCATGGCGCCTCCGCCGCCAAGGCGCGGCGCAAGGCGGAGCCGGGTAACGAGGCGCATATCGGCGCGCCGATGCCGGGCGTGGTCTCTGCGCTTGCCGTGACTGCCGGCCAGGCGGTCAAGGCGGGCGACGTGCTCTTGTCGATCGAGGCGATGAAGATGGAGACGGCGCTGCACGCCGAGCGCGACGGCGTGGTCGCCGAAGTGCTGGTCAAGGCGGGCGACCAGATTGATGCGAAGGATTTGCTGATCGCCTTCGGATAGGTGTGTTGATATTCAGGTGAGACCGGCGTGCAAACGCCGTCTTCCTGCGCTTTCGGCCTTCGCCCGCCGAAGCATTCACGAATGATTTGGCAGCTAAATTAAGGCTACAGCCGGCGTAGGCCGGTTCTCGGAAGCCACCTTTCTCGGCTCGGCCTGACCTGAATCTCAACACACCTCGGGGCGTGCGTAACCCTTCATGCCGCAGCGATAATGTCTTGACCCGCCGCGCCCGCTCGGGCATCGAACCCGCTCCAATTTTGCCGGGGCGGGAATCGCCGTGGCGCAAAAAACGCGGAGAGAAAAATGGCCGACGAGATCACTGAGACCAGCCAGACTGTAGCCGCCGGCCAGCTGCGCGCCATCATCGAGCGCATCGAGCGGCTCGAGGAAGAGAAGAAGACGATTTCCGACGACATCAAGGACGTCTATGCCGAGGCCAAGGGCACCGGCTTCGACACCAAGGCGATCCGCACCATCATCCGGCTGCGCAAGAAGGACCAGGCCGAGCGCCAGGAGGAGGAATCCATCCTGGACCTCTACAAGGCCGCTCTCGGTATGGTCTGAGTTTTATGGCCGGGAGCCGGCCATGAGTGAGTTCGACTTCGGCGGCCATCGCGCTTCGGAGTTCCGCCATCGCGGCTTCTGGGCGCTGTTCGCCGAACGGCACCCCGAAGAAAGGGCCAGGCTGGCGCGACGCGGGCCCTGGTTCTGGCAGCGCGGGCTGCCGGAGTTCGCTCTGGTGCTTTCCATGTATGTCGCGCCCAGCGAGAACGTGGTCGGCGTCTTCTTCGGCCGCAACGAGAAGCTTGGCGCGACGGAGGTCTGGACACGACTGAAGCCGTTCCAGCCGGCGATCGAGGCGCGGCTGAAGCTCAGGCCGGAGCAGAGCGCGCAGAATCTCGGCATCAATTCGCAATGGCGGGTCAACTGTTTCGCCGAGGACAATTGGCCAGCCATGGCCGACTGGCTGGTGACGGAATGCTCGCGTTTCGAGCAGGCTATCCTCGCGGTTCTTGGCGACGAAGCCCGGTCGTAGATCCACCGCTTCGCCGAGCTCAACCGGCTCGTGACTGATCGCGGCCGATTTCTTCGAGATGCTGCTGCAGCGCCATGCGGTCGAGCGAATTTATCGGCAGGTTTACGAACAGGCCGATGCGGTTGCTCATCATGCGGAAGGCATCGGCAAAGGCCAGATGCTGCTCGGCATCCTTTCCGGCGGCCTTGGCCGGATCCGGCACCGCCCAAAGCGCCGTCATCGGATGGCCGGGCCAGACCGGACAGCTTTCGTTCGCCGCGCTGTCGCAGACGGTGAAGATGAAGTTCATCTCCGGCGCAGCCGGCCCCGAAAACTCGTCCCAGCTCTTCGAGCGGGCGAAGGACGTATCGTAGTTCAGGCTCTCCAGCAGCTGAAGCGTGTATGGGTTGACGGTGCCGCTGGGGTTCGCGCCGGCCGAATATGCCTTGAAACGGCCGGCTCCGAGCCGGTTGAGAATGGCTTCGCCCATGATCGAGCGGGCCGAGTTGGCGTTGCAGAGAAAAAGGACGTTGTAGACTTGACCGCTCATTTCGAACCTCTCTGTGTTTGCGGGTGCAAATGACAGAACACGATGGGGGTCACGGCTTCGTGATGATACGTGTTTTGGCAGTCAGTTTCTGTTTCGTCTGCGCCGGATATTGCGACATCCGGGTTCGAAACTTTCGTGTGGTTCCATGAGGCTCGATTGATGGACAAGCCTGGACTCGAAGGCGCCGCGCCCGCGAAGACCGACCGCGGGGCTGCGGGCTTCTTGCGCATGCGCTGGCAAGGTCAAGCACCACTCGACCGGCTGTTCTGGCGCGACATGCTGCTTGCCGGCACGGCGATCAACATCGCCTCGTCGGGGGCGGCGCTCGTCCTACTCGGGCTGAAGCTGCCGCTCTGGCTGGTTCTAACAGTGCATTTCCTCCCCGTTCCCTACAACATCTTCCTCAGCCTTGCCGTCTGGCGGACGGCGGAAAGCACCGGCGGGTTCAAGGCCCAACTGATGATGCTGGGCTCGGCGCTCTGGCTGATCGCGACTGTCGTCGTGTAAGTCGGGACGAAAAAAGGCGGCCGAAGCCGCCCTTTTGGAGTGTTGGTCAGGCGTCGGTCAGGCCGACGGCTCGAAACGCAGCGCCACGCCGTTGATGCAGTAGCGCAAGCCGGTCGGCGGCGGGCCGTCCTCGAAGACGTGGCCGAGATGGCTGCCGCAGCGCGAGCAATGGCATTCGGTGCGGACCATGCCGTAGCTGCGGTCAACGGTCGTCTCGATCGAACCCGGAACCGGATCGTTGAAACTCGGCCAGCCGGTGCCGCTCTCGAACTTCAGCTTGGATTCGAACAGCGGCTGGTCGCAGCCGACGCAGAAGAAAGTGCCGGCGCGCTTCTCGTAAAGCAGAGCGCAGCTGCCGGGGCGCTCGGTGCCGTGGTTGCGCATGACGGCGTACTGCTCCGGCGTCAGCCGGGCGCGCCACTCGGCGTCGGTGCGGGTGACGGGATAGGCGTGGGTGTCCATGAAATCTCCTCGGCCTTGGCGGCTCGTTGTTGGTTGGCAGCCTGTATTCGCGCAAACATAGGCATTTGTTACAGGCGCTGCCAGCGGCAGTAGGCTAGTGCTTGCGCGACAGCTGTTTCGTAGCGGCCTCGAGCCCGGCGAGCGTGAGCGGAAACATGCGGCCGCCGAAGATGTCGATGATCATGGCGATGGAATGGGTATAGCGCCAGTTCTTCTCGGCTTCCGGGTTCAGCCAGACGGCATTCGGCCATTGCTGCAAAAGTCTCGCGAGCCAGACGCCGCCGGCTTCCGGGTTCCAGTGCTCGACGGAGCCGCCGGGATGCGCGATCTCGTAGGGGCTCATCGAGGCGTCGCCGACGACGATCACCTTGTAGTCCGGCCCGTATTTATGGAGCAGGTCGAAGGTCGGGATCGTCTCGGCGAGCCGCCGTCGATTGTCCTTCCAGACGCGCTCGTAAAGGCAGTTGTGGAAGTAGAAATATTCGAGCTGGCGGAACTCGGCGCGTGCCGCGGAGAACAGCTCCTCGACGCTGCGGATATGGTCGTCCATCGAGCCGCCGACATCGAAGAACATCAGAAGCTTCACCGCATTGCGCCGCTTGGGCCGGGTCCTGACGTCGAGATAGCCGTGCTCGGCCGTGGCATGAATGGTGCCGGGCAGGTCGAACTCTTCCTCGGCGCCCTCACGCACCCAGCGGCGCAGCCGCTTCAGCGCCACCTTGATGTTGCGGGTGCCGAGCTCGACCGCGTCGTCGAAGTTCTTGAACTCGCGCTTGTCCCAGACTTTCACCGCGCGACGGTGACGGCTCTCGTGCTGGCCGATGCGCACGCCTTCCGGATTGTAGCCATAGGCGCCGAAGGGCGAGGTGCCGCCGGTGCCGATCCATTTCGAGCCACCCTGGTGGCGGCCCTTCTGCTCCGCCAGCCGCTGCTTCAGCGTCTCCATCAGCTTGTCGAAACCGCCAAGTGCCTCGATCAGCTTCTTTTCCTCGTCGGAGAGATGTTTCTCGGCCAGTCGGCGCAGCCATTCCTCGGGGATCTGGGCGACATCGACGGTATCCGGCCCAGCAAGCGCCTCGACGCCCTTGAAGACATGCGCGAAGACCTGGTCGAAGCGGTCGATGTGGCGCTCGTCCTTCACCAGCGTCGAGCGGGCGAGGTAGTAGAAACCCTCGAGGTCATAGTCGACCAATCCCGCTTCCAGGCCTTCCAGCAGCAACAGATATTCCCGGAGCGAAACGGGAACCTGCGCTGCCTTGAGTTCGAGGAAGAAGGGGATGAACATGGTTAGGCCGCTATCGGTGCCCCTCGATCTTTTCTCGCGCGGCGCTCGCAATGAAGGCGGAGCGCGTCAGGCCTCGGCGGCTCGCCTCGGCATCGATCGCCGCAAGGAGCCCTGCGTCCAGCGATAGATTTGCTCGAACTGGCCGACCGGAATCGATCAGTAGTGGGATCATGACGGCGGACTCGCCTGCCGCGCTATCGATCTCACCTGATCGTAGCAGGTCCGCCACCGTGCGTGCTTCGGGCAACGAGGCGTGCTTTGTTAACCGAGTTTCAGCCCATTCGCGCACGGCCGATGTCGCCTCGGCGATGGCCTCTTCGGGGCTGGCACCGCCGCCATGGCAGCCTGGGAGATCGGGGACCCGGATTCCCCAGACGTCATGCGCGCCATCCAGAATTCCGACATAGTGTGTCATGCGATCTGCCCTCAAATCCATCCGGCGATCGAGCGCGCAACGCCTGGAGACTGCTCGCGGTGCCGCGGCACGATAATCGTCACATCCGGCTTTTCCGGGTGCTCATATTTGTCGTGCTTACCGCCGCCGATGTTCGCCCAGCCGTCGCGCAACAGCCTTGCTATAATCTTGCGTGTGCTGGTTTCAATCAGCGGCATGGCCACCTTTTATGTGCAATATATTGCGCAAGGGGAATGGTTTCAATCGGTTTCGCCTTCACAAAAGATCGTATTCGATGAAGCCCGTGCGGCGCGCGACATGGTCGTAGAGCCGGCGCGCGGTGGCGTTGGTCTCGTGCGTCATCCAGTAGACGTTCCTCACGCCGATCTTGCCCGCTTCCTGCTTCACTGCCTCAATCAGCGCGGCGCCGACGCCCTTGCCGCGCACTTCGGGGTCGGCGAACAGGTCCTGCAGGTAGCAGTTGTTGACCTCAGACCAGCAGGAGCGGTGATAGAGATAGTGGGTCAGGCCCACGGCCTTATTGTCGAGCGTGGCGATGAAACCTTTCGGCTCGAACTCGCCTGGCGTGAAGAGGCGTTTCCAAGTGACGTCGTAAACCGCGTCCGGCAGCTTGGTCTCATAAAAGGTGAGGTATGCGGTCCACAGGCGGCGCCAGTCGGCGTGATCTGACTGGGCGAGCGGGCGGACGGTGATCTCGGACATTTCATTCTCCTCCGAAGCCTGAACCCCGCAGTGGAATCAGGGTTAGAAGACTCCTTTGCCCTATCCCGGCGGCAAATTGTACTCGCGAAATGCGGCGGCGAGCATGTTGAGCGCCTCTCGCGCCCGCGGCGCCAGGGCGTGCGAATGCAAGACGATCTCGGAAGACGGAATTGGCGGCAGGCCCAGCTTGCGGCCGACATCGACCAGGCCGTGAGGAACGACGCGATGGGCAAGCGCGGCAACGGCAAAACCCGCGGACACCGCGATGTTGACGGCTTTGCCGCCGCCGCCCAGGAAAGCCTCGTCCCAGGCGATACCTGCCCTGTCCAGCGCCTCGATCGCTCTCAGACGATCCGGACAGGTGCATGCGGTGCTCAACAGCGCCAGGCGCAGCGGCGTCCCGCGCCGCCATTCGAATGTGGGGGCGGCGAACCAGCCATATTGCGTGTGCGAGAGCGTCTTGCCCCGGCGGTCGTTTTCGCGGTGGACGATTACCGCATCCAGTTCGCCGCGATCGAAGGCTTCCTCCAGCAGAGAGGAGGTCTCGATCCTCATGCTGAGCGCTAGCGACGGATCATGCGCGTGAAGCCGCGCCAGAAGCACGGAAAGCTCCGGTCCGGCGACGTGATCGACAAAGCCGAGCGCAAGGCGGCACGGTACGGTGGAAAACTCGGCCATGGCACGCTCATGAGCAGCAAGGAACTCGCGCGCCGCAGGCAGGAAGACGGCTCCCCTTGCCGAAAGGCTCACGCGACGCGGGGTTCGCTCGATCAAACGCGCGCCCAGCTTCTCCTCCAGCCGACGCAGCTTGACGCTGATCGTCGCCTGTGTGCTGCCGAGTGCGGCGGCCGCGCGCGTGAAGCTCTGTAAGTCGGCCACCATCACGAAGGTCCGCACAGCATCGACGTCAAGGCTGGTCATTGGGTTCATTCCATTTTGTCATTTCTGAAATAGTTACGCATAGCCTTTTTTCATGGTCAAGCCTCCTCTATGTCCTCGGCGACCGCCGTTGAAGAGCGGCGCCCATCCCTCAAGGCTCAGACTGAAAGTGATCGACATGACGTTTCATCGAAACACCATCGCGCTTACGGGCGTTTGCCTTGCCTCGCTGCTGTTCGGCCTCGAAATCTCCAGCGTGCCGGTGATCCTCCCGAAGCTGGAAAACGTGCTTGCGGCCAGTTTCAAGGACCTGCAATGGATCATGAACGCCTACACCATTGCCTGCACGACGGTCCTCATGGCGACGGGAACGGTGGCCGACCGTTTCGGGCGCAAACGGGTGATGGTGACCACCACTGTCGCCTTCGGGCTCGCCTCGCTGCTCTGCGGCCTTGCGCCAAGCGCACCGCTCTTGATCGTCGCGCGCTTCCTGCAAGGCCTCGCCGGCGGAGCGATGCTGACCTGCAGCGTCGCGGTGCTGTCGCATCAGTTCCAGGACGGCCGCGAACGCGGCAAGGCCTTCGTCGCCTGGAGCGTCGTCTCGGGTATCGGCCTCGGCTTCGGGCCCGCGATCGGCGGCTTTATCGTCGCGCTGTCGAGCTGGCAGTGGGTGTTCCTCATCCACGTGCCGCTTGCGGTCCTCGCTTTGGCCTTCATCGGCGCCGGGGTCACGGAATCGCGCGACCGCAATGCCCAGAAGCTCGATTGGGCCGGCATGCTGACGCTCTCGTTCGCGGTATTCGGTTTCTCCTATCTGATCACCCAAGGGGCAGAGCTCGACTTGGGTGTCCGCATCGGTGTGACGTCCGCGGCGGCCGTCTCCTTCATCGCGTTCCTTGTCGCGGAGAGGATCAGTTCCTATCCCATGTTCGATTTCTCCGTGTTCCGCATCCGTCCGTTCTCGGGAGCGATCATGGGGGCTATCGGCATGAATTTCAGCTATTGGCCCTTCATCATCTACCTTCCGATCTATTTCTCGGGCGTCCTCGGCTACGACAGCACCACGACGGGTCTACTGCTGCTCGCCTACACGCTTCCCTTCATGCTGATGCCGCCGATCGCCGAGCGTCTGCGCGCCCGCTATCAGGCGCGGGTCGCGGTCCCTCTTGGGCTGCTGACATTGGGGATCGGTTTCATCGCCATGCGGATAGGTTCCGGGCTCGAAGGGGCCAGCTGGCTGACCATGCTGCCCGGAACGCTGATCGCCGGCATAGGCATCGGCTTGACCAATTCGCCGACCACCCATACCACGACCGGATCGGTGTCGCCCGATCGCGCGGGCATGGCGTCGGGCATCGACATCAGCGCGCGCCTGATCACTTTGGCCATCAACATCGCCGTGCTCGGGCAGCTGCTGACGCAAGGGATCGTTTCCCATCTACGCGTCACATTCGGAGCCGCCATCGACGGGAATCAACTGCGCCTGCTGGCGGAAAGGGTTGCCGGCGGCAATCTCGATGGTCTGACGCAAGCGTCGCCGGAACTCGCTGCTCTCGATCCGACCGGCGCGATCGTTCACGCCGCCCTGGTCAACGGCTTTGGCTGGGTCATGCTCTATAGCGGGGTCGGCGTGCTTCTGCTGTCGGTCATCGGCTTCGTCATCTTCGGCCCAGGCAGCTCCCTCTCAGCAGGAAAGAGCTCGGCCCGGAGTCCTGCGGAGGCCTAGACATCAGATCCGCGAACGGCACGTCATCCCTGACGCCTGGCCATGAAGGCCAGGCGCTCGAACAGATGCACGTCCTGCTCGTTCTTCAGCAGCGCGCCATGCAGTTTCGGCAGCGCGTTCTTGGGGTCGGCGCGCAGATCTTCCGGCGCGAAGTCGTCGGCGACCAGCAGACGAATCCAGTCGAGCGCCTCGGAGGTCGACGGCTTCTTCTTCAGCCCCGGCACCTCGCGGATCTCGTAGAATTGGGTGAGCGCGGCCCGCACAAGATTCTGCTTGATGCCGGGATAATGCACGTCGACGATTCGGTGCAGCGTCTCGATGTCGGGGAAGCGGATATAATGGAAGAAGCAGCGGCGTAGGAAAGCGTCCGGCAATTCCTTCTCGTTGTTCGAGGTGATGATGACGATCGGTCGAAATTCGGCACGGATGGTCTCGCCGGTCTCGTAGACGAAGAACTCCATCCGATCGAGCTCCTGCAGCAGGTCGTTGGGGAACTCGATGTCGGCCTTGTCGATCTCGTCGATCAAAAGCACGACCTTCTTCGGCGCCGCGAAGGCGTCCCAGAGCTTGCCGCGCTTGATGTAGTTCCTGATGTCGCTGAAACGGTCGTCGCCGAGCTGGCTGTCGCGCAGCCGCGAGACCGCGTCATACTCATAGAGGCCCTGCTGCGCCTTGGTGGTCGACTTGACGTTCCATTCGATGAAATCGAGATCGAGCGCAGCCGCCACCTGGCGGGCGAGCTCCGTCTTGCCGGTGCCGGGCTCGCCCTTCACCAGCAGGGGCCGCTCCAGCGCGATCGCGGCGTTGACCGCCACCATCAGATCCTTGTCGGCGACATAGGCCGCGGTGCCTTCGAAACGCATTTTTTCTCCTGATCGTTCGGCCGCGACCGTAAGGACGCCGCCTGGCCTGTGCAAGGCATAGCAACACCGCAAGGTGGCTGACGCAAATTTTGCCGGCGTTCGGCCGGCTGTCCTTCTGGCGCTCGGCCGGCCGTCGGCCTATATTGGCACCGGCGGTCTGCGCTTCCCGGCAGGAGAAACTTATCCCCGGGGCCTTATCGATCCTTAGGGAGCTGTCCCTGGGAAGACTCGTGGGTTTTCTCACACGGCGCCCACCTACTTTGTAGGCACCCGGGATCGACCTCTCCACCGGTTGTGTGGATCGTCACTCTCCCGATTTTTTGGGAGCTGCGCGATAGAGCAATTCCAGGAAAAGTGGGAACGGTTTTCCGTCCGGAATTGCGTCAAAACAAAGAGATAGAGCGGGTTGCCGTTTCCATGAAACGGTGAACCGCGCTAGAAAACGTCGCTCCTGCAACTCCATTCATATCCGGCCTTTTTTAGCGTCCGCGCATGACCTCAGCAAAAGACCTGAAAAAACAGCTTCGCAAGGAGGCCCTGGCGCGCCGCGATGCGCTCGATGAATTCTGGCGGGTTGAGATCGCGCTCGAAATGGCCGAGACCGCGAAGGCCGAGATCGCCGTCGAGCCGGGCCAAATCGTTTCCGGCTTCTGGCCTATGCGCTCCGAGGTCGACGTGCGGCCGCTGATGTTTGTGCTGCGCGAGAAGGGAGCCAGGCTCTGCCTGCCGGCGATCCTCGACAAGACAACGATCGTATTCCGCGAACTGGTGCACGGCGCGCCGATGGTCGAGATGGGCTTCGGCACGGTCGGGCCGCATGAGGAGGCTGAAGTGCTCGACCCCTCGCTTATGCTGGTGCCGCTTGCCGCCTTCGACGCACGCGGCCACCGCATCGGCTACGGCGCCGGCTATTACGACCGGGCGATCGCCAGGCTGGCCGACAAGGGGCTGACGCCCCGGCTGATCGGCATCGCCTTCGACTGCCAGGAAGTTGCGATGGTGCCGGAAGAGAACCACGACGTGATCATCCCGGAAATACTCACCGAGAGCGGGTTGCGCCGGTTCGCGCCTCGATTGTAGAAAAGCGTTTGAGAAACGCATGATCTTTTGCGGAAAGTCATGCAGCTTTTGCTTGTCGGACTTTCGGCGCAGGATCGTATGAGACTTCTCTTCCTCGGCGACATGGTCGGAAAAACTGGACGCACGGCGGTGTGGGAACAGCTGCCGGGCTTGATCTCCGACTTCAAGCTCGACTTCGTCATCGTCAATGGCGAGAACGCCGCCGGCGGTTTCGGCATCACCGAAGAGATCTTTCGCGAGACGCTGGCGGCGGGTGCCGACGTCGTCACCACCGGCAACCATGTCTGGGACCAGCGCGACGCGCTGATCTTCGCGCCGCGCGAGGAGCGCTTCCTGCGCCCCTCCAATTTTCCCAAGGGCACGCCCGGGCGCGGCTCGGGCGTCTATATCGCCAGGAACGGCGCGCGGGTGCTGGTCGCCAACATCATGGGGCGCGTCTTCAT
Source organism: Mesorhizobium sp. WSM4884 (assembly GCF_029625675.1). Lineage (NCBI taxonomy): Bacteria > Pseudomonadati > Pseudomonadota > Alphaproteobacteria > Hyphomicrobiales > Phyllobacteriaceae > Mesorhizobium > Mesorhizobium sp. WSM4884. The sequence continues at coordinate 66,999 of NZ_JARTVO010000026.1, forward strand.
GCATCCAGAGCTCGACGATCCGTTCCAGGCCGGCGAGCGCGAGCTTTCCGCCTGTCCGCTCGGCGAGCAGGTGGATGCGGCGGTCATCGATTTCCACGCCGAGGCGACGTCGGAAAAGATGTGTTTCGCGCATTTCGTCGACGGCCGCGCCAGCCTGGTGGTCGGCACGCACACGCACCAGCCGACCGCCGACCACCAGATCCTCAATGGCGGCACCGCCTATATCTCGGATGCCGGCATGTGCGGCGACTACGATTCCTCGCTCGGCATGGACAAGGAAGAGCCGCTCAATCGCTTCCTTTCGAAAGTGCCGAAGGGCCGGTTCGAGGCGGCGAGCGGGCCGGCGACGCTCTGCGGCATCGGCGTCGAGATCTCCGACCGCACGGGTCTTGCCGAGAAGATCGCGCCGTTTCGTCGCGGTCCGCGGCTGGAGGAAACGGCGCCGTCCTTCTGGTCGTGACATTGATATGAGGACCTCAAGCACCTAACTCCCGCGGAACTCGCCGAAAACCTGCTTCAGATCGTAGAGGGGGACGACCTTCATGCAGCTTGTCGAATTCCTGGCGCCGCACTTCGCCTTCGTTTCCGATCCAACCGCGTGGGTCGCGCTGCTGACGCTGGTGGTGCTGGAGGTGGTGCTCGGCATCGACAATCTGATCTTCATCTCGATCCTCACCAACAAGCTGCCGGAAGCGCAGCGCGCCCGCGCGCGCAGGCTGGGCATCTCGGCGGCGCTGGTGATGCGCCTCATCCTGCTCGCCACGATCTCGATCATCGTGCAACTGACGACGCCGGTGTTCACGGCGTTCGGGCACGGCTTTTCCTGGCGCGACCTGATCCTGATCGCCGGCGGCCTGTTCCTGGTCTGGAAGGCGACCAAGGAAATCCACCACACGGTCGACCCGCAGGACCATCAGGACACGATGGTGGGCGGCGCGCTGCAGATGAGCCTTGCCGGCGCCATCTTTCAGATCCTTTTGCTCGATCTCGTCTTCTCGATCGATTCCATCATCACCGCCGTCGGCATGACCGACGAGATCGCAATCATGTATATCGCAGTGATCGTGGCGGTGAGCGCGATGATGCTGGCAGCCGGACCGCTTGCCGATTTCATCGCCAGGAACCCCAGCATCGTCATGCTGGCACTGGGTTTCCTCTTGATGATCGGCATGACGCTGATCGCCGACGGCATGGGCTATCACGTGCCCAAGGGCTACATCTATGCCGCCATGGGATTTTCCGCCCTGGTCGAGGGCCTCAACATGCTGGCGCGCCACCGCAAAAAACAGAGGTCGGGCAGCGGGCATTGACTTTACAAGATTGTACATACATATTTGTACGCAGCGGAGATGCTTTTGCAGTTCGAATGGGACCCTGAAAAAGCCAGACGCAACCTTGCCAAGCACGGTGTCGCTTTCGATCTTGCACAGAAGGTTTTCGATGATCCGCTCCATCTCGTTGTGCCTGACCGTTTTGAAGATGGTGAGCAGCGATGGCATGCGATCGGTATGGTCGGAACTCGGGTGATCCTGCTGGTCGTTCATACCTACCCGAATCCGGCCGACGAAGAACGCGTTCGAGTCGTCGGTGCTCGCAAAGCCACCCCGCATGAAAGGAGGCGTTATGAGCAAGAAGGACCTTAGCCAGGGTCAGCGCGATCAACTCGCCAAGCTCGCCGACCTACCCGACGACCAGATCGACACCCTCGATATTCCCGAAGCACCGGCGGAGAATTGGGTTCACGCTCGCCGGGGCTATCTCTACCGACCCCTTAAGCAGCCGGTCACCATTCGGCTCGATGCCGACGTGCTTGCCTGGTTCAAGGAGCATGTAGAGGGTGGTGGTTATCAAACCGAAATCAATCGAGTGCTTCGCCGCTATGTGGCGGAGCAGGAGAGGCGCCGAGCCTAACGGCTATTCGGCCGAAATGCCCTTGGGATGGCGGTCGCCGATCAGGCCGAGCGTCAGGCCTTGTTCCAGCCACGCCTTGGCGCCGGCCAGCACCAGCGAGAAGCCGCCGGTGGATTCGACCGCCTGCTTCACCTGCTCGTCGCCGGAGCCGGCGAAGCCGAAATTGCGGACTTCGAGGAAGGTTATGTCGCCGGGCATCTTGGTGAAGGTCCAGACCACGGTGGTCGGCGGATCGCTCCACTGCATGACGATCTTCTCGTTGGGGACGATCTCGCTGACCTCGACCTTGGTCGAGACGCCATACATGCGCCACTCCCATTGAACCGTCTTGCCCTCGTCCAGCCGGCCGCTGGAATGCGTGAACCAGAACTTCGTGGTGATCGCTGGATCGACAATCGCCTCGAAAACGTCGGCGAGGGGCCGGCGGATCAGCATGCCGGCTTCGGCGATGGGGCTCTCTTTGAGTTCCATGGTGTTCTCCCTGTTTCGCATCAGGGCAGGTTGATCTGCCAGGAAACGCCGAACCGGTCGTTGAGCCATGCGAAGCACTGGCTGAATCCGTAATTGCCGGTCGGCATCAGGAACGACCCCTCCTTGGACAGAACGTCGACAATACGGCCCAGTTCCTGCTCGGAGGAGCAGTCGACGAAGAAGGAGAAGGACGGCGTGAAGGCGAAGGCGTGATGCACCGGGCTATTGAAGATCATAACCTCCTGGCCGCCGATCGAGGCACGCGCCAGCTTGACGGTTCCCTCGGGCCCGTCCTCACCGACGCCATAACGTGTGACGTCGAGGACGTGGCTCGCCGGAATGGTCTCGCAATAGAGGGTCACGGCCTCCTCGGCCCGGCCTTCGAACATCAGGAATAGCGTTACCTTCACAACCAGGGCTTCCTCTTTTTCAAATGTTGGTCTCGTTGGCCGGCTCGCCCTTCATCTCGGCGCGATAGTAGCCGTCGCGCAGGTTGATGCCGTATTCGAGATAGGCCTTCATGCACGCCAGCATCTGCGACCAGCCCTCGCAATTGAGGTAGGACTTCTTCAGGCCGACCTCGCCTTCGCGCCAGCCGGCTTCGGCGATGGTGACGAAGGTCCCGCCGTCATCCAATGGCTCGAAATTCATCTCGATGCGGGTCTTGTAGGCTGGTTTGCCTTCGGCGTCGGTCGCATCCCAGCGCAGCACGATGCGTTTGTCCTTGGTCACCTCGTCGACCTCGACCGGAACCGTCTTCCACCAGGTCACGGTGGTGCCGGCGACCAATGGGGCGGAAGCGCCGCCGATGGTGGTGAAATAGCCGCTGAGCTTCGTCGGATTGACGACTGCGTCGAAGACCTCGGCGACCGGTTTGCCGATGCGTCCGGAAATCCTGAATCCAAGAGACATATCCACAGCTCCTTCCTTGCTTGCCCAAACGATATGTTATAGAAATATAACATGTCAAGCCAAACCGCAGACGATCATGTTTTCAAGGCTTTGGCGCATCCGCGCCGGCGCGAGCTGCTGGACCGCCTGAAGGATCAGCCGCAGACCACCGGCGCGCTCTGCGAGGCTTTCCCGGACATGGACCGCTGCACGGTGATGATGCATCTCAAGGTGCTCGAAGAGGCAGATCTGGTCGTGGCGAAGCGCGAGGGGCGCGAACGCTGGAACCATCTCAACGCTTTGCCGATCAAGCAGATCCACGACCGCTGGATCAGCCAGTATGCCGGCCACGCCATCAGCATCCTCCACCGGCTCAAGTCGGACTTGGAGAGATGACACAGTCCTTACGCGACTGGCTTCGGCGCCGGCTCATCGGCGCGGCTGGACGAATTGAGCCGATTTATCTATAAGCCGGCCATTCCGACAGAGAGCGCCGCGTGCCTTCGCAGGCATAGCTCAGACGTTCTGAAAATTTGAATTCGAGCATTTTGCCGATGCCGGGTGATCGCTCCCGGCCGAAAAATGCTCTAGCCGAACACGACAGGGGTGCCATGGCTGGCCATTCGCAATTTAAGAACATCATGCACCGCAAGGGCCGCCAGGACGCGGTGCGGTCGAAAATGTTTTCCAAGCTGGCGCGCGAAATCACCGTCGCCGCCAAGACCGGCACGCCGGACCCGGCGATGAACCCGCGGCTGCGCCTTGCGGTGCAGAACGCCAAGGCGGTCTCGATGCCGAAGGACAATATCCAGCGCGCCATCAACAAGGCCTCCGCCGGCGACGCCGAAAACTACGAAGCGGTGCGCTATGAGGGCTACGGCCCCGGCGGCGTGGCGCTGATCGTCGAAGTGCTGACCGACAACCGCAACCGCTCGGCGTCCAATGTACGCGCCGCCTTCACCAAGGCCGGCGGGGCTCTCGGCGAAACCGGCTCGGTGTCCTTCATGTGGGACCGCATCGGCGAAATCTACTATCCGGCTTCGGCCGGCAGCGCCGACAAGGTGATGGAAGCGGCGATCGAGGCCGGCGCCGACGACGTCGAGTCCGACGAGGAAGGCCACACCATCTATTGCAGCTTCGAAAATCTCGGCGACGTGTCGAAGTCGCTGGAAGCCGCGCTCGGCGAGGCGGAATCGGTGAAGCCGATCTGGCGGCCGCAGAACAATGTCCCGGTCGACGAAGAGCGGGCGCAGTCGCTGATGAAGCTGGTCGCCACCCTCGAGGACGATGACGACGTGCAGAGCGTCTACGCCAATTTCGAGGTCGACGACGAGACCATGGCCAAGCTCAGCGCGGCCTGAGTCGGCCACGCGATCCAATATGAGTGAGAAGCCGCTTCCGATCATCCGCATCACCTACTGCACGCAATGCCTGTGGCTGTTGCGTGCAGGCTGGATGGCGCAGGAATTGCTGTCGACCTTCGGCACGGATCTCGGCGAGGTGACGCTGGTGCCGGGCACCGGCGGCATCTTCACCATCACCTGCAACGATCAGCTTATCTGGGAACGCAAGCGCGACGGCGGCTTTCCGGATGCAGCAAAGCTCAAGCAGCTTGTCCGCGACGTCATCGATCCTGACCGCGACCTCGGGCATGCGGACCGCAAAACGCACAAGACAGACCCCGCCTGAGGCGGGGTCAGACTGCTGACAAACCCCTGGCTTTTGCCGGGGGTTTTTGATTCACTGGGTCATGTTGAAGCGACCCGCCCCCGAACAGACCGCGCTCGAGATGGTGACGTTGGATCAGCTGGTTCCGGCTGATCATCTGTTGCGCAAGATCGAT
>NZ_JARTVO010000027.1:0-68644 GCF_029625675.1 Mesorhizobium sp. WSM4884
CGGCCGATGAAGCCATCCCCGCCGCGCTATTGATCTGTCTGGTGCCCTTGGCCGGGCAATGGCGGGCGCTGGATGGCGAGATCGGCAAGCTGGACAAGCAGATCCTGGCTCAGGTCAGGCAGCAGCGAGCCGCCTTGCGGCTGACGACGATCCCGAGCGTCGGCCCGATCATCGCGCATGCGACCCTCGCCGCCATCGGCGACGGCCGCCAGTTCGCTTCGGCCAGGGACTTCGCCGCCTGGCTGGGCCTGACCCGCAAGAGCCATGACACCGGCGGCAAGCACAGGCTGACCGGCCATATCAGCCGTGCCGGCGACAGGGACCTGCGAAGGCTGCTCATTCTTGGCGCCAGTTCCTGGCTGCGCCAGGTCAGGGTCAAGCCCGACAGGGGCTCGCCCTGGATCCGCGGCCTGCTGGCCAGGCGGCCGGTCAAGGTCGCTGTCGTGGCGCAGGCGGCCAAGACCGCCCGCATCATCTGGGCGATGCTGCAATCGGGACAACAATACAGGGCACCAGCTGCGGCTTAACCGCCATCGAGGCCCTTAACAGCGTAAGGAGCAAAAGGCAGCACGGCAAAATGGTCAGGACCTGGGTCGGGACACTCCGCCTTCGTCATCGCGACACCAAAGCGCGCTAGAATGATTGGAACCCGATCCGCGTAACCCCTACAGGTCAGCGGTCATCAAAATCGACCGCACTAAAGGCCGAATACATGACCGCTCCAGACCCACGCCGTCGTCGCCATTTTGCCTCTTGCCTAAAAGGGGCCGTCCATACATGACGAAAACGCGAAGGCTTCGATCAAATTCCGAACGCTTGCGAAAGCCGCACAATGCAAAAGGCGGCCGAAGCCGCCTTTCCAAACATGTCTGTTGAAGAACCTTACTCGGCCGACGCGGACTCGGCGGCCTTCTTCTCGGCGGCGTCCTGCGCGGCCTTCTCGACGGCCAGCGCCTCGGCGGCGGCGACCTTCTCGGCCTCGATGCGGGCGCGTTCGGCGTTCAGCGCGTCGCGCTCTTCATCGTTCAGCTTGCGGGCACGCACGCCGGTGTTTTCCGAAATACGGGCCGACTTGCCGCGACGATCACGCAGGTAATAGAGCTTGGCACGGCGCACCTTGCCGCGGCGCACGATCTCGACGCCCTCGACCATCGGCGAGTAGACGGGGAAAACGCGCTCGACGCCTTCGCCGTAGGAAATCTTGCGGACGGTGAAATTCTCCTGGAAGCCGGAGCCGGAGCGGGCGATGACGACGCCCTCATAGGCCTGGACGCGGGTGCGGCTGCCTTCGGTGACGCGCACCTGGACGCGCACGGTGTCGCCGGGCTGGAATTCGGGCAGCTTGCGCTTGGCTTCGATCTTGGCGGCCTGCTCGGCCTCGAGCTGACGGATGAGATCCATCTCAATATCCACTTCTTGTTCTTCCGACAGTCAGAGCGTCCTCGGCTCGCCTTGCAGTTCCAATGACCGCTCGGCTATGCCCTTTGCCACAGGCATTGGACAGGGACGGCTACACCGCCATTGTTGACGGGTCCAGAAGATCGTTCTTCCGGTTCGGGCGGCGACATACAGCTATTTCGGCGCTTTGTCACGCCTTTGGGGCGTATTTTTTGCGCTCATGGCACCATCTTATTGCCACCCTGCCGGGTTGCGCGAAGCTGGCGAGCTTTCTAAGTCGGAAAAAAGTGATTTTCCCGGGCCTCCCCTCAATGACGTTCTTCGATGCCGTCCTGCTCTTCCTCGCGGGTTTTGCCTCGGGCGCCGCCAACGCAGTCGCCGGCGGCGGCACTTTCCTCACCTTCGGCGCCATGACGCTGGTCGGCTTGCCGCCGATCGTCGCCAACGCCACCTCCTCGGTGACGCAGTTGCCGGGTTACATCACCTCGACGCTCGCCTATTGGACCGATATCCGGCATTTCTGGCGCGGCGCCCTGCTGCTTTGCCTTATCTCGGCTGGCGGTGCGCTGGCCGGTTCGCTCATCCTTCTGGCGCTCGACAATCCATCGTTCCGGGCCTTGGTGCCGTGGCTGCTCATCGCCGCCACCGCCCTGTTTGCCGCCGGGCCTTGGCTGAAGCCCGCGGCCGGGCCGGAGCATCAGGCCTCGGTCGGCTCGCTTGCCGGTTCGCTCGCTCAGTTCGCAACAGCGGTCTATGGCGGCTTCTTCGGCGCCGGCATGGGCGTGATGATGCTGGCCACCCTCGGCATCACCCAGGCGGGCGACTATCACCGCCTGAACGCGTTGAAGAACATGCTGTCCATCGTGATCGCGATCGTCGCCATCCTGGTTTTCGTTTCCGGAGGCGTCGTCGCCTGGCCGCAGGCGATCGTCATGATCCCGGGCGTAGCGCTTGGCGGCTATGCCGGGGTGTGGATCGCCAAGCGCGTGCCGCAAGGCGTCGTGCGTGGCTTCGTCATCGCCGTCGGCCTGCTTTTGGCTTTCTACTATTTCACCAAGAGTTGACCTGGCGCCAACAGATCCGGCCGCCGTTCCCTGGTCAGCTTCTCGGCCTCGGCGCGCCGCCACTTCGCGATCTTCTTGTGATTGCCGGAAATCAGCACGTCCGGGATCGGCCTGCCCTCGAATTCCTGCGGCCGTGTGTAGTGCGGATGCTCGAGCAGGCCGTTCTCGAAACTTTCCTCCTCGCCGGAGACGGCGTTGCCCATGACGCCGGGCAAGAGCCGAACCACGGCGTCGAGCAGCACCAGCGCCGCCGGCTCGCCGCCCGACAGGATGAAATCGCCGATCGAGACTTCTTCCAGGTTGCGCGCTTCGATGAGCCGCTGGTCGACGCCCTCGAAGCGGCCGCAAAGGATGACGGCGCCCGGCCCGGCGGCCAGTTCCCGCACCCGGGACTGCGTGAGTGGCCTGCCACGCGGGCTCATCAAAAGACGCGGGCGCGGATCGCCCGGCGGCGAGGCGTGATCGATGGCCTTGGCCAGCACGTCGGCGCGCATCACCATGCCGGCGCCGCCGCCGGCCGGCGTGTCGTCGACGGTGCGGTGCCTGTCGGTGGCGAAGTCGCGGATCTGTATCGCCTCCAGCGACCAGGTGCCAGTTTCCAGCGCCCGGCCGGCGAGCGACAGGCCGAGCGCGCCCGGAAACATTTCGGGATAGAGCGTCAGCACCGAGGCGGCAAAGCTCACCGGTTGCCCCCGGCATCCTTCGGTCCGCGCGGCCTGCCCTTCGGATCGAAGCCGGAACCGCCGGGCGCCTCGCTCTCTTCGTCGTCGACCAGCCCGGCAGCCAGAGGGTCGATCTCGACAAAACCGTCGGCGATCGACACATGCGGCACCGCGGCCTGGGTGAACGGGATCAGGACGCCCTTGCGGCCGGCGAGCGTGACGTCGAGTATGTCGCCTCCGCCGAAATTATGCACGGCGACGATCCTGCCGATAACGCCGGTGTCGTCCCTGACCTCCAGGCCGATGAGGTCGGCGTGGTAGAACTCGTCCTCCTCGCCGTCATCCGGCAGCATCGAACGGTCGACGAAGAGCTCGGTGCCGGCGAGCGCCTCGGCGGCGTTGCGGTCGTTGACCCCCTTGAGGCGCACCACCACGACCGTGCCGGCCGGCCTGATATCGAGGATCTGGAAGGCGCGGCCGTCCTTGGCGTAGAGCGGCCCGTAGTCGGCCAGCGCCAGCGGATCGCCGGTGAAGGTCTTGACCCGCAATTCGCCCTTGATGCCGTGCGCGGCACCGATCACAGCCATCTGTACGGGGTTCTGGAGCTTGGACATCGGCGGATCCTTTGCCTTGCTCTAGAGCAATTCCAGGAAAAGTGTGTAGCGGTTTTCCGTTCGGAATTGCGAAAAAACAATAGCTGGAGCAGTTCGGCGATTTTACCAATCGCTGAACTGCTCTAACGCCCTCAAGTCGCCATTTCAATGATCGCCTCTTCACCGCTTCCTAACCTGCCGGGTGGAAAATGCCGCCATGCAGGAATTCCTCATCCCGGCAAAACCCGACCTTCAGGCGGCGCGCGAAACCTGGCTGAAGACCTTGGCGCGCGAGCGCCGGCTGTCGCCGGAGACGGTCGAAGCCTATGAGCGCGACACGCGCCAGTTCCTGCATTTTTTGACAGCACATTGCGGCGGTCCGCCCGGCATCGCCGACATCGCAGACCTGCGGCCTGCCGATCTGCGCGGCTTCCTCGCCGCGCGCCGCAATGACGGCGCCGGCGCCCGCACGCTCGGCCGCGGCCTGGCGGGCATCCGTTCGCTGCTGCGCTTTCTCGAAAAGCGCGGTCTCGCCAACGCGGCAGGTGCGGCAGCGCTGCGCGCGCCGCGCCAGCCGAAATCGCTGCCCAAGCCGCTGACCGCGAGCGATGCGAAACAGGTCGTGGCCGTGGAAGGCCAATTGGCGGAAGAGCCATGGATCGCCGCCCGCAACGCCGCCGTGCTGACGCTGCTCTATGGTTCCGGCCTGCGCATCTCGGAAGCGCTCGGCCTGACCGGCGCCGATCTCGCGTCGGACACCGACACCGTGCTGCGCATCACCGGCAAGGGCGGCAAGACAAGGCTGGTGCCGGTGCTGCCGGTGGCGTCACGTGCGGTCGCCGAATACCGGCGGCTCTGTCCCTTCCATATCGATCCGAAGGAGCTGCTGTTCCGCGGCGCCCGCGGCGGACCGCTCAACCCGGCGATCCTGCAGCGCGAGATGGCGAAGCTGCGCTCGGCGCTGAACCTGCCGGACACCGCCACGCCGCATGCCTTGCGCCATTCCTTCGCCACACATCTGCTTGGCCGCGGCGGCGACCTGCGCACCATCCAGGAACTGCTCGGCCATGCCAGCCTGTCGACCACGCAGGTCTATACCGGCGTCGACACTGCAAGGCTGCTGGATATCTACGAATCCGCTCATCCAAGGGCATGAACCCAGACTTCGTCATACCAGGGCGAAGCAGGAGCGGAGCTCCGTCGCGGAGATCTTGGTATCCATGCCATGACCTCGACGCTTCGCAACCGTGTAGGATTCTGCATCGTCGCATTCCGCGGCTCACGTCTCGGAATGGATCCTCGGGTCTGCGCGGCGTCGCTTCGCTCCTTACCCCGCCCGTGGATGACGACCCGGATGGGCGTTTCCGCTTGCCACCAGGGGGCATTCCATCCGACAGCTCACCACACCGGGAACAATTTCATTCCGCCGATTAACGGTTTTGCCGCTTTTGGCGGTTAAGAAGCTCCTCATGAAACGCGTCATCGCCATCGCCGACCGCGCGACTCTCGTCTCGTTGAAGCTGCTTGCAGCACTCAACGTGCTGTTTTTCCTGTCATTCCTCGCCGTCCTGCTGCTGGCCGGCAGGGCGCATGCCGAAGCTCCCGCCTGCGCCGGCACCGATCTGCTGGCAAGTCTTGCAAAGAGCGACCCCGCCGCCTTCAAGAAGGTCGAGGCCGAGGCGGCCGCCGTTCCGAACGGCAAGAGCCTGTTGTGGAAACTGGAGAAACCGGGCGAAAAGCCGTCCTATCTCTTCGGCACCATGCATATGACCGACGTGCGCGTCACCACGCTGCCGGCCGCCGCGCGGAAGGCCTATGACGGCGCCGGCACCATCATCATCGAAACCACCGACGCCCTCGACAAGGCCAAGATGATGGCCGCCATGGCCGCCGAGCCAGGCCTGATGATGTTCACCGACAACACGACGCTGTCCTCGCTGCTGTCGCCGGAAGACGCCGCGGTGCTGAACAAGGGGCTCGACGCACGCGGCATCCCGCCCCTGACCGTCGCCAAGATGAAGCCGTGGATCCTGTCGGCCATGGTGGCATTGCCGGCTTGCGAGGTGGCGCGCCAGGCTGCCGGCGCGCCGGTGCTGGACGTCAAGCTGGCCTCCGACGCCAAGGCGGCGGGAAAGAACGTCGAGGGACTGGAGACCGCCGCCGATCAATTGCGCGCCATGGCCTCGCTGCCGCTTTCGTACCACATGAAGGGGCTGGTCGAGACGCTGAAGCTCGGCGACAAGGTAAACGACGTCAACGAGACGATGATCGTGCTCTACCAGCGCGGCGAGGTCGGCATGTTCTGGCCCCTGTTCCGCGCCGTGCTGCCCGATGCCGGGAACGACCAGGCCGGCTATGCCGCTTTCGAGCAGACCATGATCACCAGCCGCAACAAGGTGATGGTCGACCACGCCATGCCGATTCTGGCCAAGGGCAATGCCTTCATGGCGGTCGGCGCGCTGCATCTGCCCGGTGCTGACGGACTGGTCGAAGATTTCCGCAAGGCGGGGTATATTGTTACCGCCGTCAACTGAGTCGTCTGGCGGCTGGCGGACTGAAAACGCCGGTTTTTCAGCGCTTTCCGCCCGCCCGCGTGAAACCCAATTCAGGGTTGCGCGTTGATGGCTGTTGATTGAAGCCTTTCTTTCCAAGGAGGACACGTTTCATGGCGAACCCTAATGACCCCTTCACCCCTCCGAGCACCCCTCCCTCGTCGGGTGGCGGCGGCAGCGGGTGGCTGATCGCCCTTGTTGTCATTATCCTGGCCATCGTTGCGTATTATGTTTTTGGCAGAAGCGGCGGCGAAAAGGCCCCCGCGCCCGCCGAGCCGCCGGCCGCCACCACGCCGGCCCCGGCCCCTGAACCGGCGCCCGCAACACCTGCTCCGGCGCCCGCGCCGGCCCCGACTCCCGCGCCAGCTCCGGCACCTGCGCCTGCTCCCGCACCAGCTCCAGCACCTGCGCCGGCTCAATAATAAGCTACAGCTCAACGACAAACGGCCCGCCAAAAGCGGGCCGTTTTGGTTGGTGGCAGCCTTGCCTTCGTTGAGCCTTCGGTACTGGCGCGTGGCGCGCAGTTAAAGCGCGTCGCGATCTTTCAGATTCGCTCCATGCGCTTTAGGTTTTTGATTTTACGCATGTCTTTATCCCGAAACCGGTTCCCACTTTCGGGAGACATGCTTTAAATATGAATGGGCTTGAAGAATGTCGCCAGCGCCGCTTCCTTCACCGCTTCCGACATGGTCGGGTGCGCATGGCAGGTGCGGGCGAGGTCCTCCGAGGAGCCGCCGAATTCCATCAGCACAGCCGCCTCGTGGATCATCTCGCCGGCACCGAAGCCGACGACATGGACACCGAGCACGCGGTCGCTTGCCTTGTCGGCCAGGATCTTCACGAAGCCGTCGGTGTGCAGCATGGCGCGCGCGCGGCCATTGGCGCTGAACGGGAATTTGCCGACCTTGTAGTCGATACCGGCCTTCTTCAGCTCTTCCTCGGTCTTGCCGACTGAAGCGATCTCGGGGCTGGTGTAGACGACGCTCGGGATGACGTCATAGTTCACATGGCCGGCCTGGCCGGCGATCATCTCGGCCACCGCCACGCCCTCGTCCTCGGCCTTATGCGCCAGCATCGGTCCGGCGATGACGTCGCCGATGGCATAGATGCCGGGCACGCTGGTCCTGAGATGCCCGTCGGTCTTGACCCGGCCACGCTCGTCCGTCTCGACGCCCGCTTCGTTCAGTCCCAGGCTGTCGGCATAGGGGCGACGTCCGGTCGCGACCAGCACCACATCGGCCTCGATGGTTTCCGCCGCGCCGCCCTTGACCGGCTCGAAGGTCACGCTGGCGCCCTTCTTGGACTTGGCGACGCCGGTGACCTTGGCCCCTAACTTGAACTCGAAACCCTGCTTGGACAGCAGCCGCTGGAACTGTTTCGAGACTTCGCCGTCCATGCCGCCGAGGATGGTGTCGAGGAACTCGACGACCGTTACCTTGGCGCCGAGCCTGGCCCACACCGAGCCGAGCTCCAGCCCGATGACGCCACCGCCGACCACCACGAGGCTGGCGGGCACCTTGGCCAGCGACAGCGCGCCGGTGGAGGACACGACCACCTTCTCGTCGAAGTCGACCTTGACGCCCGGAATGCCGGCGACGTCGGAGCCGGTGGCAATCACGATGTTCTTGGTCTCGATCTCCTCGACCTTGCCGTCGTCGCCCGTCACCGACACCTTGCCGGCGCCGATCACCTTGCCGGTGCCGCGGAAACTGTCGATCTTGTTCTTCTTGAACAGGAAGGCGACGCCGCTGACGTTCGAGGCCACGGTCGCATCCTTATGCGCCAGCATCTTCTTGAGGTTGAGCTTCGGCGCGCCGACCTCGACGCCCAGCGTATCGAAGGCATGGCCGGCCTCGGCGAACATCTCGGAGGCGTGAAGCAGCGCCTTCGACGGGATGCAGCCGATGTTGAGGCAGGTGCCGCCGAAGGTGGCGTTCTTCTCGATCACCGCCGTCTTCAGGCCGAGCTGCGCCGCCTTGATGGCGCAGACATAGCCGCCCGGCCCCGATCCGATGATTACGACGTCATAAGCCATGATGGTGTCCTTCTGGTCTGGCCTTCAGCGGCCGCCGCTCACATTGAGGATCGCGCCCGTTATATAGGAGGCCGCGTCCGACAGAAGATAGAGAACCGCGCTCGCGACCTCATCGGCCGTGCCGGCGCGCTTCATCGGCAGCATGTCCTGCATCCGCGCCACGCGATCGGGCTGTCCGCCCGAGGCATGGATCTCGGTCTCGGTGATGCCGGGGCTGACCGCGTTGACGCGAATGCCTTCGAGCGCGACTTCACGCGCGAGCCCGATCGTCAGCGTGTCGATCGCGCCCTTGGAGGCGGCGTAGTCGACATATTCGCCGGGCGAGCCCAACCTGGCTGCGGCGGACGAGATATTGACGATGGCGCCGCCCCGACCGCCGTAGCGGGTCGACATGCGTTTCACCGCCTCGCGCGCGCAGACGAAGGAGCCGACGACGTTGATGCGCATCATGCGCTCGACACGCTCGGCGCTCATCTCGTCGACACGCGCCTTGGCGTCGACGATGCCGGCATTGTTGACGAAGGCGTCGAGCCGGCCGAAGGCGCGGTCCGCCGCCTCGAACATCGCCACGACATCGGCCTCGCTGCCGACATCGCCCTTGACCGCGAAGGCTTCGCCGCCGGCGGCTTGCAGCTCGGCGGCGAGCGCCTCGGCCGCAGCCTGGTTGGAGACATAGTTGACCGCAACGCGATAGCCGGCCTGGTTTGCCTGCCGGCAGATGGCGGCGCCGATGCCGCGGCTGCCGCCGGTGACCAGCAGCGTCTTCTTGTCGGTGCTCATTCCTGACAGCCTTTCAGCGCAAAGACGTCCCAAGGCACCTTGGAGAAGCCGGCGGGACCGTAAGCGGCCGACATTTCGAGCGACGGCCCGAGATCGGGAAAGATCAGGCTTTTCGGCGCGTCGGTGCCCTCGGCCGGCAGCAGCCCGAGGGTGCCCTTGTCATCGGCGCTGTAGATCACACCTTCCCAGACCGTGCAGGCGGCAAGCTCCTCGCCGGTGACGTCGCCAGTCGGGCATTTGTACATCAGCGAGCCGTGCGGGCGCGAGGCGGAGCCTTCGGTCCACATGGCGATGCCGTCGAGCACGACATTGTTGTCGAGGATCATGCGAAAGCTGTTGGTGATCGTCGCCGAGGTGCCGGCTGGGGTGAAGTCGATCTCGGCTCCGCTTTTCGCGTCGCCATAGACGGCGAGCTGGATCGGGCAGGCGGCTTGCGCCGCCACGGGGATCATCGCCACGCCGGTCGCTATCGACGCGGTCGAAAGACTTTCCGACAGGAAAGAGCAGATCGTCACCGCTATCCGCCTTGAACAGCTTGATCGAGGATGAAGACTGTCGAAAGAAAATAATCTATCTCGAATGCAACGTTGTCATTCCTATCGACCGGAACTGCGTTCACTTCATATTTGAGGGTCAGGACGCGAGAACTTTCCGCCAGCTCAATATAGACGTCGCGCCCATGACCGCCGCCGATTGCCCATTTGAATTCGCTCTTGTTCAGGAACTGCAATGCCTTGGGCAAGGTATGTATGGCTATGGGGCTCGTGCCTCCAAAAGTCACGGGATGCCGGCCAACGTCGACGTCGAGATGGCCGTACCAAGTCGCCATCATTCCACCCGGTTGCAATCTCCCGAAGACGGGTTCGACGCGAATCGATCTCAGACGAAAATCGGGGCTGAAGAAGAACTCGCAATTTCGACCATAGATGCACCAGACCGACTCGGGATCGTCGTGGCGATAGTGATCGTCCGCCCTCACATCCTCCGGGTCGATCAAGCCTCGAACCGTTTCACGACTGCTTTTGCCAAGTTCGAGAGGCCCCGCCCGGCCTGTCGTCACAAGCTCGAACAGATCGATTGGCTCGACCGTTTCAGCCACCGCGCCAAACCTCAGAGATCGAGCACCAGCCGCTCGGGGTCCTCGAGGCTTTCCTTGACACGCACAAGGAAGGTCACGGCTTCCTTGCCGTCGACGATGCGGTGGTCGTAGCTGAGCGCCAGATACATCATCGGCCTGATCACGATCTGGCCGCCGACCACCATCGGCCTCTCCTGGATCTTATGCATGCCGAGGATGCCGGACTGCGGCGCATTGAGGATCGGCGTCGACATCAGCGACCCGTAAACGCCGCCGTTGGAAATCGTGAACGTGCCGCCTTGCATGTCCGCGACCGACAGCTTGCCGTCGCGCGCGGCGAGACCCAGCCGGCCGATCTCCTTCTCGATTTCGGCGATCGACATCTGGTCGGCGTCGCGCACTACCGGCACCACCAGCCCCTTGTCCGTGCCGACGGCGACGCCGACATGGGCGAAGTTCTTGTAGATGATGTCGGTGCCGTCGATCTCGGCATTGACCGCCGGGATCTCCTTCAGCGCGTGTGTCACCGCCTTGGTGAAGAAGCCCATGAAGCCGAGCTTCACGCCGTGCTTCTTCTCGAACACGTCCTTGTGCTTCGCCCTCAGCGCCATCACCGCGCTCATGTCCACCTCGTTGAAGGTGGTGAGCATGGCGGCGGTCGACTGCGCCTCCTTGAGGCGGCGCGCGATCGTCTGCCTGAGCTTGGTCATGCGAACGCGCTCCTCGCGCACCGCATCGTCGGCCGTCGACGGCGCCCGGGCCGCGACGGGAGCAGGTGCCGCCTTCGGCGGCTCGGCCGGCTGCGAAGGCGCACCCTTGGCGATCGCGTCGAGCACGTCGCCCTTCAGCACCTGGCCGCGTTTGCCCGAACCCGGCAGGTGGTCGACAGCGAGATTGTGCTCGGCGATCAGCTTCGCCGCGGCCGGCGCCGGCGGCATGGTGCGCGGTTCGATCGGACCACCGCCGCCGGCAACCTTGGCGGTTTCGGCCGCGGCCTGCTTGGTCGTGGAGGCGGCGTCCGGGCTGGAGGCCTGCGCCACCGCGTGCGGCTTGGCGGCGGCGGGAGCAGCCGCTTCGCCACCGGCGGAAATGGAGCCGAGCAACGCGCCGACATTGACCGTCTCGCCTTCCTTGACGGTGATCTCGGAGAGCGTCCCGGCGCCCGCGGCAGGCACCTCCACCGTCACCTTGTCGGTTTCGAGCTCGACCAGCGGCTCATCGGCGGCGATCGCGTCGCCGACCTTCTTGAACCACTTGCCGACGGTCGCCTCGGTGACGGATTCGCCGAGAGTGGGGACGCGGATTTCGGTAGCCATTGTGCCTGTCCGTTCTCTTCTCTTCTTGAGGTCTGTTTCGTTCGGGTCTGCTTATTCGCCCAAGACCTGCCTATTCACCAAGCGCGTCGTCGAGCAAGGCAGCGAGCTGGCTG
This sequence comes from Mesorhizobium sp. WSM4884, assembly GCF_029625675.1. Taxonomy (NCBI): domain Bacteria; kingdom Pseudomonadati; phylum Pseudomonadota; class Alphaproteobacteria; order Hyphomicrobiales; family Phyllobacteriaceae; genus Mesorhizobium; species Mesorhizobium sp. WSM4884. The sequence goes on from NZ_JARTVO010000027.1 coordinate 11,592, forward strand.
AGATGCTTCGACATCAGTCCGGTCGCCGGCGAGGCCGAGGCCGGCCGGCCGGTATAGCGCACCCGCTGATGCTTGGCGTCGATATGCGCCAGCACCCATTCGAGATAGGGGTCGATGAACGACCAGGCTCCCATGTTCTTGGGCTCTTCCTGGCACCACACCATCTCGGCGTTGCGGAAGCGCGACAGCTCGGTGATCAGCGCCTTGGCCGGGAACGGATAGAGCTGTTCGACGCGCAGCAGGTAGATGTCGTTGATGCCGCGCTTCTCGCGCTCCTCGTAGAGGTCGTAATAGACCTTGCCCGAGCACAGCACGACGCGGCGGATCTTGGAGTCCTTCACCAGCTTGATCGGCTGGTCGGCCAACAGCTGCGCGTCGTCCCACAACAGCCGGTGGAACGAGCTTTCGCCCGCCATCTCCGACAGCGTCGACACCGCCCGCTTGTGGCGCAGCAGCGACTTCGGCGTCATCAGGATCAGCGGCTTGCGGAAGTCGCGCTTCAATTGCCGGCGCAGGATGTGGAAATAGTTAGCCGGCGTCGTAACGTTGGCGACCTGCATGTTGTCCTCGGCGCAGAGCTGCAGGAAACGCTCGAGGCGCGCCGACGAATGCTCCGGCCCCTGGCCCTCGTAGCCGTGCGGCAGCAGGCAGACCAGGCCCGACATTCTCAGCCACTTCCGCTCGCCGGACGAGATGAACTGGTCGAACACCACCTGGGCGCCGTTGGCGAAATCGCCGAACTGCGCTTCCCAGAGCGTCAGCGCCTTCGGCTCGGCCAGGCTGTAGCCATATTCGAAGCCGAGCACCGCCTCTTCCGACAGCATCGAGTTGATGACCTCGTAGCCGGCCTGCGCCGCCGACAGGTTGTTGAGCGGGATGTAGCGGGTCTCGTCGCGCTGGTCGTAGAGCACGGAATGGCGCTGCGAGAAGGTGCCGCGCTCCGAATCCTGGCCGGAGAGGCGGATCGGGTTGCCGTCGAGCAGGATGGCGCCGAAGGCCAGCGCCTCGGCCGTCGACCAGTCGATGCCTTCGCCGGATTCGATCGCCTGGCGGCGGTTCTCGAGGAAGCGCAGGATCGTCTTGTGCGCCTCGAAATCCTTCGGCACCTCGGTCAGCTTCTTGCCGATTTCCTTGAGCGTGCGGACCGGCACCGCGGTCTTGCCTCGGCGCTGTTCGTCCTGGTTGTCGGCCGTGCGCAGGCCCGACCACGCGCCGTCCAGCCAGTCGGCCTTGTTCGGCTTGTAGGATTGGCCGACTTCAAATTCAGACTCGAGATGCGCGCGCCAGTCGGCCCGCATCTTGTCGACCTCGGCCTGGGTGATGTGGCCTTCGGCGATCAGCCGGTCGGCATAGACCTGCACCGTCGTCTTATGGCTGCGGATGTTGCGGTACATGATCGGCTGCGTGAAGGACGGCTCGTCGCCTTCGTTATGGCCGAAGCGGCGGTAGCAGAACATGTCCACCACCACCGGCTTGTGGAACTTCATGCGGAATTCGGTCGCCACCTTCGCGGCGTGCACCACCGCTTCCGGGTCGTCGCCGTTGACGTGGAAGATCGGCGCCTCGATCATCTTGGCCACATCCGACGGATAGGGCGACGAGCGCGAGAAGCGCGGATTGGTGGTGAAGCCGATCTGGTTGTTGATGATGAAATGCAGCGTGCCGGCGACGCGATGGCCGCGCAGGCCCGAGAGCCCGAACATCTCGGCGATGACGCCCTGGCCGGCAAAGGCGGCATCGCCATGCAGCAGCAGCGGCATCACCTTGGCGCGTTCCGACAGCGGCACGATCTCACCGCGCTCGCGGCCGGCGAGCTGGTCCTGCTTGGCGCGCGCCTTGCCCATCACGACGGGGTCGACGATTTCCAGATGCGAAGGATTGGCGGTCAGCGACAGGTGCACCTTGTTGCCGTCGAACTCGCGGTCCGACGAGGCGCCGAGATGGTACTTCACGTCGCCAGAGCCCTCGACGTCGTCGGGCGCGGCCGAGCCGCCCTTGAACTCGTGGAAGATGGCGCGGTGCGGCTTGGCCATGACCTGGGAAAGCACGTTGAGGCGGCCGCGATGCGCCATGCCGAGCACGACTTCCTTCAGGCCGAGCTGGCCGCCGCGCTTGATGATCTGCTCCAGCGCCGGGATCAGCGATTCGCCGCCGTCGAGGCCGAAGCGCTTGGTGCCTTTGTACTTGACGTCGATGTACTGCTCGAAGCCTTCGGCCTCGATCAGCTTCGACAGGATCGCCTTCTTGCCGGTGGCGGTGAAGGTGATCTCCTTGTCGGCGCCCTCGATGCGGGCCTGGATCCAGGCCTTCTCCTCGGGATCGGAGATGTGCATGAATTCGACGCCGAGCGTCGAGCAATAGGTGCGGGTGAGGATATCCAGCATCTGCCGGATGGTGCCGAACTCGAGGCCGAGCACGTTGTCGAGGAAGATTGGCCGGTCGTAGTCGGCTGTTGTGAAGCCGTAATTTTCCGGCGACAGCTCGTTATAGTCCTCAAGCGGATTGGCGATGCCCAGCGGATCGAGTTTGGCGTGCAGATGGCCGCGCATGCGGTAGGCGCGGATCATCATGATGGCACGCACGGAATCGCGCGTCGCCTGGTGCACGTCGGCGTCGGAAACGGCTGCGCCGTTGACGACCGCCTTTTCCTTCACCTTCTTTTCGATGTGCTTCTCGATAAGGCCCCAATTGCCGTCGAGCGCCGAGACCAGCTCGCCATTGGCCTGCAGCGGCCAGGAGGGCTTCGCCCAGGAGGCGCCGGTGGCGTTTTTGCGAACGTCGCCCGCGTCGTCCTTCAGCGCCGCGAAGAAATCCTGCCATTCCGGATCGACGGAGGCCGGATTGTCCTCATAGGCGGCGTAGAGCGCGTCGATGTAGTCGGCGTTGCCGCCATAGAGGAACGAGGTGAGCGAGAATTGGTCGTTGGCCTGATCTTGTCTTGCCATTTTCATCTGCGGAGCCTGGCTCCGTCTCCTTAGTTGGAGGGGAGTAGGGGAATAGGGGAGGAAGGGAGTAGGGCACGTGCTGCCGCCATCTTTCCCTACTCCCCTACTGCCTTACTCCCCTACTCCCTTAACCCTTGATCGCCTCGACCAGCGTCGTGCCGAGCCTTGCCGGCGACGGCGAAACCCTGATGCCGGCCGATTCCATCGCCGCGATCTTGTCTTCCGCGCCGCCCTTGCCGCCGGAGATCACCGCGCCCGCGTGGCCCATGGTGCGGCCGGCCGGCGCCGTGCGCCCGGCAATGAAGCCCGCCATCGGCTTGCTTCGGCCGCGCTTGGCCTCGTCCTTGAGGAACTGCGCGGCGTCTTCCTCGGCCGAGCCGCCGATCTCGCCGATCATGATGATCGACTTGGTCTCGTCGTCGGCGAGGAACATTTCGAGCACGTCGATGAACTCGGTGCCCTTGACCGGGTCGCCGCCGATGCCGACCGCGGTGGTCTGGCCGAGGCCGACATTGGTGGTCTGGAAGACTGCCTCATAGGTAAGCGTTCCCGAGCGGGAAACAACGCCGACCGAGCCCTTGCGGAAGATGTTGCCGGGCATGATGCCGATCTTGCATTCGTCGGGCGTCAGCACGCCCGGGCAGTTCGGACCGATCAGCCGCGACTTCGAGCGATCGAGCCGTGCCTTGACCTTGACCATGTCCATCACCGGGATGCCTTCGGTGATGCAGACGATGAGCGGTATCTCGGCCTCGATCGCCTCGATGATGGCTTCGCCCGCGCCCGCCGGCGGCACATAGATGACGGAGGCGTTGGCGCCGGTCTTTTCCTTGCCCTCGGCGACGGTGGCGAAGATCGGCAGCGTCTCGCCCTTGGCGCCGGTCCAGGTCTCGCCGCCCTTCTTCGGGTGGATGCCGCCAACCATCTTGGTGCCGTGATAGGCCAGCGCCTGCTCGGTGTGGAAGGTGCCGGTCTTGCCGGTCAGGCCCTGCACCAGCACCTTGGTATTCTTGTCGACGAGAATGGACATGGGAGAGAACGCCTCTGAATTCAGCGATTACAAGAAAGGATTGACGGCCCGGACCGAGCCATAAACCTGGTTGTGGTTGAGATCCTCGGTGTAGAAAACCGGCGCGCCGAGCCGCTCCGCGGCCGCGAGCAATGCCGCGTCGCAATATTTGAGTTGATAGCGGCGCGCGAGACGGAGCCCCGCGATGACATAGGCCTGGTCGACCGGGACAAACGGAAGCGTGCCGAGAAAGACCAGCCACTCGTCGACCACAGCATCGGCGAAGACCGACTTCCGTCTCGCGACATTCGCGAATTCGGCCAAGGTCTGGCCCGAGACGCCGAACACAGTCTCGAGCACAAGGCTTTGCGCGATATCATGTCGGCGGGGATCACTTGTCCTCTCCGAAGCCGCGTAAAGGAGGACGTTCGAGTCGAGAAAGCATTCTATCTTCTCGTTCGGCATAGATCTCGTCCCGGTTCCATTTGTATGCAGGGCCCAGGTCGAGAGGTTTTTCGGCCATCAGCCTGCGCATCCCTTCCCGCGCCCAGGCAATCCTGTCTTCCTGCTCGACTTCATGCGCAAGTAGTGAACGAATGAGGGCGTTGAGCGTCGTCTTGCGACGCGCGGCAAGGCCTCGCGCCTGCTCAAGCAGGGTCTCGTCCATGGCCAGGGTGACGTTTTTCATTGTCCGTCTCCACATAAATACACAGCCATAATATGTGTGATTATGTGTAATCCTTCAGCCGCCCTGACCGCCGTCTCCATCGCTCAGCCTTCCTTCATCTCGGAAGGCGAGACGCGCCGATAGACGCCGCTCACCATGTCTTGCCAGACATCGTTGCCGGCGGGCTTGAACTGCAGTTGCATGCGGTATGTATCGGCGCCTTCAAAAACATAGGCCACGCGCGCGGCGCCGCGCGGCGACGAGCGCTCCAGAGTGAGCCTGCTGCCGTCCCACTGGCCTGTGGCGGGAGAGGCCGGCACAAAGCCCATCGAGTCGAACTGATGCATGGTGGCGAGGCCGTTTTGCTGGTCGAAGCCGAACACATTGTGCGCGCCGAACGAAACCGTGCCGTCGCGACGCTGGCGATAGCGCTGCACCACGAACAGGCCGCCGAACTCAGGCTGCGCCACCACTTCCGCGGTCGCCGTGCCCGCATCGGTCCACTGCGTCGCCGCCACCTCTTCCTCGCCGCGCCACGCGCCGACCAGCGCCTGCAGGCGCAGGTGATCGGCCGAGAGGGAAGAGAAGGCGTTCATGGTCAGAGCCGCTTCAAATCGGTGACGGTGAGGTCGCTCTTGGCGTTGCCGGTGTTCAAAGTCGTCGCCGGCTCGAACATCAGCACCACCGGTTCGGCGGTGAGCGAACGCGGCCGGTGCTCGACGCCGCGCGGCACGACGATGAAGTCGCCCTCGCCGAGCTCGACCGGCCCGTCGCGGAAATCGATGGCTATCCTGCCGCGCAGCACGAGGAAGGCCTCGTCCTCATTGTCATGCGCATGCCAGTCGAAGGCTTCGCCGAACTTGGCGATCTTGGCCTGGGCGTCATTGACGTCGCCGGCGATGTGCGGATCGAACACCTTGTCGATCTTCGCATCCGCTGCCTCGACTAGGTTTATTTTGCGCGGAGGCATCCGCTCAGCCCTTCACCGCCTTGACGATCTTCTTGGCCGCGTCGTCGAGGTCGTCGGCCGAGACGACGTTCAAGCCGCTGTCGTTGATGATCTTCTTGCCGAGCTCGGCATTGGTGCCTTCCAGCCGCACGACCAGCGGCACCTTCAGCCCGACTTCCTTGACCGCGGCGATCACGCCTTCGGCAATGACGTCGCATTTCATGATGCCGCCGAAGATGTTGATCAGGATGCCTTCGACCGCCGGATCCTTGGTGATGATCTTGAACGCCGCCGTCACTTTCTCCTTCGAGGCGCCGCCGCCGACGTCGAGGAAGTTGGCGGGCTCGGCGCCGTAGAGCTTGATGATGTCCATCGTCGCCATGGCGAGCCCGGCGCCGTTGACCATGCAGCCGATATTGCCGTCGAGCGCGACATAGGCGAGGTCGTATTTCGACGCCTCGATCTCCTTCTCGTCCTCTTCGGTGGTGTCGCGCAGCTCCATCACGTCCGGATGGCGGAACAGCGCGTTGTTGTCGAACGACACCTTTGCGTCGAGCACGCGCAGATGCCCGTCCTTCATGACGATCAGCGGATTGACCTCGAGCAGGCTCATGTCCTTGTCGACGAAGGCCTTGTAGAGCGTCGGGAACAGGGCGGCGCCGTCCTTCGCCGCATCGCCGTCGAGCTTCAGCGCGGCGTTGAGCTTCTTCACGTCTTCCGCCGTCACGCCCTTTTCCGGGTCGATGGCGACGGTGAGGATCTTTTCCGGCGTGTCATGCGCGACCGCCTCGATGTCCATGCCGCCCTCGGTCGAGACGACGAAGGCGACGCGGCCGACCGAGCGGTCGACGAGGATCGACAGATAGAGCTCGCGGGCAATGTCGGCGCCGTCCTCGATATAGAGGCGGTTGACCTGCTTGCCGGAAGGTCCGGTCTGCTTGGTGACCAGCGTATGGCCGAGCATTTCCTTGGCGTTGGCGACCACCTCGGCGGCCGACTTTGCCAGCCGAACGCCACCCTTGGCGTCGGGGCCGAGTTCCTTGAACTTGCCCTTGCCGCGGCCGCCGGCGTGGATCTGGCTCTTCACCACATAGAGCGGGCCGGGCAGCGCCTTGGCGGCGGCTTCCGCCTCGCTGGCGTTGAACACCGGCGCGCCTTCGGCAACCGGAGCGCCAAAGCCCTTCAGCAGCGCCTTGGCTTGATATTCATGGATGTTCATGCGCTTGGTCTCCGCAGAGGGGCGATTACTTGCCGGCGAGATGTGGGGCGATCTTGGTGCAGGCCTCGGTCAGACCCTGAACGGCGGCCACCGAATTGTCGAACATCTTCTGCTCGGCCTTGGACAGGTCGATCTCGATGACGCGCTCGACGCCGCCGGCGCCAATCACCACCGGAACGCCGACATAGGTGTTCTTGACGCCATATTGGCCCGACAGGTGCGCCGCGCAGGGCAGCACGCGCTTCTTGTCCTTGAGGTAGGATTCGGCCATGGCGATGGCCGAGGCGGCCGGCGCGTAATAGGCCGAGCCGGTCTTCAAGAGGCCGACGATCTCGGCGCCGCCGTCACGGGTGCGCTGCACGATCTGGTCGAGCTTCTCCTTCGAGGTCCAGCCCATCTTGACGAGGTCGGGCAGCGGGATGCCCGAAACCGTCGAATAGCGGATCATCGGCACCATCGAGTCGCCATGGCCGCCGAGCACGAAGGCGGTGACGTCCTCGACCGAAACCTTGAACTCTTCGGCCAGGAAGTAGCGGAAGCGGGCGCTGTCCAGCACGCCGGCCATGCCGACGACATGGCTGGTCGGCAGGCCGGAGAACTTCTGCAAGGCCCAGACCATGGCGTCGAGCGGGTTGGTGATGCAGACGACGAAGGCCTTCGGCGCGTATTTCTTCAGGCCGGCGCCGACCTGCTCCATGACCTTGAGGTTGATGCCGAGCAGGTCGTCGCGGCTCATGCCTGGCTTGCGCGGCACACCGGCGGTGACGATGCACACATCCGCGCCTTCGATGCCGGCATAGTCGTTGACGCCGGTCAGCCTGGCGTCGAACCCGTCGACCGGCGAGGACTGCGCGATGTCGAGGCCCTTGCCCTGCGGAATGCCTTCGGCGATATCGAACAACACCACGTCGCCGAGATCCTTGAGGCCGATCATATGGGCGAGCGTGCCGCCGATCATGCCCGAGCCGATGAGCGCTATCTTGTTGCGTGCCATGTCAGGATGTTTTCCCTTGTCTGTGACGATGCCCAAATCTTGGCAGAATTGACGACGGGGCCGGGAAGGCCGGAAGGATGCGGGAACCCGCGAGATTTCGCCGCACCCAATAGCTCCGGCGCGGAAGAAATTCAAACGATTATTTCGAGCTTAGTGTTTTCAATCGGTTAGATGGTTTGGGAATTACGTAAACGTCAAAATTTGTGAGCCGACTGAGGAGAATTTACACAATGAACGTCGAAATCAGAAGGCTCCATCCCGGCGATGACGCCCTTGTGATGCAAGTGGCAAACGATGTCTTCGACGAGCCGGTCCGACCCGACCGCCGTGGCGGTTGTCGACGGAATGGTGGTCGGCCAGTGTGCCGCGGTCATCCACCGCCATCCCGACAAGGTGAGCGAGCTCTACATCGATGAAGTCGGCGTGGCACCGCCTTTCCAGCGGCAAGGCATTGCGAGCAAGATGCTCGATGCTGTGTTCGAGATCGGCCGCGAGCACGGCTGCGAAGAGGCCTGGGTCGGCACCGAGCCCGATAACGAGCCGGCGCGGGCGCTTTATGAAGCGCGGAATGAGCAGCATGGGAAGGCGGAGGATTTCGTCATGTATGTATATGAGCTTGCGAGACTGGACGAAGCGCCCATGCCTTCATGAGGCGACTACGCCCGCGCCTGCCGCGCTTCCGCCACCGGCGCCCCACCGTCGTTCCGCCCAGCCTTCCAGCCAATCTCGGCTCTGCATTTCGATCAGTCGCGAGGCGGTGCGTTCGAACTCGAACACTTCCGTGCCGCGCTTGGCGGTGTAGAGCCCTTCGGGTGGCGCCTCGGCGCTCATCACCAGCCGAATGCGGTGATCGTAAAGTGTGTCGATCAGCAGGATGAAGCGCTTGGCCTCGTTGCGCTTGCCTTCGCCGAGCACCGGCACGTGGTCGATGAAGATCGTCGAGAAGCGGTCGGCGATCGCCAGATAGTCGCGCGCCCCGTGCGGCTTTTCGCAAAGCTCGGCGAAGGAAAAGCGCGCGGCATCGCCGGCGGCGCGCGGCACGACGATATGACGCCCTTTTAGCGCGATCGTCGTCTCCGCCGTCGGCCTGCCTTGCGTCATCGCCGTCCAGGCCTCGTCGAGCGCGGTGTCGGCCGCCTCGTCGGCAGGCGTGACATAGACCGGCAGGCGATTGAGCTTTTCCTGCCGATAATCCTTTTCGGCATCCAGCGTCAGCACTTTGGCATTGCGTTCGAGCAGGCCGATGAATGGCAGGAAGAGCTGCCGGTTGAGGCCATCCCGATAGAGGTTCTCCGGCGCGACGTTGGAGGTGGCTACCAGCACGACGCCGTTGGCGAACAAGGCTGAGAACAGGCGCGACAGGATCATCGCATCGGCGATGTCGGTGACGGAAAACTCGTCGAAGCACAGCACCCAGGCCTCGTCGGCCAGCGCCCGCGCCACCGGCGGGATCGGGTCGTCCTCCTTCACGTCGCCGTTCTTGCGCGCCGCGCGGTGCTTCTGGATGCGGTCCTGCACGTCGGCCATGAAGTCGTTGAAGTGGACGCGGCGCTTGCGCCTGACCGGCAGCAGCTCGAAGAACATGTCCATCAGCATGGTCTTGCCGCGTCCGACGCCGCCATGGACGTAGAGGCCCTTGACTGGCTCCCGCGGCTGCCTTTTGCGCGCGAACAGCCAGCCCAGCGCGCTGGATTTCTGCGCCAGCCTTTTTGCCGAGATCTCGTCGGTCAGCCGGTCGAGCGCGGCGACGACACGCTCCTGCGCCGGGTCGCGTCCGACCGCGCCGGTTTCTACCAGGTGGTCATAGCGCTGCCTGACGGTCACATGGGTCTGGAGGCCGTCACGCAGATGCATAGTTCACGTCGTTTGCTGTGAGCAGAATGCTCTGGGTGCCAAGGGTGTGCTGAGATTCAGGTCAGGCCGAGCCGAGAATGGCGGCTTGCGAGAACCGGAGCGGAGCGTACTTGAAGTACGTGAGCACCGGAAGCCGCCGTTCGCAGGCCGGCACCACCTGAATATCAGCACACCCTATGGCTTTACCTTGTAAGCGAAATCGGCTGGCCGTTGGAAGTCTGGCCGTCGAACTTTTCGCCGCCGGAGGAATAGAGCCTGGCCAGCGCGCCGCCGTTTTCGTCATAGAGCGTGAGCTGCTTGCCGGCGACGTTCCACGACTTGATGCCGTCGATTGGGGCTGGGCAGTGCAGCGGCCCGGCGCGATAACCGGCGCCGAACTTGGTCTGCGGCGTCGCCACCTTGCAACCCTGGCCTCCGACGCTGACGTTCCAGACGCCGGCGACGCTGGCCGCGGTCAAATCCGTCGCGCCCGCGGGCGCCGCGCCGTCCGGCGGCAGCGAGGCGACCTGCGTGTTCTTCGGCGCGGTCGGGAATTGCGACGGGTCGGTGGTGCCCGGAGCGGCCGGCGGCGGCAGTTGGTTCTGCGTCACCGTGCCGGACGGCGCCGGCGTGAGCGGCGCCGGCTGCTGGTCGTCCATCGACGAGAAGCGCGAGGTCGAGCAGCCGCCCGCAACGAGCGCGGCCAGCGATACGGCCAAAAGGCCCGTTTTCGAAAAAGTGCGGGTCTTTGAAAAAGTCATTCCAACCTCCGTCGGATCCGGTGGGGGGCGCCGTCCGCGTAAACACTCGCTTCACCAAGATGGCGAAGGTGGCAGAATTTCAACCCGATATGGTTAAAATAGGGTTTTCGGAGCTCGTGTTGCAAATTTATCGCAAGGGTGTCTCCTGCCGGAGACACGCCGGGCGTCTCGGGCCGTAACTTATTGAAATTTCAGGCTTGCAGCCGTGCGCTAGGCACGAAGACATAGCCGTCGGGGCCGACGACATAGCATTCGCGCAGGCCATGCGGCTTGTCGATCGAGCCTGCCAGCACGACATGGCCAAGCGCCGCCGCCTTTTTCTCCACCGCATCCGGATCGGCACCATAGAGGCGCAATTCGACGCCGGCGCCGCGCGTTTCGGCACCGGTAATCACGCCGGTCATCGGATTGTCGAGATAAGAATGATCGGCATGCAGCATGAGGATCGAGCCCAGCAGCGCGATCGCGGCGAAATCCTCGTCGGCATAGATGATTTCAGCGCCGAGCACGTCGCGGAAGAAGGCTCCCATCGCCGTCGGTGACCAGAAGGTTGACGCCCAGCCCGCGCGGCAGCGAGCGGCCGAAATCCTCGGCCCTCATCCATGGTGTCTTGGTCCGCTTCATCGCCATGGCGCTCGTCCTCCGGTCCCGATCGTAAACCAAGCAATGTTCCGGCCCTTGGCATTCGTCAGCAAAATGCTTGCGCCAGGCGGCGGCGTCCTTATTTCAGGAAAAAGCAACAGAGCGGACGGAGAATCGATGGCCGCGGGAAAGAAAGCAGCCAACCGCTACTATAGCGGCCCGCCTAGCGATCATTTCGACGGCGCGCTCTTTTTCAATCCCGAGGGCAGGCCGCCCGCGCGCTTCAGCGATTTGCTGAGATGGCAGTTAAGCGGGGCACGCTCGAAATGGCCGGCGGCTTTCCCAAGCCCCTACCGCCAGGCAAAGCCGGACAAAAGGATCGAGGGCGTGGCACTTCGGCTCACCATGGTCGGCCACGCCTCGCTGCTTATCCAGACCGCCGGATTGAACATTCTGACCGACCCGGTCTGGTCGGAACGCGCCTCGCCCTTCGCCTTCGCCGGGCCGAAGCGAGTCAACGCGCCGGGCGTCGCCTTTTCCGATCTGCCGCCGATCGATCTCGTGCTGGTCAGCCACAACCACTATGACCATCTCGACCTCGCCACATTGCGACGGTTGAAGCAGGGCCATGACCCGCTTTTGCTCACGCCGCTCGGCAATGACGCGATCGTCGGCGCCGCAGTATCCGGCATGCGGCTTTCGGCGCATGACTGGGGCGAGCGGGTCGAAGTCGGCAACGGCGCCGTCGTCCATGTCGAGCCGGCGCACCATTGGTCGGCGCGCGGCGGACGCGACCGCCGCATGGCGCTATGGGCGGGTTTCGTCATCGAGACGGCTGGCGGCAAGGTTTATTTCGCCGGCGACACCGGCTTTCATGACGGCATCAACTACCGGCTGATGGCAAAAAAGCATGGCGGCTTCCGGTTGGCAATTTTGCCGATCGGCGCCTATGAGCCGCGCTGGTTCATGGCACCCCAGCACCAGAATCCCGAGGAAGCCGTCCAGGGCATGAGGCTGTGCAACGCCGCCCATGCCGCCGGCTGCCATTGGGGCACCTTTCAGCTCACCGACGAGCCGATCGAGGAGCCGGCGCAGAGGCTGGCCGAGGCATTGGCGGCCGAAAGCATCGCGCACGAGCGCTTTCGCGCCATGCGCCCCGGTGAGATATGGGACGTGCCCGCCGCCTGACTGAGGAACCGGAGCCGGCGAAACGCGTTGGTCCAGCGACGCAATTCGCTCGGAGCCTCCCATGATCAGGTGGATCATCATTCTTCTCATCGTCGCCGCCGCGGCGAGCCTGCTCGGCATGCCGGCCCTGGCCGGTGCCGCCGCCATGGGCGCGCGCATCCTGATCGGCATCGTGCTGATCCTCTTCCTGCTGCTCGTGCTCGGCGTGTTCGCGGTGACCTAGGCGCGACCTCTTTGTTGTCGCCGCGCGCGACCTCTTGGTCGTCGCCGGGCGCGGCGCCTTCGCCGCCGCCAGCATGCGCCGGACTGGTAATTCCTGCCCGTTTCCGCCATATAGCGCCAAACGGACACTGAAATGACGGGATCGATGGCAGGCACCGCCCCCTTCGCCAAGATGAACGGCATCGGCAACGAGATCATCGTTGCCGATATGCGCGGCCGTGCCGATCACGTGACAGCCGCCGCCGCGACCGCGCTCAATGCCGACGCCGCGACCAAGTTCGACCAGATCATGGCGATCCACGATGCGCGGACGGCAGGCACCGCCTATTACGTCGACATATTGAATTCCGACGGCTCTGGCGCCCAGGCCTGCGGCAACGGCATGCGTTGCGTGGTGCAGGCTTTGGCCGCCGAGACCGACCAGAAGATTTTCACCTTCGAGACCCGCGCCGGCATCCTCAACGCGCAGGAACATGCCGACGGCACGATCTCGGTCGACATGGGCAAGCCGCGCTTCGGCTGGCAGGAAATCCCGCTCGCTGAGGAATTCCGCGACACCCGCATGATCGAATTGCAGATCGGCCCGATCGACGCGCCGGTGCTGCACTCGCCATCTGTCGTCTCGATGGGCAATCCACACGCCATCTTTTGGGTCGACCGCGACGTCTGGTCCTACGAACTCGACCGCTTCGGTCCGCTGCTCGAGAACCATCCGATCTTTCCCGAGCGCGCCAACATCACCATCGCTCAGGTCACCTCGCCGCGGACGATGATCATCCGCACCTGGGAGCGCGGCGCGGGTCTCACCAAGGCCTGCGGCTCGGCTGCCTGCGCCGCCGTGGTGGCGGCCGCGCGCACCAAGCGCACCGGCCGCAGCGTGACGCTGATCACGCCCGGCGGCGGCGAACTGCATGTCGAGTGGCGCGAGGACGACCACGTGATCCTGACCGGCGCCGCCGAATGGGAGTTTTCCGGCAGCTTCGATCCCTCGACCGGCGCCTGGGCACGCGATACCGAAAGCGCTGCCTGATGTCCGCTCTCGCCAAAGGTGTCGACGTCGTCACGTTCGGCTGCCGGCTGAACACCTATGAATCCGAGGTGATGCGACGCGAGGCCGAAAGCGCAGGCCTGGGCGCGCTCCAAGGCGGCGCCGTCATCTTCAACACCTGCGCCGTCACCGCCGAGGCGGTGCGCCAGGCCAAGCAGGCGATCCGCAAGGCCCGGCGCGAGAACCCTGAGGCGCGCATCATTGTCACCGGCTGCGCCGCGCAGACCGAGCCGCAGAATTTCGCCGCCATGGACGAGGTCGACCTCGTCCTCGGCAACGAGGAGAAGCTGAAGGCCAACTCCTACCGCGCGCTGCCCGATTTCGGCGTCAACGACACCGAGAAGGCGCGCGTCAACGACATCTTCTCGGTGCGCGAGACGGCAAGCCACATGGTCGACGCCATCGAGGGCCGGGCGCGCGCCTTCGTGCAGGTGCAGAATGGCTGCGACCACCGCTGCACCTTCTGCATCATCCCCTATGGCCGCGGCAATTCGCGCTCGGTGCCGATGGGCGCCGTGGTCGAGCAGATCAAGCGGCTGGCCGGAAACGGCTATGCCGAGATCGTGTTGAGCGGCGTCGACATGACCAGCTTCGGCGCCGACCTGCCGGGCAGCCCGAAGCTCGGGAAGCTGGTGAAGACGATCCTGCGCCAGGTGCCCGACGTGAAACGACTGAGGCTCTCCTCGATCGATTCGATCGAGGCTGACGACGACCTGCTGGATGCGATTGCCACCGAGCCCAGGCTGATGCCGCATCTGCATCTGTCGCTGCAGTCGGGCGACGACATGATCTTGAAGCGCATGAAGCGCCGGCATCTGCGCGACCAGTCGATCCGCTTCTGCGAGGACGTGCGCAAGCTTCGCCCCGGCATCGTCTTCGGCGCAGACATCATTGCCGGCTTCCCGACCGAGACCGAGGCGATGTTCGAAAATTCGGAAAGAATAGTCGAGGAATGCGGCCTGACGCATCTGCACGTCTTCCCGTTTTCCCCGCGCGAGGGCACGCCCGCCGCGCGCATGCCGCAGGTTCGCCGCGAGCTGGTCAAGCAGCGCGCCGCAAGGCTGCGCGCCGCCGGCGAAGCCGCCTATCGCCGCCATCTGGCGGCGCTTGCCGGCACGCGCCAGTCGATCCTGGTCGAGCGCGACGGCCTCGGCCGCACCGAAGGTTTCACGCTTGCCGCGATCGCCGTTGGACAACCGGGCGAGATCGTCGAGGCGGTTGTCACCGGCCATGACGGCGCCCGCCTGATCGCGGCTCCCCTTGCCGCCCAAGCCGCCTGAGACTGCGAGACGCATGGCTGGTTTCTTCAAGAAGATATTTTCGTTCGGTAAGAAAGAGGTCGTCGAGGAGCGTGTCGACGAGACAGCGCCGCTGCCGCCGATCAAATGGGACGCGCTGGAGGCGCTGAAGCCGGGAGCCGAGCAGGAGCCTACGCCCCAGCCGGCGCCCGAAGAGCCGAAGCCCGAGCCCGCCCCGGTCATCCCGCCGGCACCGGAGCCGGTTGTTCCCTCCGAGCCGGAACCGCTGCCCGAACCCAAGCCGGAAGAAGAGCCTCAACCGGCGCCGGAGACACCTGAACCGCCGGCGCCGGAAGAAGTGCCGGTGCCGCCTGCCCGGCCCGAGCCCACACCGGGGCCGGCACCCGAGCCGAAACCGCAGGAAATCCCACCGCCCGCGCCGAGCGAGCCGGACATCGTGCCGTCGCGGCCGGAGCGACAGCCGGAACCGGCGCCGGTCGAAGTACCGACGCCGCCAAGCGAGGTTCCAGCCCAGACGCCGGTGCCTGAAATCCCGCCGTCGACTCCATCCCTGTCGCAATCAACCTCCGAGGCCGGCGCCGCCCCTCATCCGCCTGCCGGCACCTTCTCCCCGTATAGTGACGGGGAGAAGGAGGAAGCTCTAACGCCGACGCCCCCCTCTCCCCGTCCTTCACGGGGAGAGGGTAAGGGTGAGGCGCAGCGCCAACCTGTAGAGGATTCGGCACCGACCCCCGAGACGTCGACGGAAATTCTGCAGCCTCTTCGCCAGCCGGCGCCGATCGAGCCGCAGCCGGTGCGCGCCGAGATCGCTCCCGAGCCCGAAGCCGCGCCAACGCCCCGCCCTCCCCTCGAGGGGGAAGTAGGGGCGCCCCCAAAGTCCGCTCCCTCCGCCGGCAAGGTGACGGTCGCCAAGAAGGTCGAGCAGAAGGCCGAGCCGCAGAAGGCGCCCGAGCCGGCGCCGAGGCGCTCCTGGTTCCAGCGCATGCGCGACGGGTTGGCACGTTCCTCGCGCGAGCTCACCGGCAACATCGCCGGCGTGTTCACCAAGCGCAAGCTGGACGAGGACACGCTGCAGGATCTGGAGGACGTGCTCATCCGCGCCGACCTCGGTGTCGAGACGGCGCTGCGCGTCACCGACTCGCTTGCCTCCAGCCGTTACGGCAAGGATGTTTCCGATTCGGAAGTCCGCGCGGTGATGGCCGCGGAAGTGGAAAAAGTCCTGACCCCGGTCGCCAAGCCGCTCGAGCTCGACCTCAGCCACAAGCCGCATGTCATCCTGGTCGTCGGCGTCAACGGCACCGGCAAGACGACGACCATCGGCAAGCTGGCGGCCAAGCTGACTGAAGGTGGCCTTTCGGTGATGCTCGCGGCTGGCGACACCTTCCGCGCCGCCGCCATCGAGCAGCTGAAGATCTGGGGCGAGCGCACCAAGTCGCCGGTCATTGCCACCAAGCTCGGCGCCGACGCCGCCGGCCTCGCCTACGATGCCTTCGAAAAGGCGAAGGAGGCCGGCTCCGACGTGCTGATCATCGACACGGCCGGCCGCCTGCAGAACAAGACCGAGCTGATGGCGGAACTGGAAAAGATCGTGCGCGTGCTGGGCAAGCTCGATCCGGAAGCGCCGCACACCGTGCTGCAGACGGTCGACGCGACCACCGGCCAGAATGCGCTGAGCCAGGTCGAGATCTTCCGCAACGTCGCCGGCGTCAACGGCCTGGTGATGACCAAGCTGGACGGCACGGCGCGGGGCGGTATTCTGGTGGCGATCGCCGCCAAGCACAGATTGCCAGTCTATTTCATCGGCGTCGGCGAGCAGGTCGACGACCTCGAACCGTTTTCCGCAAGCGAATTCGCCAGGGCGATCGCCGGCGTGGCTTGAACATGGCGTGATCTGCCTGCTTTTCGGCCAGATCATGCGCAACAAGGATCTTTATGAACATCCTCGAACGCGACCCGTCCGACCCGCGCCGCAAGCCGCTCAATCCCGGCTTGAAGTTCCTGCTCGAGCTTGGGCCAGGCCTGGTGTTCTTCTTCACCACCATCCGCGGCGAATGGCTTGCGCAAAAGTTCCCGATCCTCACCCATCTCGGTGAGCCCATCCTGATCGCCACCGCATTCTTCATGGTCGCAACGGCCCTCTCGCTCAGCGCGTCCTGGGCGCTGACGCGCAGCCTGCCGCTGATGCCGCTGGTCTCGGCGATCGTTGTCTTCGTGTTCGGCGCGCTCGCCTTGTACCTGCAGGACAAGACCTTCGCCTTCATGAAGCCGACGATCATCAACTCCCTGTTCGGCGTAGCCCTGCTCGGCGGCCTGGTCTTCGGCAGGTCGCTGCTCGGCTATGTCTTCGATTCGGCCTTCCAGCTCGACGCGGAAGGCTGGCGCAAGCTGACCTTCCGGTGGGGGCTCTTCTTCCTGTTCCTGGCCGTGCTGAACGAGGTGGTGTGGCGGAATTTCTCCGAAGCCACCTGGCTGTATTTCAAGGTCTGGGGCACGATCCCCATAACCTTGCTCTTTACCTTCAGCCAGATGCCGCTGATCATGCGCCACTCGCTGGAGGAAAAAGCCAAGGACGAGGACAAGGAAAGCAATTCCAGGAAAAGTGTGTAACGGTTGGACTCGGCGACTTCGCCGTAGCCTTCCGCCCGGAATTGCGCGACGACAGGGGGACAGGGATGGAATTCCTCACCACGCGCGACGAGCTGAGGACGATCTACAAGACGCCCCGCCCGACCGACGGCTCGATCCGCAAGGAACTCAAGGCGCTCGACGGCCACTGCCGCTCCTTCATCGGCAAGAGCCCCTTCGTGCTGATCGGTTCCTCCGACGGCGCCGGCAATGCCGACGTGACGCCGAAGGGCGACAAGCCCGGCTTCACCGCCATTCTCGACAACAGCACCATCGCCATTCCCGACCGCCCGGGCAACAACCGGCTGGACACGCTGGAGAATATCATCCGCAATCCTTCGGTCGGACTGCTTTTCCTCATTCCCGGCATGAACGAGACGCTGCGCGTCAACGGCGACGCCCGCATCACCGTCGATGCCGGCCTGCGCGAGCGCCTGGCCGTCGACGGCAAGGCGCCGCAAAGCGTCATCGTGGTGACGGTCAAGGCCGCCTACATGCACTGCGCCAAGGCCTTCATGCGCTCCGAGCTGTGGAAGCCGGAGACCTGGTACGATCGGGCGAGCCTGCCGACGCTCGGTGAGATCATCCGCGACCAGCTGGCGCTGGCCGAGAGCGCCGGCGAGATCGACCGCGAGCTGGACGAGGATTACCGCAAGACCCTGTGGTAGCATTCGGAACGACTCACCCGTTCCGTTCGGCTCATCCCCTTGATCGAGATCCTCGCCATCTCCGGCAGCCTGCGCGCCGCTTCCACCAATTCGGCGCTGATCGCGGCTTTAGCCGCCAACGCGCCCGCGGATTGCCGCGTCGTGATCTATGGCGGACTTGGCCGGCTGCCGATCTTCAATCCGGACGACGAGGGCGAGCGCACGCCGCGCGAAGCCGCCCGCCTGATCGACGCCGTCACCCGCGCCGACGGCGTCATCGTCTCCTGCCCGGAATATGCGCATGGCGTGCCGGGCGGCCTGAAGAACGCGCTCGACTGGCTGGTGTCGCGCGACGCCGCCGTCGGCAAGCCGGCGATGCTGGTGCATGCCTCGCCGCGCTCGCTCTATGCCCGCGCCGCGCTCGCCGAGATCATGCGCACCATGTCGTTCGCGATGTATGAAAAGGCTCCGCTCGAGATCGCGCTGCTCGGCAAGAAGCCGCTGGAGGTGGAGGCGATCCTGGCGGAGGCGGCTAGCCGACAGGCGATGCGAAACGAGGTCCAGAGTTTCGCTGACTTCATCCGCGCCGGCTGAGCGGTTGTCACCCGCCGCCGAGTTCCTTCGCACCCCCCTCTGTCCTGCCGGCCTCTCGCAACCTTCGTATCCTCAATAAGTCTTGGCGCCATTGACCATCAGCCGGACCATGTAGAGCGAGGTGGTGCCGGCGATGTAGAGGCAGTTGCGCTTGGCCCCGCCGAACACGCAATTGGCGGTCACCTCCGGCACCTTGACCTTGCCGATCAGCGTGCCATCGGGATCGTAGCAGTGGATGCCGTCGGCCGCGCTCGTCCAGATGCGTCCGGCATCGTCGAGCCTGAAACCGTCGAACAGGCCGGCCGTGCAGTCGGCGAACACCTTGCCGCCCGAGACCGTCCTGCCGCCGTCGACGACATTGAATACCCGCATATGCGCAGGGTTCTCGGCCCCATGCGTGCGGCCGGTGTCGGCGACATAGAGCAGGCTCTCGTCGAGCGAGAAGGCGAGCCCGTTCGGCCTGACCATGTCGGTGATGACGGCCTCGACCTCGCCCGTACCGGGATCGACGCGGTAGACATAGCAGGCGCCGATCTCGCTCTCGGCCTTGTCGCCTTCATAATCGGTGTCGATGCCGTAGGTCGGGTCGGTGAACCAGATCGAGCCATCGGACTTCACCACCACGTCGTTGGGCGAGTTCAGCCGCTTGCCCTTCCATGTGTCGGCGATGGTGGTGACCGAGCCATCATGCTCGGTGCGGCTGACGCGGCGGCCCGAATGCTCGCAGGTCACCAGCCGCCCTTCCCGGTCGACGGTGTTGCCGTTGGAATTGCCCGAGGGCTGGCGGAAGACACTGACGCTGCCGTCGGTCTCGTCATAGCGCAGCATGCGGTTGTTGGGAATGTCGGACCAGACGACATAGCGGCCGGCCGCGAACCAGGCCGGGCCTTCCGCCCACCGGCACCCGGTGAACAGCTTTTCAACCTGCGCGCCGCCGTTGAACAGCCGCGCGAAACGTGGATCGAGAATTTCGTAATAGTCGGCGGCCGCCATGCTTTCCTCCCGGCATTCACGTGCGCATGACCCCGAAAGTCGGAATCGATTTTCGGAAAGGGGTCATGCGCAAAGTCAAAGTGCTACAGCGTTCTTTGCGCGTCCGGAAGGACGCGCGACGCTGTAGGGAGATCAAGACAGCAGGAGGACGCAAAGGCAAGATCGATGATTGCCTTCACCACATCATGAACGCCGCGCACGGCATTAGGACCGGGTTAACCGGCTATGCGCTGGCTGCAATGGTGCATTGCAACATCTTTCTTTTGCAACGCACCATTCCTATGTCATGCTCGCAATCGATCAGGGAGGAACAAACCGCCGCA
The DNA here is from genome assembly GCF_029625675.1 of Mesorhizobium sp. WSM4884. Lineage (NCBI taxonomy): Bacteria > Pseudomonadati > Pseudomonadota > Alphaproteobacteria > Hyphomicrobiales > Phyllobacteriaceae > Mesorhizobium > Mesorhizobium sp. WSM4884. The sequence goes on from NZ_JARTVO010000027.1 coordinate 31,450, forward strand.
TGAATGCGGCAGCAAAGGAACCTCGTCATGATCTTCGACAACATCGTCGCCCGCGCCCGCACCAACATCGCCAAGCGCCGCCAGTACAACCGTCTCGTCGCCGAAATCGAGAACCTGTCGAGCCGCGATCTCGCCGATCTGCGCGCCGACCGCTCCGAGATGCTCTACCAGATCCGCAAGCAGATCTTCGGCTGATCTTTCTTGCCGACCAGCGCGAGGCCTGACGGCGCGTTGAGATTCAGGTCAGGCCGAGTCGAAAATGGTGGGTTCCGAGAACCGGAGCGGAGCGTACTTTAAAGTACGTGAGCACCGGAAGCGCAGGAAGCCGCCATTTGCAGGCCGGCATCACCTGAATATCAATGTGCCGCCAGCGCTTTCTCGATCTGCGGCAGCAGCAGATCCCTCGCCGATTCCGGCGTCAGCGGCCCGACATGCTTGTAGGCGATTTTGCCGTTCCTGCCGATGACGAAGGTCTCCGGCACGCCGTATACGCCCCAGTCGATCGCCGCGCGCCCGGCCGGATCGACGCCGATCGCCTGGTACGGGTTGCCGAGATCGCCAAGGAAGCGGCGGGCATTCTCCGGCTGGTCCTTGTAGTTCAGCGCCGCAAGCGTGAAGCGCTTGTCCTGCGACAATGCCAAGAGCACCGGATGCTCCTCGCGGCAGGGCGCGCACCATGACGCGAAGACGTTGACCAGCGTCACCTTGCCGCCGAAGGCTTTCGAATCGAGACCCGGCAGGTTCGACCCTTCGAGCGGCGGCAGGTTCGTCTGCGGTGCCGGCAGGCCGATCAGGGCCGAGGGGATTTCCGACTCGTCACGGCCGGACAGGAGCTGCGACAGGAACAGCCCGGCCAGCCCAAGGAAAACCAGCAGCGGCAAAATCACGAACAGGCGGCGACGAGGCGCCGGTGTTTGGGTTTCGGTGCTCACGGCTTTGTCGTCCCGGCCTTGTCCGAGCGGCGCCGTACGCCCGCGGCCTCGAGCGCGGCGAGCTCGCGCTTGCGCGCTCGCTGGTCGAGCAGGATCCAGCCGATCAGCCCGACCAGCACGATCGCCGTAATGGCATAGGCCGCGGTGACATAGAGGGCGTGCGCGCTCATATCCGCGTACCCGTGTGCGTGCCTTCCGCGCCTGCGACGCCAATCCGTTCGATCATGCCTTCCCTTAACCCTGCAGCGCAGGCCGCGCAATCAGCCGCCGCGCCGCAGTTGAAAACGTCCTTCCGGCCTCAATCCGTCCCGTGACGCAGTGCCAGCGCGGCCGCCAGCGGCCCAACCACGGCAAGAAACAGCGTCAGCGCGGCAACAATGAGGAAGGGCTGCAGGAACGGCGCCGGATCGGCCACAGCGCCGTAGCTCGCCGAGACGCCGAAGATCAGCACCGGGATGGTGAGCGGCAGCACAAGCACGGAGATCAAGAGCCCGCCGCGCGGCAGCGCCACCGCGACCGCGGCGCCAGCGGCGCCGATAAAGGTGATGGCCGGCGTGCCGACGAGCAGCGTGAGCGCCGTGGCGCCGATCCCGAGCGGCTCCATGTTCATGAAGAGGCCGAGCAAGGGCGCCGCGATCACCAGCGGCAGCACGCTGCCCATCCAGTGCGCCAGGCACTTGGTCAACACCGTCAGCGCCAGCATGTGGCGGTCGCTGTTGAGCACGAGCAGATCGAGCGAGCCGTCCTCGCGGTCGGCCTGGAACAGGCGATCGAGGCCGAGCAAGCAGGCGAGCAAGGCGGCGATCCACAAGATCGCCGGGCCGATGCGGGATAGAAGGTTGAGATCGGGCCCGACGCCGAACGGGATGGTGGCGATCACCGCCAGGAAGAAGATGACGCCGATCAGCGCTCCGCCGCCGGCGCGGATGGAAAGGCGGATATCGCGCAGGAAGAGGGCTAGCACCGGCGAAGCGCCTCTGCGCTGTGATCGCCCTCGTTGCGAACGCCGCGTCCCTTCACACCCCCCTCTGCCCTGCCGGGCATCTCCCCCGCAAGGGGGGAGATTGGCAGCTCCAACGACAGCATCTCCCTTTCGACTTTGGTGATCGGCGAAAGCCTGCGCGACATCCAATCTCCCCCCTTGCGGGGGAGATGGCCGGCAGGCCAGAGGGGGGTATCGTTGGGCACCGGCGTCAAGAGACTGTTCCCATCCTCAACGCCTTCGCCCCCTCCAGCCCCAGCGGCAAATGCGTTGCCGCCACGATGATCCCTCCCTCCTGGCAGTGCTCCCTCATCAACCCTGCAAACCTTTCCTCCGACGCCTTGTCCAATCCGGCCGTCGGCTCGTCGAGGAGCCATATCGGCCGGCGGCTGACCAGAAGCTTCGCGATCGAAGCCCGCCGCCTTTGCCCGGTCGAAAGGTAGCCGAACGGCAGGTGGCTAATTCCTCCCAGCCCGACCGTCTCCAACGCCTCCTCCACATCCAGCCCCGGCTCACCCTGGAAAGCGCGCCAGAAGCCCAGATTCTCTTCCACCGTGAGCGCCGTCTTCATCGCATTGAGATGGCCGAGATAGTGCGAGGCCGAAGCGACCGAGGGAAAATCCTCGCCGCCGCCCTCGATCTTCACCTTGCCTTCGGCCGCCGGCAGCAGACCGGCGACGACCCTCAGAAGCGTCGACTTGCCGGCGCCGTTCGGCCCGGTGACGATGAGCGCCTCGCCCTTTTCGAGCGCGAATCCGATGCCGGAAAAGACCGTCTCGCCGCCGCGCTCGCCGCCCAGATTTTCGGCGATCAGCCGCATTCTTGCCCGTCCCGAAAGCACCGTTTCGCGGCCGCCGCCGCACCGCACAAATTTGCCTTTCGACTGTCTAGAACTATTCCAGGAAATTCTCTATATGCGGTTCATCCGTGCCAGCGGTCGGCGCGGGAGAAGAATTAGCGCCGAACCAGCGCACGCGCCGCCTTGAACGGCTCGGGTTGCTCGGGAGCGGACAGCGGAAATGGCCGTACCCGCACCTTTGCGCGTGATTGCATGCCATCGGCGTCCGTTCCCTTTCAGGCTGAACAGACAAGGACGGATCGCACGTGTCAAAATCCCTCGACAGTTTCAAATGCCGCCGCACCCTGACCGTGGGTGGCGCGGACTATGTCTATTTCGACCTCGCCGAGGCCGAGAAGAACGGCCTTAACGGTATCGCCCAGCTGCCCTATTCGATGAAGGTGCTGCTGGAGAACCTCTTGCGTAACGAAGACGGCCGTTCCGTCACCAAGGAAAGCATTCAGGCAGTCGCCGCCTGGCTGAACGACAAGGGCACCGCCGGTGTCGAGATCGCCTATCGCCCGGCCCGCGTGCTGATGCAGGATTTCACCGGCGTTCCGGCCGTGGTCGATCTGGCCGCCATGCGCGACGGCATCAAGGCGCTCGGCGGCGATCCGGAGAAGATCAACCCGCTGGTGCCGGTCGACCTCGTCATCGACCATTCCGTCATCGTCGACGAGTTCGGCACGCCGATGGCCTTCGCCCGCAACGTCGAGCTGGAATATGAGCGCAACGAAGAGCGCTACAAGTTCTTGAAATGGGGCCAGCAGGCCTTCCGCAACTTCCGCGTCGTGCCGCCCGGCACCGGCATCTGCCATCAGGTCAATCTCGAATATCTCGGACAGGTGGTGTGGACCAATAGCGAGGACGGCGAGACCACCGCCTATCCCGACACCTGCGTCGGCACCGATTCGCACACCACCATGATCAACGGCCTCGGCGTGCTCGGCTGGGGCGTCGGCGGCATCGAGGCCGAGGCCGCGATGCTCGGCCAGCCGGTCTCCATGCTGCTGCCGGAAGTCATCGGCTTCCGCCTCACCGGCAAGCTGAAGGAAGGCGTCACCGCCACCGACCTCGTGCTCACCGTCACCCAGATGCTGCGCAAGAAGGGCGTCGTCGGCAAGTTCGTCGAATTCTTCGGTCCCGGCCTCTCCAACATGACGCTGGCCGACCGCGCGACCATCGGCAACATGGCGCCGGAATATGGCGCCACCTGCGGCTTCTTCCCGGTCGACAGCGAGACCATCCGCTATCTGACGATGTCCGGTCGCGACGAGAACCGCATCGCGCTGGTCGAGGCCTATTCGAAGACGCAAGGCATGTGGCGCGACGCCGGCTCGCCCGATCCGGTCTTCACCGACCTGCTCGAGCTCGACCTCGGCGACGTCGTGCCGTCGATGGCCGGCCCGAAGCGTCCCGAGGGTCGCGTCGCGCTGCAGGACATTCCCGCCGGCTTCGCCAAGGCGATGGAGACCGAGTACAAGAAGGCCGCCGAGATTTCGAAGCGCTACGCGGTGGAAGGCGCCTCCCACGATCTCGGCCATGGCGACGTCGTCATCGCCGCCATCACCTCCTGCACCAATACCTCGAACCCGAGCGTGCTGATCGGCGCCGGCCTTTTGGCTCGCAACGCCAACCGGCGCGGTCTCAAGCAGAAGCCGTGGGTGAAAACCTCGCTCGCCCCCGGCAGCCAGGTGGTGGCCGAATATCTGGAGAAGTCCGGACTGCAGAAGGAACTCGACCAGATCGGCTTCAACCTGGTCGGCTTCGGCTGCACCACCTGCATCGGCAATTCCGGCCCGCTGCCGGGGCCGATCTCGAAAACCATCAATGACAAGGGCCTGATCGCTGCCGCGGTCTTGTCCGGCAACCGCAACTTCGAAGGCCGTGTCTCGCCGGACGTGCAGGCCAACTACCTCGCCTCGCCGCCGCTGGTGGTGGCGCATGCGCTGGCCGGAACCGTCACCAGGGACCTCACCACCGAGCCGCTCGGCGAAGGCAGCGACGGCAAGCCGGTCTATCTCAAGGACATCTGGCCGACCTCGGCCGAGATCCAGGAGTTCATCGAGAAGAACGTCACGCGCGAGCTCTTCGCCCGCAAATATGCCGACGTCTTCAAGGGCGACGCGTACTGGCAGAAGGTCAAGGCGCCGGAAGGCCAGACCTATGCCTGGGACGACCATTCGACCTACGTGCAGAACCCGCCCTATTTCGCCGGCATGGGCCGCGCCTTCGGCAAGGTCGGCGACATCAAGGGCGCGCGCGTGCTCGGTCTCTTCGGCGACAAGATCACCACCGACCACATCTCGCCAGCGGGTTCGATCAAGGCGGCGTCGCCGGCCGGCAAATATCTCACCGAGCATGGCGTCGGCGTCGCCGACTTCAACCAGTACGGCACGCGGCGCGGCAATCATGAGGTGATGATGCGCGGCACCTTCGCCAATATCCGCATCCGCAACCACATGCTGGGCGAGAACGGCCGCGAGGGCGGCTACACGATCCACTATCCCTCGAAGGAGGAGATGTCGATCTACGACGCGGCGATGGAATACAGGAAGGAAGGCGTGCCGCTGGTGATCTTCGCCGGCGTCGAATACGGCAACGGCTCCTCGCGCGACTGGGCGGCCAAGGGAACGAACCTGCTTGGCGTCCGCGCGGTCATCGCCCAGTCCTTCGAGCGCATCCACCGCTCGAACCTGGTCGGCATGGGCGTCATCCCCTTCGTCTTCGAGGACGGCACCTCATGGGCTTCCCTCAACCTCAAGGGCGACGAGCTGGTCGAGATCGACGGGTTGGACGAGATCAAGCCGCGCCAGAAGATGATGGCCAAGGTCACCTATGGCGACGGCGCGGTGAAGAACGTGCCGATCGTCTGTCGCATCGATACGCTGGATGAGCTCGACTACTTCAAGAACGGCGGCATCCTGCAATACGTGCTGCGCGAACTGGCCGCGTAGCGGCCAGGCAGTAGGGCTTAGGCAGTAGGCAGTAGGGAAACAGGACACCTACTGCCTACTGCCTACTGCCTACTGCCTACTGCCTACTGCCTACTGCCTACTGCCTACTGCCTACTGCCTACTGCCTAATTAAACCGCCGCCGGCCAAGCATTCGCCGGCCCGGCTCGAAGTCCTGATCCGGTTCGCACGCAATAGAGATCGGGCGACATTGGTAAACTTTACCACATGGCGATGATGCGGCTCCGAAATCGAACCGCATCGAAAAATGCAGCCGCGCTCCTGGTGCCGCCTTATCTGCGGTTGCGATGCCAAAATTTCACCGCAACGTGACTTCCCGTTGATTGTCCGTTCTGCCACATATTTTAGCAATCAGAACAAGGCCGGCTTCACCGGCGGGAAATCGGAACAGTCATGGCATCTCGAGGACCATTGCGGCTTGCGGCATTTGCGCTGGCCCTTTCAACGTTTGCCGGTGCCGCGCTGGCAAGCGAGCCCGAGAAGCCCTTGGGCGTGGTCGAGCTCTTCACCAGCCAGGGCTGCAGTTCCTGCCCGCCGGCCGATGAATTCTTCGCCGAGCTGGCCGCCAAGGAAAACATCGTCGCGCTCGCCTACCACGTCAATTACTGGGACTATCTGGGCTGGCAGGACACGCTGAGCAACAAGAAGAACACCGACCGGCAGTATGACTACATGCGCTCCTTCGGCAGCCGCTCGGTCTATACGCCGCAGGCCGTCATCAACGGCCGCAGCCATGTCAACGGCGCCAGTCGCAAGGACGTCGACGGCGCGCTGGCCCGGATGGACAGGACCGGCGAGGGCATGCGGGTCGGCATCAAGGTGAGCCGCACCAGCGACCGCGTCACGATTGACGCGGGCGACGCCGGCAATGGCCCGGCCGACGCCCATGTGGTGATCGTCTATTTCGATCCGCCGCAGATGGTGAAGATCGGCCAGGGCGAGAACAGCGGCCGCAGCCTGACCTACTGGAACGCCGTCTCCGACATCCAGACCGCCGGCATGTGGCACGGCAAGGCGCAGCGCTACGAATTGCCGATGACCGAGATCTCCAAGAAGGGCGGCTGCGCGGTGCTGCTGCAGTCCGTCGGCAAGGACGGCATGCCCGGTCCGATCCTAGGCGCCGCATTTATTCGCAAGCCATAAACCCCTTCTCCCCTTGTGGGAGAAGGTGGATCGGCGCGCAGCGCCGAGACGGATGAGGGGTGCTCCAGCGAAGTGAGACGTCGGTTTTCACTGGAACGCCCTCTCATCCGGCCGCTTCGCGGCCACCCTCTCCCACAAGAGGAGAAGGTGGAGCCAACAAAAAACCGGCGTCAGCTTGCTTCTGACGCCGGTCATTCAGGTTTTGGGATCGTCGCACCTGATTTTTCCAAGGAAAAACCGAGGTTGGTTCGATCCGACGCTGACCCGTGGGCGGGGGGCTTGGGGTTTACGAGCCGGTGCCGGACCGAACCGTCTCAGGCAACGCGGGTAAACTCGTCGGACATTGGGGCATGAGCGCGGATAATTTGTGGCGAGAATGTGGCAGAGCATCACCAATGACAACACACGTTTCGCAAACGTGACTGGACCTTTCGGAAACCGCGCGACGCCCGCTTGCTTCGCCGGCCCTTGCAATTCGGCCGCGAAAGCGCGAACCTTGGCTGGCGCAAGATCAATCGAAGGATCGAGGCATGACCGATCACAGCAGCGGGATGGAGGATGGGGAAGCATCCGGAATATTGATCCCGTTGCATGAGGCGCGCAGCGCACGCCTCGACCAACCGGTGCGCTTCGACCGGCGCGAGCTCGACCAGATCCTGAGGCTTTACGGACGCATGGTGGCGGCCAATGAATGGCGCGACTATGCGATCGACCATCTCTCTGATCGCGCCGTCTTTTCGGTCTTCCGCCGCGCCAGCGAAGTGCCGCTGTTCCAGATCGTCAAGGACCCGAAACTGGCGCGCCGCCAAGGCGCCTTCGCTGTCATCGCCGCGGGCGGACGAATCCTCAAGCGCGGCCAGGAGCTCGGCCGCGTGCTAGGCGTCTTCGATTCCAAGCTGAAGCTGGTCGAGGCCTGAGCCGGGAAGAGGAACTGGGGAATTGAAGAACTGAAGAATTGAGGAAAGGAGGCGCTAAACGCCTGATATAATTATCTTTCTTCAGTTGTTCAATTCCCGTTACCCTCATTTCCCTCCGAGCCTGAATCTCCGCTCCGGCAGCGACTCCGGATCCGGCGGCAGCTCGGCGCCACCGTTGAGCGGCAGCTGCATGAACACCGTATCCAGCCAGCGGCCGTGCTTGTAGCCCGATCCTTCCAGGCGCCCGGAATGGCGGAACCCGAGCTTCTCGTGCAGCCGCACCGAAGCGCTTTCCGCGTGGCCGTCGCCGATGACCGCGATGATCTGGCGGAAACCTGCCGCACGCGCCGCCTCGATCAGCGCCTGCATCAGCAGGAAGCCCACGCCCTGGCCCTTGGCCTCGGTCGCGACATAGACCGAATCCTCGACGACGAACCGATAGGCGGGGCGCGGCCGGAACGGTCCGGCATAGGCATAGCCGAGCACGGCGCCGTCCTTTTCCGCCACGAGATAGGGAAAGCCGCCTGCCGCTAGACTCTCGAATCGATTGCCCATTTCGGCGCGGCTGGGCGGCTCCAGCTCGTAGCTCGCGGTGCCGTGCGTGACCGCGTCGGCGTAGATTTCCGTGATTCGGTCAAGGTCGGCCGCCGTCGCGGCTCTGATCGCTGTATTGCTCATAATTTGTGCAGTTCGTTTTCCTGCCTTGATAACAGCAGAGGGCTGCACAAAAAGAAAGGGCGGTCGTTGGGCCGCCCTTTCGAAGTCTATGGTCCAGTGGGACCGGGTAACTGCCTTTAGCGGCGGTCGCCCATGAACTGCAGCAGGAACATGAACAGGTTGATGAAGTCGAGATAGAGCTGCAGCGCGCCCATGATGGCCTTGCGGCCGGCGACGTCCGCGACGTCGCCCTCGAAATACATCTCCTTGATCCGCTGCGTGTCGTAGGCGGTCAGGCCCGCGAACACCAGCACGCCGATCGCCGAGATGGCGAAGGCCAGCGCCGACGACGCCAGGAAGATGTTGATGACCATCGCGATCAGCAGGCCGATCACGCCCATGATCAGGAACGAGCCCAAGGCCGTCAGGTCACGCCGGGTCGTGTAGCCATAGAGCGACAGCGCGCCGAAGGCCGCGGCCGTGGCGAAGAACGTCTGGGTGATGCTGGTGCCGGTATAGACGAGGAAGATCGTCGACAGCGACAGGCCGACAAGGCCGGCATAGACCCAGAACGTGGTCTGCGCCGCCGCCACGCTCATCGACTGGATCCTGAACGACAGGAACATCACGGCAGCCAGCGGCGCCAGGATGACGACCCAGCGGAACGCGCTTGCATAGATGAGCTGGCCGAAGGCCGTGAGCTGACCGTCGCCGGTGACGGCGAGTTGGAACGCACCCCAAGCGGCAAGGCCGGTGATGAGCAGGCCGAGCCCCATCAGGTTGTAGACTTTGATCATATAGGCCCGCAGGCCCTGATCGATATCGACGCGCGCGCCGGGGGCGGCGGACGTCTGGTAGTTGCGAATGGGATCAGCCATTGGAAATCCTCTGTTGCTTCTGCCCCGTCCGGTGACAGGTCCCGGGACGACCACTTTGGATGGCCCTTGGACCAGGCGCCGCTGGCGGGGCTCCAGCATGCCTGCGGGAAATATGATGGTTCTTGACCTCAAGGACAAGACGGCAACGAGGCGTCACGCTTCGTGAGAAAGCAAAAGGCCGGGTTTTGGCCGTTTCGGCCCGGCATTCTTACAAAGATTTAACGAGGTCGAGCCTGCTCCAGCGCTCGCCGCGTCAGAGGTTGCGCAGCACCGGCGCCGCCTTGTGGCCAAGCACCCGCCAGGTACCGGCAAGGCCGATACCGACGGTGACGCCGAGCGAGACGAGGATCGTCGCGACCGCCACCTCCGGCATGAAGTGCGACGGCAGCGTCATGATGTGCGCGACGACGAACCATGCCGCGATGCCGCCCGCGGCAAGTGCGAACAGCGCGGTCGCAAGGCCGATCAGCACATATTCCAGCGAGAAGGCGGTGATCAGTGTCCCGCGTGTCGCGCCGAGCGTCTTCAGCACCACCGCGTCATGGATGCGCGCCCGGTTGCCGGCTGCCAGGGCGCCGGAGAGCACCAGCACCGAGGCGATCAGCGCCACGCCGGCGGCGGCGCGGATCGCCGTGCCCAATTGCGCGACCAGCCGGTTGACGATATCGAGCGCGTCCTTGACGCGGACCGTCGTCACCGCCGGAAATGCGCGCGTGACGGCGTTGAGCAGCCGCGCGTCGTCTGCCGTGGTGGCGCCCTTGTCGGTCAGCGTCGCCAGCCAGCCATGCGGCGCACCGGCAAAGGTGTTGGGCGAGAACACCATGACGAAATTGATGCCCATGGTTTCCCATTCGACCTGACGGAAATTGGCGATTTTCGCCGTCACGTTGCGGCCGAGCACGTTGACGGTGACGGTGTCGCCGAGCTTCAGCCCGATCGCGTTGCCCTCCTCGGTCGAGAACGACACCAGGGGCTCGCCGGAATAATTCTGCGGCCACCATGCGCCTTCGGTCAGCGTGGCGTTCTCCGGCTGCCTGGCGTCATAGGTCAGGCCGCGGTCGCCGCGCAGCACCCAGGCGCTGTCGGCGGGGATCTTCACCTTGTCGACGTCGACGCCGTTGAGCGCCATGATGCGGCCGCGCAGCATCGGCACCTTGACCAGCGTTCCCCGCGGCGCCTCCTTTTCGACCAGGCCGGCGAAAGCGTCGACATCGCTGCTCTGGATGTCGACGAAGAAGAAGTTCGGCGCCCGCTCCGGCAGGCTGCCGGAAATCTGCCGCCTGAGATTGCCGTCGATCAGCGCCAGTGTCACCAAGAGCGTCAGACCGAGGCCAAGCGACAGCACCACCGATGGCGTCAGCGCGCCGGGACGGTGGATGTTGCCGAGCGCCAGCCGAAGCGACACGAAACGCACGCGCGGGCTTCGCCGGGCCGTCCATTGCACCAGCGCCGCGACCAGCCGCAGCACCAGGAAGGCAAAGACCGTGGCGCCGACGAAGATCGAGGCGATGCGCCGGTCGTCGGCGGAAAATATGGCCAAAGCCGCCAGCCCGAGCACGATCGCGAGAGCAGCGCCGATATAGGGCAGGCGCGGCCAGCCGCGGCTCTCAAAACCCATCTCACGAAACAGCGCCGTCGCCGGCACGTCGCGGGCGCGCCCAAGCGGCAAGAGCGCGAAGGCCAGCGTCACCAAGAGACCGAACAGCGCCGCGATCGCGAGCGCGCCGGGATAGAAGCCCCCCTCCGCCGGCACCGGGATGACCGACTGCAGAAGCGCGCTCGCCGCGAACGGCATGGTGGCACCCAGGACCAGGCCGAGCGCGATCCCGAGGCCGGCAATCAAAAGGATCTGTACCAGATAGACGGTGAAGACGAAGCCGCCGGAGGCGCCGAGACTCTTGAAGGTGGCGATGACGCCGCGCTTTCCGTCGAGATAGGCGCGCACCGCGTTCGCCACGCCGACACCGCCGACCACCAGCGCCGTCAGCCCGACCAGCGTCAGGAATTGCGAGAAGCGCTGGATATTGGAGGAGAGCGCCGGCGCCGCGTTGCTGCGCGTGCGGATCGACCAGCCGGACTGTGGAAATTCCTTCGCCGCCTCGGCCTGGACTTCCTTGATCCGCGCCTCGCCGGTGCCGGCGGGCAGCCGCAGCTTGTAGGCGTTTTCGACCAGGCTGCCGGGCTGCACCAGTCCGGATGCGGCAAGTCCATCATTCGAGATCATCAGCCGCGGCGCGAATCCAAAGCCATCGGATATCGCGTCCGGCTCGCTGAGCAGCCTGGTCCTCAGCTCGAAAGTGGCGTTGCCGAGCTTCAGCCGGTCGCCGATATGCAGATTGAGCCGGTCGAACAAAAGATCGGGCGCGGCGGCGCCGAAGACGCCCGCTCTCTCGCCGAACAGCTCCTCCTTCGGCAGCGGCGGATCGGTTTCCAACGTGCCGTAGAGCGGATAGGCGTCGTCGACCGCCTTGGCCTCGACCAGCGCCTGGTCGGAGCCGTCCTCGAGCCGCGCCATCGAACGCATGCCCGAATTCAGCGACACCATGCCCAGGCTGCCGAGGAAGCCGAGTTCGGCAGGCGTAGCGCTGCGTTGGTTGATCTGGAAGCGCAGATCGCCGCCGAGCAGCGTCTGGCCCTGGTTGGCGACGCCGGCGGTGATCGCCTGCGCCACCGAATTGACGCCGCCGATCGCCGCGACGCCGAGCGCGATGCAGGCAAGGAAGATCATGAAGCCGGACAGGCCGCCGCGCATCTCGCGCAGCGAGAAGCGGATGGCGAGCTTCAGCGTTCGCATCAGGCCGGTACCTTCACCGCCCTCGGCGCATCCTCGATCCGCCCCGAGCGCATCGACACCTGGCGCGAGCAGCGGGCCGCAAGCGCCGGATCATGCGTGACCAGTACCAGCGTCATGCCGCGCTCGGCCGCCTTGGCGAACAAGAGGTCGGCGATCTGCTTTCCCGTCGCCTGGTCGAGATTGCCGGTCGGCTCGTCGGCAATCAGGATGCGCGGCGAAGGCGCCAGCGCCCTGGCGATCGCCACGCGCTGCTGCTCGCCGCCCGAGAGCTCTCCGGGATAGTGCTTCACGCGGTCACTCAGGCCGACCGCCGCGAGCTCCCGCGCCGCCACGCCGAACGGGTCGGCATGGCCGGCGAGCTCCAGCGGCACCGCGACATTTTCAAGTGCCGTCATATTGGGGATGAGGTGGAAGGACTGGAAGACGATGCCGATGTTTCGCCCCCGGAACGATGCAATCTGATCCTCGCTTTTGCCATTGAGCAATTCGCCGGCGATTCGCACTGTTCCCGCATCGACCCTTTCCAGCCCGGCCAGAACCATCAGCAAGGTGGACTTGCCGGAACCCGACGGGCCGACGATGCCGGTGGCTTCGCCGGCGGCCACATCGAGGCTTACGCCTTTCAGCACATGGACGGAGGAAGCGCCCTCGCCGAGCGTCAGCGAGACATCCCTCAATGCGATGACGGCTTCTGTCACGGTGAAAGCGTCCTATATGGTGGAAAAAGGAGACGAGAACGCCTCCTCCCGGGGATTGTTTCGGTCATATGGGGCTCGCCGCATGGCTTTCAAACACACAACCGCCGCAGCCCTCATCCTTTTCCTTGCGGTTTGCGGCGCCATTTCGTCGGCGCGCGCCGAGACCTTTACCATCGTCGGCTTCGGTGACAGCCTGACGGCAGGCTTCGGCCTCGGCCCGGGCCAGGGCTTCACCGACAGGCTGCAGGCGGCGCTGAAGGTGAAGGGTCATGACGTTGCCGTCGCCAATGCCGGCGTGTCCGGCGACACCACGAGCGGCGGGCTGGCGCGGCTCGACTGGTCGGTGCCGGACGGTACCCGGCTCGTCATTCTCGAGCTCGGCGCCAACGACATGCTGCGCGGCGTCTCGCCCGACATCGCCGAAAAGAACCTCGACGCGATGCTGGCGAAGTTGAAACAGCGCAAGATCGCCGTACTTCTGGCCGGCATGCGCGCGGCGCCCAACCTCGGCGCCGGCTACCAGCAGGCATTCGATGCGATCTATCCGAGGCTCGCCGCGAAATACGATGTTCCGCTCTATCCGTTCTTTCTCGACGGCGTAGCCGGCCATCCCGGCCTGCAGCTCGAGGACGGCCTGCATCCCAACCCCAAGGGCGTGGATGTGATCGTCGAGCACATCCTGCCCACTGTCGAGAAGGCAATTGCCGCCGATGGCGGCGCATAAAGCATGTCTCCCGAAAGTGGGAACCGGTTTTGGACAAGGACATGCGCAAAATAAAAAACCAGAGCGCGCTCAGTGAACCTGAAAGATCGCGATGCGCTTTGGTGAGGCTGGAATACCACGGTTTCCCTTGGGGAAACTTTGTGGACAACAAACTGCTTGCTCCGCGCGGATATCGATGATTCGCTAGGGATGAGAGTTTCGATTCGAGGACAGGAGGCTTCCCATGCCACGTCTTTTCACCGCCCTCGAAATTCCGCGTGACGCTGCTCTTTCGCTGTCCCTGCTCCGGGGCGGTCTTCCCGGAGCCCGCTGGATAGACGTCGAAAACTACCATCTGACGCTACGCTTCATCGGCGATGTCGAAGGCCATGTCGCCGACGAAATCGCTAACGCGCTAGATCGCATCCACCGCCCTTCTTTCCAGCTGGCGCTCTCCGGCGTCGGCGCCTTCGGCGGCAAGAAGCCGCATGCGGTGTGGGCCGGCGTCGCCGTCTCGCCGGACCTTACGGCGCTGCAGGGCGAGATCGACCGCATCTGCCAGCGGCTCGGCCTGCCGGCCGATCCGCGCAAGTTCATGCCGCATGTGACGCTCGCCCGCCTGCGCAATTCGAGCCCTGCGGACGTCGCGCAATATCTTTCGGCGCGCGGCAACTTTTCAGCGTTGCCTTTCCGCGTCGGCCGCTTCGTCCTGATGTCGTCGCGCGATTCGGTCGGCGGCGGCCCTTACATCGTCGAGGAAGCCTGGCCGCTGGTCGGCGCCGACGTGCGTGCCTCCAGCCGCTTCGCCAGCGCCTCCGACGCTTCGCGGATCATGCGGTAGACGGCGGTGAAGGCCTGCTGGTCCTCGTAATAGGGATCCGGCACGTCCCGTTCCGTTCCGTTCGCAAATTTCAGATAGAGATGGATACGGTCGCGCGCGGCCTGAGGCGCCAGCGCCTTGAGATCGCGCACATTCGAACGATCCATGCCGAGGATCAGGTCGAAGCGCGAAAAATCCTCCGGCGCTATTCTGCGCGCCCTCTGCCCCGAAATGTCGATGCCGTGGCTTGCGGCGACCGCGATCGCGCGCGGATCCGGGGCAGAGCCGACCTCCCAGCCACTGGTGGCGGCCGAATCGAGCACGATATCGCCGGCCATCCCGCGTTCGGCCAGAACAGCGCTCAGAACGCCCTCGGCCAGTGGCGAGCGGCAGATGTTGCCGAGGCAAACGAACAGAATGGATTTTATGGGCTTTGCGCTCATCGATCCGGCGCTATGGTTGTTTCAATTTTCGAATAGCACGGGAACCCGACATGACCAGGGAAAAACTCAGCAAGGAAGCGATCACGGCTGCACTCACCGAACTCGAAGGCTGGTCGCTGGCCGCCGACGGCGCCTCCATCAAACGCAGCTTCGGCTTCAAGAATTTCTCCGAAGCCTTCGCCTTCATGACCCGCGTGGCTTTAGCCGCCGAGAAGATGGACCATCACCCCGACTGGTCGAACGTCTACAAGACGGTCGACGTGACGCTGAACACGCATGACGCCGGCGGCGTCACGGCGCTCGACATCGAGCTGGCCAAGCGGATGAACCGGTATTTCGGGTAGGGCGAGGACACGGCCTCGACGTCGTTTCTATGGTCTACGCCGTGTCGCTTCGCTCCTTGCTCCGCCCGTGGATGACGAAGGGAGGGATATTCCGGCCAATCTCCACGTAGGTAACGATTGCCAACTCGGCCAATGCTGCCGAGTTCGATTCTGAGGCCAGCACAACGCCCAACTCTTGCAGCAGCCCACCGCTTTCACCACATCTCCCGCGGCGGGCCGGCACGCAAGGTCGCGCGGCCAAGGAGACATTGATGGCGCAGGAATCCGGTTTTGATTTCTTCGGCTTTGGCGACAAGCTCGCCGGCGAGGGCGAGGTGCGCGAGAAATTCTGGCGCACCGCCAAGAAGGCCGCCCGGCAGATCCCGTTCATGGACGAGGTGGTCGCCGCCTATTATTGCGCCATGGACAGGGACACGCCGCTGCGCGCCAAGGGCATCCTGCTTGCCGCGCTCGGCTATTTCGTGCTGCCTGTGGACTTCATCCCCGACTTCGTCCTCGGTCTCGGTTTTACCGACGACCTCGCCGTGCTGACCGCAGCGATCACCGCCGTCAGCGCCCACATCACGCCCGCGCACCGGCAGGCCGCCAGGGACGCCCTGGCCGACAAGGGCTAAAGCATGTCTCCCGAAAGTGGGAACCGGTTTCGGGACAAAGACATGCGCAAAATCAAAAGCCTAAAGCGTACGGAGCGAATCCGAAGGATCGCGACGCGCTTTAGCCCCGGAGCGAGGACCGGCTCCGCGGTGTTGCAACGAGACCGCGAAACCGCCCGCGCGAGAAGACAAACTCTTGCCGCTTTCGTGCCCTCCAAGTTCGCGCCGGGACATCGCGACCGCCGCTCCGAAGCGGCGGCGCGAATGGTGGCGGTTTCCTGGGGTGAGGCTCCTTTTCTTGAGGAAAATTCACCGTTTGGTAACCCTGATTAAATCAAAATGAAGCGACGGCAGGACGCCAGGCGGCCCGCCTCCGCACCATTTGGGAATACGGGAAGAACGATGCGCGGATTGATTGCTACAGTTTCCAGCCTGGTCCTGGCGGCCGCCTTCGCGGCGCCGGCGCTGGCACAGCAGGCGACCAAGATCGGCCAGCACAATGCCTGGGGCACCTACAGCTATCAGTCGGCGGGCGGCAAGGTCTGTTATGTGCTGACAGTGCCGACCGACAAGCAGCCGCCGTCGCTCGACCATGGCGACATGTTCTTCTTCGTCAGCCAGCGTCCCGGACAGCAGGTCTCCTACGAGCCGCAGTTCATTGCCGGCTACAACTTCCAGGAAGGCTCCAAGGCCACCGTCACCATCGACAAGAAAACGTTCTCGATGTTCACCCGCGGCAAGTCGGCCTGGGTCGAGAACGCCGCCGAGGAGCCGGTGCTGATCGCCGCCATGAAGACCGGCACCGACATGAAAGTGTCGGCCAAGTCGGGCCGCGGCAACCCCACCTCCTACGTCTTCTCGCTGAAGGGCATCTCGGCCGCGCTGGCCTCGATCGCCAAGTGCAAGTAGGCGAAAGCAAAAACCTGCCTTGAGGCAGGGCCGGACCGCAAGTCCGGCTTTTTCAGCCTGGATGCTCGGCGGCCCGCCGCCGCCGGATCGCCTCGGCAACGAACACGCGCGACAGCGCGTGATAGAGCGGCTCGTTGGAGATCAGCCGCGCCGTGCCGTAGCCCAGCACCGCCGCGCACATCAGCGCGATGACATTGTCGTGGTTGCCGGTCATTTCGAGGATGATGACGAAGGCCGTCATCGGCGCCTGCACGACGCCGGCGAAATAGCCGGCCATGCCGAGCAGCGCGGCGAGACCGGTGCTGGCGCCGAAGACCAGGCCGAGCGTGCTGCCGAGACCGGCGCCCACCGCCAGCGACGGCGCGAAGATGCCGCCCGGAATGCCCGACACCATCGAAAGCACCCCGGCCGCGAATTTTTCCAGGAAGAAGAACGCCGGCAGCGGCGTGCCTTCAATGGCGCCACGGGCCTGCGTGTAGCCGGTGCCGAAAGTGAGGCCGCCTGAGCCGAGGCCGATCACTGCCACCGCAAGGCCGCAGATGCCTGCCACGAGCAGCGCGCGCCACAATGGCTGCAGCGCGTTCCAGCGCCGGATGCGCCGCGTGATCTTCAGCGCCAGCAGCGAAAACAGCGCGCCGAAACCGCCGCCGATGACACCGCAGGCAATCACCAGCGGCCAGTCGGTGGCAAAGGCCACCGTGTCCCTGGCGACGCCGAAATAGGTGTAGTTGCCGAGCAGGCCGAGCGAGGCAAGGCCGGCCAGGATCACCGCCGTCAGAACCAGCCCGTTAGTGCGCGACTCGTAAGCGCGGCCCATCTCCTCGATGGCGAAGACGATGCCGGCAAGCGGCGTGTTGAAGGCGGCTGCGACGCCGGCGGCGGAGCCGGCCAGGATCAGGCCGCGCGCCTGCGCCATGCCGCCCCAGCGCGCGGCCTGCAACATCAGCGAGGCGCCGACCTGCACCGTCGGCCCCTCGCGGCCGATCGAAGCGCCGCAGAACAGGCCCATCACGGTGAGCGCGATCTTGCCTGCCGCCAGGCGAAGCGAAAGGAGGTGCCCGCGGTCCTCGTCGTCGCGCAGATGGCGGGCGGCGATCGCCTGCGGAATACCGCTGCCTTGCGATCCCGGAAAGAAGGAATGGGCAAGCCAGGCGCAAAATACGAAGCCAGTGGGCGTCAAGATAAGCGGCAGGTAGAAGCGCCAGCCGCCATCGCCGGCTGTGACGACGTGGAACAGCGCCTGCGCCCGGTCGGCCAGCATTGCGAACAGCACGCTGATCAGCCCGATCGAGAGGGCGCCGGCCCAGAACACCAGGCGCGGCTGCCAGACGCGCCGCGACCCCCATATTGCCTGCGAGCGCCGCAGCATGGGGTGTCTTCGCGATATGCCGGCCATCTGCGCCCTCTTGGTGATGGCTCGGCCTAGCACACTTATGCAGCCGATCAAGCCCGTGGGTCAGGCTGGTTGCGCGCGCGGCCAAGCCCTCACCGGCAATTCCCCAAGAGCGCTTCCCCAAGAGCGCTCGATCGGCGCGCCGAATCCCGCCGGCGTCGCGCCGGCGGGATCGGGCTGGCTCACATGGCCATTTTTTCACATTCGGCCTGTGCCTTCTTGGTCGACGTGTCGATCATGTAGGCTTTGCCCTTGGCGTCGGTCATCATCATCATGCAGTGCTTGATCGGCTTGGCCGACTTCATCATTTCGCTGCTCATTTTTGCGTCCGGCATCATGGTGCCCATGTGGCCGTCGGGCATGATCGCCGTCACCTGCCCTGCCTTCATCATCGTCATGGTTCCCATCGTGTCCTCGGCAAGCGCCGGCGAGACGGACAGGCCGACAAGGCCGGCAATCGCGACAAGCTTGATCGAATGCATTCTGCTCACTCCCGTTTTGCGCGGGGCACAATTGCCCCTTTCAGATTTCGCCGCCGGGTGGCGAAGCGTTACGCAAACACGACTATGTGATCGGACTGAAGATGGCGCGCACGTCAGCGGTCACCGCCGAAGAGCGGATACTCAAGAGTAAGGTCGTTGCCGATCGGCGCCTCTCCCTTCTCCCCTTGTGGGAGAAGGTGGCCGAGCGAAGCTCGGTCGGATGAGGGGTGCTCCAGCGGAGTGAGACGCTGGCGTTTCCTGGAACACCCCTCAACCGTCTCGGCGCTGCGCGCCGATCCACCTTCTCCCACAAGGGGAGAAGGGAAGCCCCGCCCCATGACTCCGCCTGCAAGCTGTGCTATGCGCCGCGCTTCATTCAGGCACGATGCTGAAATCGGCCGCAAACCGCTTATATTGGCGCAACCATGACCCTTTCATTCGATCTGACTGCCGAAGGCGCGCGCGACGCCTTGCGCGCTCGTGCTGCAGCGGCCGAAAAACCGTCGCTGATCGGCCTGACTCGCGCCGAACTCGGCGCCGCCCTCGTCGAGGCCGGCATCGTGCCTGAGCGCCAAGCCAAGATGCGCGCCCAGCAACTCTGGCACTGGATGTATGTGCGCGGCGTCTCCGACTTCGCCCACATGTTCAACATCTCCAAGGAATTGCGCGCCGAGCTCGACAAGCATTTCACCGTCGCCCGGCCCGAAATCGTCGAGGAGCAGATCTCTTCCGACGGCACGCGCAAATGGCTGTTCCGCTTCCCGCCGCGCGGCGCCGGCCGGCCGGTCGAGATCGAGACCGTCTATATCCCGGAGGAGGGTCGCGGCACGCTCTGCATCTCCTCGCAGGTCGGCTGCACGCTGACATGTTCCTTCTGCCACACCGGCACGCAGAAGCTGGTGCGCAACCTGACGACGGAGGAAATCCTGGCGCAGCTGCTCACCGCGCGCGACCGTCTCGGCGACTTCCCCGACCGCGACACGCCGGACGGCGCCATCGTGCCGGCCGAGGGCAGAAAAGTCTCCAACATCGTCATGATGGGCATGGGCGAGCCGCTCTACAATTTCGAGGCGGTAAAGAAGGCGCTGCTGATCGCTTCCGACGGCGACGGCCTGTCCCTGTCGAAGCGCCGCATCACGCTGTCGACCTCCGGCGTGGTGCCGGAGATCGCCCGCACCGGCGAGGAGATCGGTGTCATGCTGGCGATCTCGCTGCACGCCACCAATGACGACCTGCGCGACCTTCTGGTGCCGATCAACAAGAAGTTTCCGCTGAGGGAGCTCATCGCCGCCTGCCGCGCCTATCCGGGCCTGTCGAACGCCCGCCGCATCACCTTCGAATATGTGATGCTGAAGGACGTCAACGATTCGCTCGAGGACGCCAAGGCGCTGGTGAAGCTCTTGAAGGGCATTCCGGCCAAGATCAATCTGATCCCGTTCAACCCCTGGCCCGGCACCAACTACCAGTGCTCGGACTGGGAGACGATCGAGAAGTTTGCCGACTACATCAACAATGCCGGCTATGCCTCGCCGATCCGTACGCCGCGCGGCCGCGACATCCTGGCTGCCTGCGGCCAGCTGAAGTCGGAATCGGAGCGGATGCGCAAGGTGGACCGCCTGGCGCTGGAAGCCATGATGATCGCGGGGCACGGCGAGGCGTGAGGCGTATCGTCGCCTATCTCGTCCGCATCGCTGCCATCCTCATCGGCTATCTCGTCGCCTCGCTGGCGGCGAGCGCCTTCCTCAACGTGCTTTTCCTCGGCTATTTCGGCTATGGGCCGGAGCCCGGGCACCCGTCGATCGCGCCCGCGCTCTATTTTTCGGTGCCTTTCCTGGCGCTGTTCGTCGCCTATTTCGGCTTCATGCCGGCCGCGGTCGTCATCGTGATCGCCGAAGTGCTGGGACGGCGCGACTTGCTGTTCTACGCGCTGGGCGGCGCCGTCATCGCCATCCTCTTCCTCGGCTTGGCGCACAATACCGGCGATGGCGAATTCGATGTCGCCGACACCAATGTGAGGCTCGCGCTGGTCGGCGCCGGCATGGTCGGCGGCATCTTCTACTGGCTCTCGGCCGGCCGCTGGGCCGGCAGCTGGCGTCGCGAGCCGCTGCCCGATCCCGAAGCCTGATTTCAGCACCGGCCAGGTAGCGAGGCGAGGTCTACTTCGCCTGCGCGGTCAGGATCTTGAGCGCGAAGGCCGAGAACACGCCGCCGAACAGATAGTCGACCACGCGCGTCACGCGCGGGCTCGCCTTCATCGCCGCCGAAAACTTCTCCGCCGCCAGCACCATCGGCGCCGTCACCGGGATCGACAGCACGATGAACATGACGCCGAGGAAAAACAGTTTTCCGGGCGCATTGGGATCATGCGCGGAGACGAATTGCGGCAGGAACGTCATGAAGAACAGGATGATCTTCGGATTGAGCAGATTGACGCCGAGCCCGGCCGCCCAGCTGCGGAACAGCGAGATCCGAGGCCCTTCCTTCTTCTCCGGCGAAAAGGCCGAGCCTTTCGTCACCGCCTGCCAGGCGAGGAACACGAGATAGCCGGCGCCGAAGATCTTCAGCGCGAAAAAGGCCATCGGCGAGGCGACGATCAGCGCCGAGACGCCGACCACCACCAGCGTGGTATGGATCAGCGTACCGCACAGCGCCCCGGCCATCGAGGCGAAGCCGGTGGCGCGGCCTTGGCTCAGCGTGCGTGACACGAACAGCGTCATGTCCGGACCCGGCGTGATCGCCAGGATGACGGTCGCGATGGCGAACTGGATCAGCGTCGTGGTGTCGGGAATGAAGGACATTGCTCGCCCCTGCGGGATGGATCGCAGACCCTATAGCGCGGCCACGTCCGCTTCGCCAGCAACTGTCGGCGTGAACGTCTGGCCCAGCTTCTGCCGCCGCCCCGCGCGCCTTCGTCTCTTGCATGAGCCGGAAACGGCGTGATACTCGCCCCCAAACCTTTTACCCGCGGAACCGCAACAATGTCCAAGATCAAAGACGTGAAGAAAGTCGTGCTCGCCTATTCCGGCGGCCTCGACACCTCCATCATCCTGAAATGGCTGCAGACCGAGCTCGGCGCCGAGGTCGTCACCTTCACCGCCGACCTCGGCCAGGGCGGCGAGCTGGAGCCGGCGCGCCGCAAGGCCGAGATGATGGGCATCAAGGACATCCGCATCGTCGACGTGCGCGAGGAATTCGTTTCCGACTTCGTCTTTCCGATGTTCCGCGCAAACGCGGTCTATGAAGGCACCTATCTGCTCGGCACCTCGATCGCCCGGCCATTGATCTCCAAGCATCTGGTCGAGATCGCCAGGGAAACCGGCGCCGACGCGATTGCGCACGGTGCTACCGGCAAGGGCAACGACCAGGTCCGCTTCGAGCTTTCGGCTTATGCGCTCAACCCCGACATCAAGGTCATCGCGCCTTGGCGCGACTGGTCGTTCAAGTCGCGCACCGACCTTCTCAACTTCGCCGAGCAGCACCAGATCCCGGTGCCGAAGGACAAGCGCGGCGAGGCGCCCTTCTCGGTCGACGCCAACCTTTTGCACTCCTCCTCCGAGGGCAAGGTGCTGGAGGATCCGTGGAGCGAGCCGCCGGAATTCGTCCATCAGCGCACCGTCTCGCCGATGGACGCGCCCGATGTCGTCACCGAGATCGAGATCGAGTTCCTGAAGGGCGATCCGATCGCGCTCAATGGCAAGAAGCTGTCGCCGGCCACCATGCTGGCGGCGCTGAACGATCTTGGCCGCGACAACGGCATCGGCCGCCTCGACCTGGTCGAGAACCGTTTCGTCGGCATGAAGTCGCGCGGCGTCTACGAGACCCCCGGCGGCACCATCCTCATCGCCGCCCACCGCGCGATCGAATCGATCACGCTCGATCGGGGCGCCGCCCACCTCAAGGACGAGTTCATGCCGCGCTATGCCGAGCTCATCTACAACGGCTTCTGGTTCTCCCCCGAGCGCGTCATGCTGCAGGCGATGATCGACAAGAGCCAGGAAGACGTCGAAGGCACGGTCCGGCTGAAGCTCTACAAGGGCAATGTCATCGTCACCGGCCGCAAGTCGAAGAAGACGCTCTATTCCGACGCGCTGGTCACCTTCGAGGACGACCGCGGCGCCTACGACCAGAAGGACGCCGAAGGCTTTATCCGCCTCAACGGTCTGCGGCTCAGGACGCTTGCGGCGAGAA
The DNA here is from genome assembly GCF_029625675.1 of Mesorhizobium sp. WSM4884. Classification (NCBI taxonomy): domain Bacteria; kingdom Pseudomonadati; phylum Pseudomonadota; class Alphaproteobacteria; order Hyphomicrobiales; family Phyllobacteriaceae; genus Mesorhizobium; species Mesorhizobium sp. WSM4884. Next base: position 54,140 of record NZ_JARTVO010000027.1, read on the forward strand.
ACCGCAGCTGAAACTGCTGATCTCCCCAGCACGGGGAGTGCTGTCCCGGCAGCCCATCCTTCGTCATTCTAGGGCGGAGCAAGGAGCGAAAGCGACGCGCGCAGACCCTAGAATCCATGCCGTGACGGTTGAGAGCCGCCACAGTGCAGAACGTTCACCAGCCAGTTCCGCGAAACAACTCGAACCATTCCGGATTGCTCTTCTCGATCAATTCCACCTTCCATCGGCGTGGCCAGCGCTTCAATGACGTCTCACGCTGGATCGCGTCGGCGATGTCGAAATACTCCTCGTACCAGACGAGACGCTGCACACCGTAGCGGCTGGTGAAGCTGGAGCCTTGGCCGATCTTGTGCTCGGGTATTCGACGGCCGAGATCATTGGTGACGCCGATGTAGATCGTGCCGCCTTTCTGGCTTGCGGTCATGTAAACATAGCCTGTCATGCCGCGATCTTAGTTGGCGCAGTCATCGGCGGCTATTCTCGACCGTTGCGTTTCTTGGCTGAGGTAATGGAATGGATTCTAGGGTCTGCGCGCGTCGCTTCGCTCCTTGCTTCGCCCTAGAATGACGAAGGATACGTTGCAGCCTTCACGCGCAAGGATCCTCTCCGTCGCTTCTGGCGACATCTCCGCCGGGGCACCCGAGAGGGGGAGATTCCTGCTTCCCGACTTTCGCCGATGTCAAGCCCAATAAGGAAAAGCCCGGCGCATGGCCGGGCTTTCTGCTTAACAGGGATTTCTGATCAATCGGCGTCGATCGCCTCGGCGATGCGGGCGATGGCCTGCTGGTAGACGCTGGCCGAATTCCAGCCGGCGATCGCGCCCATATTCGCCTCATAGCTCGCGCCGGCCCGCCAGCCATGGCCTTTGAGGAAGTTGGCGGTCGATGCCAGCGCGGTGTTCCGGTCGCGCAGGTTTCCGCTGCCCACCCCATACTTCAAGACATTTCCGGGCAGGAACTGCGTATGGCCGATCTCGCCATGCATGGCGCCCACCGACGAGGCGCTCAGCGCGCCGCGATCGACCAGCTTCAGCGCCGCGATGGCATGCGGGGTGAAATACTCCGGGCGGCGGCAATCATAGGCCAGCGTCAGAATGGCCGAGACCGTGTTCTGGTTGCCCATCGAGGCGCCGAAGCCGGTTTCCATGCCCCAGATGGCGAGCAGCACGCCGGGCGGCACGCCGTAGGTCTGTTCGATCCTGTCGAACATCGCCGCGTTCTGCTTCTTCAGCGCACGGCCCCTGGAAATGATAGCAGCCCCGCCCCGGCGCTTCATGAACTCTTCCACCGAGCCGCTGAAAGCCTTGTGGATGGCGCGGTCGGCAGCGATCGTCCTTGTCGCGTAAGTGGCGCCGGCCAGCGCGGACAGGCCCCTCTGCCCCACGCCCTCGGCCTGTGCTTCCGCCGCAAACTGCTGCTTCCAGGCATCGAAGCCAGCGCCGTTCTTGCCGCAGCTGGCCGCCGCCTGCGCGCCCGTCGCCAGCCCAAGTGCCGCCACAACAGCGGCCATGAAAATCCTTCCCTTGGCAAAAAATGCCATGTCGTTCTCCTGGTTGCCTGAATCACGTCCCGGTTGCAAATCTGCCAGCGAAACGCCCGATTGTCACCGCCCACGCGGGGCTGCGCGGCGCTCGACGCTGGCGAATGCCGGGGAATTTGCCCACGATCAAGCATTTATTATGGCGAGATTGGCTCATCCGCGCCCAAGATGCCGCAGGACATGGAACAATTCGTGAGCGGGCGACAAGCGCTTTAGCCGGAACGCATAAGGCCTGGTTTCGTTTTCGAGCCCGAGGGAGCGTTGAAAACGGAGAAAAAGCCATGAAAAGCGTATTGTTTCCGGCGCTTGCCGGTGCGCTGCTCGCCATGTCGGGTGCGGCCCTTGCCGACACGCCGGTCTCGGCGTTGACGGATCTGAACGTCCGCGCCGGGCCGGGCCCGCAATATCCTGTGATCGGCGTGCTGGCGGCCGGCCAGTCGGCTACCCTCAGGGGCTGCATCGCAAACAGCAAATGGTGCACCATTGCCGAGGCCGGCGGCAACGGCTGGGTCTACTCCGACTATGTGACGGGCGACTTCGGCGGCAGCCGCGTGGTGCTCACGCGCCGGCCGGCCGATGCCGACATCGCCGTCGTGTCGCCGCCGGCTGACGATGTCTATTCGCAGGACGACTATACCGGCGCCATCGTTGCGAGCGATCCGGTTGATCCGATCGCCAGGCCGCCGGCCGAAGTGGGCACCTACGTCACCACGCATCGGGTCGACCCGGTCTATCTCGAGGGCGAAGTGGTGACCGGCGCGGTCCTGCCCGACACGGTCGAATTGCGCGAGATCCCGGACTACAATTATCGTTATGTCTATGTGAACAACCAGCCGGCGCTGGTGGATCCCGGCACGCGGCGCATCGTCTATGTGATGCGCTGACCAAGAACGGGCGGTCGCCGGCGATCGGCGGCCGCCCGATTCGGCGAACCATCATGAACGTTCGCAATCGGCCGAAGCTTTCCCCAACGTCCAAGGGGGCGATCCGCCAATATAAGCGCTATCTGATAGAATCCCTTGCCTACCCTGACGAGGATGATTGCGCCAAAACCGCCGATCTCCTAGATCATGCGACCCGAAAGCGTCCGGCAGGGGGACCCGCGTGATCATCGACAGTGCCGCCTTCGAGCGCTACCGGCGCTCGCCCAACCGGAAAACCACCTTGCTCCGGCTCCTCATGGGAACGGGGATCGTCGTTGTCCTCTGGCTCGCCGTGACACTTGTCGTGCTCGTCGCCGGCACCTACGCCTTCATCGTCTTGCGTCTTCCCGGCCCGGCGACCGGACAGCCGATCCAGGATTTCCTGGCCTCGCCCGTCGGCATCCTCACCGCGCTGGCGTCGTTTGCCGGCATCTGGATCGGTCTTTGGGCGGCGATGCGCTTCGTCCATGGCGAGCCGCTCGCGGCGCTGATCGGCGCCGATCGCCGCATCTCGCGCGGCGGTTTTCTCAAGGGCCTGATCGCGGTTCTGGTCACATCGTTGTTCTCGGAGGTCCTGCTCTATTTACTGCAGCCGGAGATCGCCCGCGGATCGATCGCGTTCTCGTCCTGGCTGCTCTCCCTCGTGGCGATCGTGCCGCTCGCTTTTCTGCAGACCTCGTCGGAAGAGGCTCTGTTCCGCGGCTACCTGCTGCGCGGCCTCGCCAGCCGGTTTGGCAGCCCGCTGATCTGGGCCGTGCTGCCGGGGCTTCTATTCACCGCGCTGCATTGGAGCCCGGCTTCATCGCTTGCCATCAATGCCTGCGTGCTGGTCTCGATCGCCGCCTTCGCGCTGCTGCTGACGCTGCTGGTCTATGCGACCGGCAATCTGGGCGCCGCGTTCGGCGCCCATCTCGGCAACAACCTGACCGGCTTCCTGCTGATCTCGCACCAGCAGGGTTACAATTCCTTCGCTCTGTTCAACGCCAAGCCGCTCGAAGGCCCCGGCTGGACGAATTGGGACGCCGCTCTCATCGCCGCGATCGGCATCGCGAGCACGCTGCTGACGATGCTTCTGCTTTTGCATCGCCGCTCGCCCCTGAAGGTCGAGCCGGTCGATCCGCGATCCGGCGGGCTCTCCTGATGCGCATCACGCTGGTGGCGGAACGCGCCATTCCCTGCAAGGGCTACGGCGGCACCGAGCGGCAGGTCGATTGGCTGGCCAAGGAGTTTTCGCGCCTCGGCCACAAGATCGTCCTCATCGCCGGTCGCGGCTCGAGCCATCCGCTTTGCGAGGTGCGGCAGGCGTCTTCGGCAGCCGAATGCCGCGCCGCGATCCCGGCCGACGCCGACATCGTTCATTTCAATGGCTGGTACACGGAGACTTCGCGCCCAGCGCTCTACACGCTGCATGGCTTTGACCCGAAGTTCCCGCACAAGGAGCAGAACTGGAGCTTCGTCAGCGCCAGCCATGCGCGCAATCACGGACGGGAAACGTTCGTCTATAACGGGTTTCCGGTCGACGCCTATCGCTTGTCCGCTGCCAAGACGGACCGGCTGCTTTTCCTGGCCGGCATTGCCCGCGTCGGCAAGAATCTCAACCGGGCGGTCGATCTCGCTAAGACCTTCGATTTCCAGCTCGACATTGCCGGCGGATCGCGCTGGCAGCTTTTGCAGCGTTCCAGGGTCCGGCGCCAAGGCGTCTTCTTCAAGAGCCTGGGGCCTCGCTTTCGCTACCACGGTACCGTCGACGGCGACGAAAAGCTGCGCCTGCTGGGAGAGGCCAAGGCCTTCCTCAACCCGATCGCCTGGGAAGAGCCATTCGGCATGGCGCCGGTCGAGGCGATGCTGTGCGGCACGCCGGTGCTGACGACGCCGCGCGGCGCGCTGCCGGAAATCGTCGACGATGCGACCGGACGCCTGTTCGATACCGATGCCGAGTTCGCGCAGGCCTTCGCCGACATCGCCGCGCTTTCGCCAGAGCGGTGCCGGGAATCCGCGGCCGACCGGTTTCCCATCGCGAGGACGGCAAAGGGCTATCTCGATCTCTATGCGCGTATCCTCGACGGCGAAAAGCTGCCCTGAACCTTTCCCTTCTCCCCTTGTGGGAGAAGGTGGATCGGCGCGCAGCGCCGAGACGGATGAGGGGTGCTGGAAGAAACGCGACACCAAAAGATGCAATGATTTTAATCGCTTACATCTTTTGGGCAGAGATCCGTCCAACGCCCGTCATCCGACCGAGCTTCGCTCGGCCACCTTCTCCGCAAGGGGAGAAGGAGGAGCGCCCCGGCCCTCAGCCTTGACTCTGCCGCCGATTTCCTGTCTAGACGCGCAGGAATTTCCGCGACGAGACCCTCTCCGCGAAAGCCGACCAGGACGCCGAAGCCTCTTCGAGGCAAGAGCTGTAAACCGATCCTGGAGGCCAACACCCGGCAGCGCGATGCGCCCCCGGGTGTTTTTTGGCTTTGCGCTTTTGCTTGGCGACCCGGCGCGAACGCACTACCTCTCGGGTCGAATGAACCGAGATCGAAGGAAGCAAGATGTTTGAATCCCTTCAGGAGCGCCTTGGCTCCATCCTGAACGGCCTGACCGGCCGCGGCGCGCTGTCCGAGGCGGATGTCTCGGCGGCGCTGCGCGAGGTGCGCCGGGCGTTGCTCGAGGCCGACGTCGCGCTGGAGGTGGTGCGTTCCTTCACCGACAAGGTGCGCGAGAAGGCGGTCGGCGCCGCGGTGCTGAAGTCGATCAAGCCCGGACAGATGGTCGTCAAGATCGTCCATGACGAGCTGGTCGACATGCTCGGCGCCGAGGGCGTCGCCATCGACCTCAACGCGCCGGCTCCGGTCGTCGTGATGATGGTCGGCCTGCAGGGCTCCGGCAAGACGACCACGTCGGCCAAGATCGCCAAGCGCCTGACCGAGCGCCAGAACAAGAAGGTCCTGATGGCCTCGCTCGACACGCGGCGCCCCGCCGCGCAGGAGCAGTTGCGCCAGCTCGGCGAGCAGACCAAGGTCGCGACCTTGCCGATCATCGCCGGCCAGAGCCCGGTCGACATCGCCAAGCGCGCCGTTCAGGCGGCGAAGCTCGGCGGCCATGACGTCGTCATCCTCGACACCGCCGGTCGCACCCATATCGACGAGCCGCTGATGGTCGAGATGGCCGACATCAAGAAGGTGTCGTCGCCGCACGAGATCCTGCTGGTCGCCGACTCGCTGACCGGCCAGGACGCCGTGAACCTGGCGAAAAGCTTCGACGAGCGCGTCGGCATCACCGGCCTGGTGCTCACCCGCATGGACGGCGACGGCCGCGGCGGCGCCGCCCTTTCGATGCGCGCCGTCACCGGCAAGCCGATCAAGCTGATCGGCACCGGCGAAAAGATGGACGGGCTGGAGGAATTCCATCCCAAGCGCATCGCCGACCGTATCCTCGGCATGGGCGACATCGTCTCGCTCGTCGAGAAAGCCGCCGAGACCATCGACGCCGAGCAGGCGGCGGCGATGGCCAGGAAGATGCAGTCGGGCAAGTTCGACCTGAACGACCTCGCCCAGCAGCTTCAGCAGATGTCGAAGATGGGCGGCATGGGCGGCATCATGGGCATGATGCCCGGCATGGGCAAGATGAAGGACCAGCTCGCCGCGGCCGGCTTCGACGACAGGATGTTCCGCCGCCAGCTCGCCATCATCTCCTCGATGACCAAGGCCGAGCGCGCGAACCCCGACATCCTGAAGCACTCGCGCAAGAAGCGCATCGCCGCCGGCTCGGGCACCGACGCGGCCGAGATCAACAAGTTGCTCAAGATGCACCGCGGCATGGCCGACATGATGAAGGCGATGGGCGGCAAGGGCAAAGGCGGCGGCATGATGCGCGGCATGATGGGCGGCCTCGCCTCGAAGATGGGCCTCGGCGGCATGATGCCCGGCGGCGGCATGCCGGATCTTTCCAAGATGGATCCGAAGCAGCTCGAGGCTCTGCAGAAACAGGCCCAGGCAGCCGGCCTCGGCAAGGGCCTGCCTGGCGGGCTGCCCGGCGGACTTGGTGGCAGTGGCCTGCCGGGCCTGCCCGGCGGCATGAAGCTGCCGGGTCTTCCCGGCCTCGGCGGTGGGCTGCCTGGCCTTGGGAAAAAGAAATGATGGGCAAGAAGAAGTGAGGGGGCGATGAACGAGGAGAAGGACATGGCCGACGCACGCGCCGTTCTGGCGGGCTACCGCGCTTCGATCGACAACATCGACGCCGCCCTCATCCATATGCTGGCCGAGCGCTTCCGCTGCACCAAGGCGGTCGGCGTGCTCAAGGCCGAGCATGGCTTGCCGCCTGCCGATCCGGCGCGCGAGCAGCAGCAGATCGCCCGCCTCCGCCAACTGGCGAAGGATGCGCATCTCGACCCGGATTTCGCGGAGAAGTTCTTGAACTTCGTCATCCGCGAAGTGATCCGCCACCACGAACAGATCGCCGCTAACAACGGCGTGACGAAAGCCGGCTAATCAAATGTACGTCGCCCGAAACTGCGCAGCGGTTTTGGGACAGCGACTTGCACAGGACAAGCCAAACCCGATCAATGAAATCAGAGAAATCAGAGCTTTAGGAGATAAAGAATGGCACTGAAGATCAGACTGGCCCGCGCGGGCTCGAAGAAGCGTCCTTACTACCACGTCGTCGTCGCCGACGCCCGTTCGCCGCGCGACGGCCGATTCATCGAGGCACTCGGCTCGTGGAACCCGCTGCTGCCGAAGGACGGCGAACGCGTCAAGGTCGACGCCGACCGCGTCAGGCACTGGCTCTCGCACGGCGCCCAGCCGACCGACCGCGTGCTGCGCTTCCTCGACGAAGCCGGCATCGCCAAGCGTCCGGCCCGCTCGAACCCGACCAAGGCCCTGCCCGGCAAGAAGGCGCAGGAACGCGCCGCCCTGCTGAAGAAGGCTCAGGAAGACGCCGCCGCCGCCGTTGCCGCAGCGTCCGCGGCACCCGCCGAGGCGGAAGCCACCGCCGAGTAATACTGCTTCATCGCATCGACGAAACGGCGGGCCAGTGTCCGCCGTTTTGCTATTGTTCGTGGCAGTGTTCGAGCGGATGACGAATGGGCAAACCGGCAATCACCGAAGAAACCCTAACTGGTAGCGTTGCCGGAACGCTGTTGCGGCGCCTTGGCGCCACGACGGGCATCGTCGTGTTGAGCGGATCGAGCGGCCGTGTCGACGTCGCTCGCGCCCGGCTGTTCGCCGATGCAGGCGCGTCGGCCATCGCTCTCCGATGGTTCGGCGGCGACGGCCAGACCCCCGGAATTTGCGAAATCCCGATCGAAACATTTTTCGCCGCGACGGACCGTCTCGTCGGATTGGGATGCCGGCGCATAGTCTATGTCGGGACGTCCAAAGGCGCCGAGCCTCGCTGCTGGCATCGGTTCATGACCCGCGTATCGGCCGTGGTCGCAATCAGCCCGACATCGGTCGCCTGGGGCAATATCGGGCCGGGCCGCGACGGCGTCAGCTGGCCTGAGCGGTCGTCATGGACGATTGCCGGGCGTCCTTGTCCGTTCGTTCCGACCGATCCGGATTGGAAAGCGGGCCACGTCGATGGCCTCGTGTCCTATCGAGGGCTTTTCGAGCATTGCCTGAACATCTTCCCGGATAAGGCGCGCGAGGCCGTCATTCCTGTTGAGGCAACGGCGGCGGAGATCGTCCTGATTGCGGGCGGCGACGATGCGCTATGGCCGTCGCTCGACTTTGCCGAAGCAATCGCGCGGCGCCGAAAGGATGCTGGAAAGAGCGCGAGCCTGGTGGCGGCGCCCGACGCGGGTCATCGGATTCTGTTGCCGGGCGAGAGTACCCCTCGGTCGACATTGCACGCGCATGGCGGCAACGACGCGGCCGATGCTAGCCTGGGCCGCGAAGCCTGGGAACATATCCGGGATTTGCTGTAACGCTGCCAAAAAACCGGAACGGCGGATCCTCGCCCGCCGTTCCTACCTGCTTGAACGGTAAATCAGCTCAATAGCCTGACGGGCAACGCGCGATATAGACGCGTCCGTACCGGTCGCGGTAGCGGCACTGGCCGCTTTCGCTGGCATGGCCGATCAGCGCGCCGGCGACCGCGCCGACGGCACCTCCGACAATGGCCCCTTGGGTCGGGTTGTTGGCCACAGCAGCGCCTACAGCCGCACCGCCCAACCCGCCGATCGCAGCACCCTTTTCCGTTTGCGAGCAAGCGCCCAGCGCCGTCGCCAACACCAGAATGACCATCGCTTTCTTCATTGCGGTTCCTCTCTCACGCGGATCGCCGTCCTCGCCGCCATGTCTTAAACTCGCAGACGGCTAATTTGATCCCGAGGCAATGAAGATTGCCGGCGAAACTAGCGTCGGCTGCCAGCTATATTATTGAAGCTGCTAACCTTTTACCGTTCGGTGGCGCGCTTCAGATTGTCGAGTCCGGCCTCGAAGTCCTTGCCGATCAGCGCGTCGAAATTCATGAACAGGCCCATCAGCTTGGCGATGAACGGCCGGGAGCCGCGCATCGACCAGGTGACGCTGGTGCCGTCGCCCGACGGTGACAAAGTGAAATCGACCGTGTTGTTGGCCCGGAACGGCTTTTCGAAGTCGAGCTTGAGCGAGACCAGCGACGCCGGCACCGAGTTGGTGATCTCCATGCGCCCCTTGCCGGCCTTGCTGTTGCCTTCCCAGGCATACACCGCGCCGTTGCCGCTGTCGGCGCCGGAAAGCGTGCGTTGCATGTTCGGGTCGAGCTTTTCGAAGGGCGACCAGCTTGGCCATTGCTTGAAATCGTTGATCAGCGGGAAGATCGCCTCGGCCGGCGCCTTGATGCCCGCGGAGCGGCTGACGACGAAATCGTTCGGGCGCGTCGCGGCAAGGACGAGGACGGCGGCGATAATGACGACGACGATGATGAGGATGGTGGCAAGCATCTTTATCTCCTCTTAGCGGCTGAACGGGATCAGCGCGCGCACCCTGGCATCGCGCAGATAGAGCCCGCCCCACAGGACAATACCGAGATAGACGCCGAACAGCGTATGCGAGAACAGCGGGTTGCCGATGCGCACATGCGTGGAAATGGCTCCGCCCATATAGGCGGTGAGCAGGATGGCGCCGAGCACGGACGTGCGCGGAAAGGCATAGAGCGCGGTCGAGATCAACCCGACGATGCCGAGCAGCCGCGCGGTGTTTGGATCGGCCGGCCAGCCGAGTTGCCCCATCGTCTCGGTGACGACTGAGAGCGGCGGCAGCTTGATGACGCCGTCGAAGATCATGAACAGGACCACGATGGCGCTGAGCACGCGCCCGGTCCACAAGGCGCCGTTCGAGACGGGCGCGGCTTGCGAAATGCTCATTGGCGTTCCCTCCGGTTGATTCGAGCCCCTGGCTGTTTGCCAGCTTCGAGCCAAGGACGAGGGAGAGCGGGGCTATCCTACAAGGGTCGATGCACTTTTCCCAAACGCGTGGTTCAATGGGCGCATGGACAGGAAGGAGACACCATGACCGGCGAGACCGACCTGCAAAGACTGTTGGCGTCGATGACGCCGCAACTGCTGCCCGACGTTCATGTCTTTGTGACACTGCCGCCGGGGGTAGCCATGCCGGACGGACTCGATCCGGTGATGAGCTTTCGCGAGCGGGAAGGCCTGACCTTGATCGTGACGGAGGACAAGGCGAAATCAGCCGGCCCCGCCGGCACGTTCCGCTGCCGGATGATCACGCTGAATATCCATTCCTCGCTGGAGGCTGTCGGCTTCCTGGCAGCCATCACGACCCGCCTTGCCGCGGCCGGCATGGGCGTCAATCCGGTCTCGGCTTTCTATCATGACCATCTGTTCGTCCCGGCGGAGCGGGCGGAGGAGGCGCTCGCCATCCTGCGGCAGCTGGCGGCGGAGAGCGGCGGCTAAGCATGTGTCCCGAAAGCGGACCGGTTTCGGGACAAGACATTCTTGAAATCAAAGGCTTAACCTTCCCTTCTCCCCTTGTGGGAGAAGGTGTCGCCGAAGGCGACGGATGAGGGGTGTTCCAGCTTGGCGATATCGTTCGTCCAGCGATTAGGTCGCCAGCGTCTCACTCCGCTGAAACACCCCTCAACCGTCTCGGCGCTACGCGCCGATCCACCTTCTCCCACAAGGGGAGAAGGAGGAGGTACTACAAGCCCGCGACTGCGGGCCGCCGGTCGTCCGGCGCCCCCGCGGAGGGCCAGCCGCGGCAGCGGCGGTACGGCCCGTGAGCGAGAACAAAACTGCCGTCAGGCCGCCTTCTTCTTCGGCTGGATCAGGCCGCGCTCCACCAGGAGCTCGGCGATCTGCACGGCGTTGAGGGCCGCGCCCTTGCGCAGATTGTCGGAGACCACCCACATCGACAGGCCGTTGTCGACGGTCGAATCCTCGCGGATGCGCGAGATGAAGGTGGCGTCCTCGCCGGCCGATTCGAGCGGCGTGATATAGCCGCCGTTCTCGCGCTTGTCCAAGACTTGGCAGCCCGGCGCCTCGCGCAGGATCTCGCGCGCTTCGTCGGCGGTGATCGGCTTCTCGAACTCGATGTTGACCGCCTCCGAGTGGCCGATGAACACCGGCACGCGCACGCAGGTCGCCGTCAGCTTGATCTTGGGGTCGAGCATCTTCTTGGTCTCGGCCACCATCTTCCACTCTTCCTTGGTGAAGCCGTCGTCGAGGAAGACGTCGATATGCGGGATGACGTTGAAGGCAATGCGCTTGGTGAACTTCTTGACGTCGACCTGGTCGGCGACGAAGACCGCGCGCGTCTGCGTGAACAGCTCGTCCATGCCTTCCTTGCCGGCGCCGGAGACCGACTGGTAAGTGGCGACGACGACGCGCTTGATGGTGGCGACGTCATGCAGCGGCTTCAGCGCGACGACCAGCTGCGCCGTCGAGCAGTTCGGGTTGGCGATGATGTTCTTGCGCGAGAACAGCTCGACCGCGTCCGGGTTCACTTCCGGCACGATCAGCGGCACGTCCGGGTCGTAGCGGAAGGCCGAGGAATTGTCGATGACGACGCAGCCCTGCTTGCCGATCTTGGGCGACCATTCCTTGGAGACATTGCCGCCGGCCGACATGACGCAGATGTCGGTGTCGGAAAAGTCATAAGTGTCGAGCGCCTTGACCTTCAGCGTGCGGTCGCCGAAGGACACTTCCGTGCCCTGGCTGCGCCGCGAGGCCAGCGCCACCACTTCGCTCGCCGGAAAGCCGCGCTCGTCCAGAATGTTGAGCATTTCGCGGCCCACATTGCCCGTGGCGCCGACTACCGCAACCTTGAAACTCATCGAAATCTCCTGTCCCTCTCCGCTTGGTTGTTGGAGAAAACCCGCCGGCCTCATGCGGGTTCCGTCCCCCGGGCCGAACCCGGGAGAGGGTGGTTTGGCCAAGGGAATCACACCGTTTTAGTGGTGGTTTTGGCCGTGGTTTTGCTGGAACCCGGAATCTTGCTGGAACGAGGGGATGCGTCGAAACGCCCGGCCCGATGCTGCGCATCGTGGCTGGGGGCATCGAATGCAAGAAGAGCCATCAAAGGGCCGCGCATCGAAAAACGATCCCGTTCGGTGCCGGCTTTTACGCGCTTTGGTAAAAGAGTCAATCAGCGTCAAGCGCCGCCTTCCCTTCCCCCCTTGTGGGGGAAGGTGGCCGAGCGAAGCTCGGTCGGATGAGGGGTGCTCCAGCGGAGTGAGACGCTGGCGTTCCCTGGAACACCCCTCATCCGGCCGCTTCGCGGCCACCTTCTCCCACAAGGGGAGAAGGGAGAAGCGGCGCCGCTTGCTCTGTACAATGGCGGCTGCAGGAAGTACGAACGCCCAAATTCGTTCGGCTGGCGCAGTGCCGGCCTTGTGCTCCACGACGAGCGCAGAACCCCGAATTCCGAAAGAACAAGATGTCCAGTTTCGAAACGATCGTGCCTGCGCTTGCAGAGGCGCTGCAAAATCGCGGCTATGTCGAGCTGACGGCGGTGCAAAAAGCGGTGCTGGCGCCAGGGCTGGGCGCGGCCGACGCGCTGGTTTCGGCCCAGACCGGCTCCGGCAAGACGGTTGCCTTCGGCCTTGCCCTGGCGCCGAGCCTGCTCGGCGGCGCGCAACGCTTCGCCGCCGCCGGCGCGCCGCTGGGGCTGGTCGTGGCGCCGACCCGGGAATTGGCGCTGCAGGTGCGGCGCGAGCTGGAATGGCTCTACGCGCTGACCGGCGCGACCGTAGCGTCGTGCGTCGGCGGCATGGACATGCGCGGCGAGCGGCGCGCGCTGGAGCGTGGCGCCCACATCGTCGTCGGCACGCCCGGCCGGCTGCGCGACCATATCAGTCGCGGCGCGCTCGACATGTCGGCGCTGAAGGCCGTGGTGCTGGACGAGGCCGACGAGATGCTCGACCTCGGCTTCCGCGAGGACCTCGAATTCATCCTCGACGCCGCGCCTGCCGAGCGGCGCACGCTGATGTTTTCCGCCACCGTGCCGCGCTCCATCGCCACGCTGGCGAAGAGCTACCAGCGCGACGCCGTGCGCATCTCCGCCGGTGGCGCGGAAAAGCAGCACCTCGACATCGAATACCGGGCGCTCTCCGTCGCGCCGGCCGATCGCGAGAACGCCATCATCAACGTGCTGCGCTACTACGAGGCCACCAACGCGATGGTGTTCTGCAACACCCGCGCCGCCGTCAACCATCTCACCGCGCGCTTCAACAACCGCAATTTCTCCGTCGTGGCGCTTTCCGGCGAGCTCAGCCAGAACGAGCGCAGCCACGCGCTGCAGGCGATGCGCGACGGCCGCGCCAGGGTCTGCATCGCCACCGACGTGGCGGCGCGCGGCATCGACCTGCCCAATCTCGACCTGGTCATCCACGCCGACCTGCCGACCAATCCGGAGACGCTGCTGCATCGCAGCGGCCGCACCGGGCGCGCCGGACGAAAAGGCGTCAGCGCGCTGATCGTGCCGGGCAACGCCCGCCGTCGCACCGAGCGGTTGCTTGCCAATGCCGGCCTGACCGCGACCTGGGCGAGCCCGCCCTCGGCCGACGATGTGCTGAGGCATGACGACGAACGCATCCTGACCGATCCGGCTCTCGGCGAGCCGGTGAAGGACGAGGAGCGTGACTTCGCCACGGCACTTCTCGAGCGGCATGGCGCCGAACTGGTGGCTGCCGCCTTCGTGCGGCTCTGCCGCGGCAGCCGCTCGGCGCCCGAGGAGCTGCTCGACGTCGCGCCGTTCGCTCCGTCGAAAGAAAAGTTCGCGCGCAGGGACGAAGCACCCAGCCGCCGCGATGATTTCGGCGACAGCGTCTGGTTCTCGCTGTCGGTGGGACGCCGGCAGAATGCCGAACCGCGCTGGCTGATCCCGATGCTGTGCCGCACCGGCAACATCTCCAAGCGCGAGATCGGCGCCATCAAGATGCAGCCGGAGGAAACCTTCGTCCAGGTCGCGGCCGACTGGGCCGACCGGTTCCTCGCGGCGATCGGCCCCGACCGCAAACTGCAGGGCAGCATTGCGGTGAAGCGGCTGGACGGCACGCCGGACCTTTCGAGAGCCGGCTACCAGCCGCCGAAACCGGAGAAGAAGCCGCATCGCGGCAAGCAGAATGCGCCCAAGTTCGAGAAACGCGCGCCGGGCGAGCATCGGCCCGCCGGCACGGCGGAGTCGAAGCCCTGGGCGAAGAAGCCCGGCAAGGCGAAGTTCGACAAGCCGGCAAAGCACAAGAAGGCGAAGCGGCCAGCGTAGGTTCGCGATCAAGTTGGTAGCTGACCCGCAGGGAACATCGGCACCTCCTTCAGCAGCAAATCGCAACCTTGGAAATTGGCCGAAGCGTCCGAACTTCGTCATCCACGGGCGGAGCGGAAGCGAAGCGGACGCGTAGACCCGAGGATCCATGCCGTGACCTCGCGCGAAGGGCAAGGCGGCGCAGAACGAAGCTTTTCTGCACCCGCGCAACGCCTGTAGGTAACGGCAGGATTCTATGGTCTGCGCTGCGTCGCTCCGCTCCTTGCTTCGCCATAGAATGATGGGTGGACGGCCCCTTGCGGCATCGAATGTGCCAAGCTGGGCTGTGATTAACTCCAGCGGAGGAGACC